>NZ_CM178725.1:2382035-2689419 GCF_058680895.1 Caulobacter sp. GSs2 | reverse complement strand
GAACGGCGCGGGCAGCTGGCCCCGTCCCTTGTTGGACGAGCCCAGCCGCTCGGCGACCTTCTGGGAGGGCGTGTTCTCCGGGTCGATGCAGTGAATGACCTCGTCCCAGCCCAGCTGGTCGAACGCCCAGTCGATGGTCGCGGTCGCGGCCTCGACGGCATAGCCCTGGCCCCAGGCGGCGCGGGTCAGGCCCCAGCCGACCTCGGTTCCAGGCCAGTCCTCGGGCTGCCACGGGCCGATCCGGCCCAGCCACTGGCCGCTGGACTTCTCGATCAACGAAAACATGCCAAAGCCCTTCAGGCTCCAGGACCCGGCCATCGAGGCCATGCCGCGCCAGGCGCTGGAACGGGGCTGCAGGCCACCGATGAACCGCGCCGCCTCGGCGTCGCCCATCATCCCGGCCCAGCCCTCCAGATCCCCCTCGGCGGTGGGACGCAGGATGAGCCGCTGGGTTTCAAGCGTGGGTCCCGGTGCGACGCGCATGATGTGTCCTTCCCTGACGTCTCGTCTTCAGACGACGCAGGCCGCCAGGCCCTCGCGTCTCACGGTTCCCGACGCCGCGGTGATCTTGCGCGAGCGTTTGGCGACATATTTCCCCGGCTTGACCACCTTCCATTTCAGCGGGCTGGGCAGGATGGCGGCGAGGCGCGCGGCCTGGGCGGAGGACAGCTTGTCGGCCCCGATCCCGAAATAGCGCCGCGAGGCGGCCTCGGCCCCATAGATGCCAGGGCCGTATTCGATGGAGTTCAGATAGACCTCCATGATCCGCTTCTTGCCCCAGAAGGTCTCGATCAGCACCGTGAACCAGGCCTCCAGCCCCTTGCGGACATAGGAGCGCCCCGGCCACAGAAAGACGTTCTTGGCGGTCTGCTGGCTGATAGTGGAGCCGCCGCGGATCTTCCGGCCCTTCTCGTTATTGGCGTAGGCCTTCTGCAGGGCCTCGAAGTCGAAGCCATGATGGTCGCAGAACTTGGCGTCCTCGGCGGCGATCAGGGCGCGCGGCAGGGCCGGCGAGACCTTGTCGATCGACCGCCAGCGATGGTCCAGGCCCTTGCCCTCGACGGCGCGGATGATCATCAGCGGCGTTACCGGCGGCGGCACGAAGCGGAACACGATCACCGCCAGCACGGGCCCGGCCACCAGCACGATGAACAGCGCCAGAAAGATATTCCGCACCAGCTTCACGGATCGCCCCCGAATATCACCAAACCGACTTGTCTTGACGCTGCGGCCGGATGCTAACGACTGACAACGTCCCTGTCGCGGGGGCATGATCGACCTGCCCAGGGAGCTTTGGCATGGATGTCCTAGACGCCGTCAACCGCCGCATGTCGGTGCGCGCCTTCAAATCCGATCCGGTGGACGCCGCCGTGCTGCGCGAGCTCCTGGAAGCCGCCGCCCGCGCGCCGTCCGGTGGCAACCTCCAGCCCTGGCGGGTTCAGGCCATCGCCGGCGCCCCGCGCGCCGCCCTGCTGGAAACCATGCAGCAGCGCGTGGCCTCGCCCGACACCCCCGAATACGACGTCTATCCCGCCAACCTGTGGGAGCCCCTGCGCAGCCGGCGCTTCCAGGTGGGTGAGGACCTCTATGGCGCGCTGAACATCCCGCGCGAAGACAAGCTTGCTCGTCTCCAGTGGTTCGCCAGCAACGGCCAGGGCTTTGGCGCCCCGGTGCTGCTGTTCTTCTCGGTCGACCGCCGCTGCGGCCCGCCGCAGTGGAGCGACCTGGGCATGTTCATGCAGACCCTGATGCTGCTGGCCGTCGAGCGGGGTCTAGACACCTGCGCCCAGGAGTTCTGGTCGCACTATCACCAGGTGGTCGACCAACATGTCGGCCTGCCCGAGGGCCACATGCTGTTTTCCGGCATGGCCCTGGGCTATCGCGACGAAACCGCGCCGGTGAACAACTGGCGCTCGCGCCGCGACCCGTTCGAGGCGTGGGGCGAACTGAAGGGGTTCTGAGCGCCGCCTAGCCCGCGAACTGGCGCGGACCGGTGATGTCCGGGATCGTGATCACGCCCGCCTCGCCGTCCTCGTCGCCCCAGGCGAGGCGCTGACCATCTGGAGATACCGAGAGGGCGCTGATCGCGGCGCCCTTCTCGGCCTTCAGGGTCTCGATCCGGCCGTTGCGCATGTGCGCCGCCCAGATCTTGCCGTTGTCCTGGCCGGCGAACGCGACCGGCAGGGCTTCGAGACCCGCCACCCGGACCACCATCGAATCACGCGAGAAGCCGATCTCGGCGGCTTCCTTGCCCATCGGGCCGCTGGCCCCGGCGAACGGCCAGACCACCGCGCCGTTGGCGCCGGCGGTGACCAGCAGGGCGCCCTTGTCGAAGAAGGCCACGCTCTTGATCTTGGCCGGATAGCCGCCCATCCGCATGTCCTTGCCGTCCGACAGACGCCAGCCGTGCAGCTGGTTCTCCTGCATCGACGAGACCAGGAACTTGCCGTCCGGGCTGAAGGCGACGGCGATGTGGCTGCCGGCCCATTTCAGAATCTGCGGCTTCTGCTGCTCGATCCTGGCCCACCACAGTTGGGCGCCGCCATAGGCCGCCGTGGCCAGGCGCCGACCCTTGGGGTCGAAGGCCAGGCCCGACACCGTCTTCTCGTGGGCGAAAACTCGGGAAAAGGCGGGATCGGCGATGTCCAACACATGGGCCTCGCGACCGGCGGTGAAGGCGATCAGCCCCGAGGCGGGACTGGCGGCCAGATGCTCGATCCACTTGCCTTTCACCTCGGCCAGGACGGTGGCGACCACCTCGCCCCCCTCGATTCGGCTCCAGACCACGCGGCCGTCGTCGCCGCCGGTGACCAGCCCGTGACCTGAGGGATGCACCACGGCGCTCAGAACCGCGCCACCCATGGGCCCGCCATGGGCTTCCACGGTGACATAACCGTCACCGGCCTCAAGCCGAACCGTGCCGTCGCCCAGGGCGAAGGCGGCGCGACCGTCGCGGTCGAAAAGGGCAGCGGTGACAAAGGCGTCGAAGGAAAAAATCATGCCCGCGCCATACCCCGACAGGGCCCTGGCGCCTAGCCGGATGGCGCCCGACGTCGTCCGGCGCCCCGACGGGGGCGAACACTGTTCGGCCAGAAAGACTCAAAAAGGAGTTGCCATAGCGCCGCCACGTCGGGCTTTACTTCCTCGTCCGTCTGAGCCAGACGTGGCGACCTAACAATTGCGGGACCGCGAGTGACGCGGCCCTTGGGAGACAGTCAGGCTATGGCGGCTAAACTCTCTGGTGGTGGCGGTGGTCGCTACTCCCTGAATCAGAACTCCGAAATCAACGTCACGCCTTTCGTGGATATCCTCCTCGTTCTGCTGATTATCTTCATGGTCGCGGTGCCGATGGCCACCGTCGCGATCAAGGTCGACCTGCCCCCGGCGACGATCCCGCCACCCAACGCCCCGAAGCCGAAAGAGCCGGTGTTCATCTCGATCCAGAAGTCGGGCGCGCTGTTCATCGCGGACAAGCAAACCAGCCTCGACAATCTCGAGTTCGATCTGGACGCCAAGTTCACCGCGACCGATCAGGCTGGCCCGAAGGACGACCAGCGCGTCATGATCCGCGCTGACGCCGACGTGCTGTACGCCGACTTCATGGGCGTGCTGAACCAGCTGCAGACCGCCGGCTGGTACAAGGTCGGTCTGATCAACGAAGACATCCACTAAGGATCTTCGGCGACAGCCTGAAATTCGAAGAGCCCCGGAAGCACCGCTTCCGGGGTTTTTTCTTTGCGCTCTTCCCTTCAGCAGAAAACGCGCGCTGGGCGAGCCGGCGGTCGCGTGCGGCACGACGTTTGAAACCGTCCCTCCCAAGAGGCCTGGGGCGTCCCGTTTCCGGACAGGAGCGGCCCCCCGGCGGAGACCAGGGAGAGCCGAATGCTCAGCGAGTGGAACCAGGCGAAATCCGCCCCCCAAGGCGTTTCGATCGAAGGCGTGCGGATCAACCTGCCGACCCTGGACACCGCCGCCGATGAAGCCGTGCGTCGCGCCGAGCGCGGCGAAGGCTTTACGCTCTTCACCGTCAATCTCGACCATCTGGTCAAGCTGGCCTCCAATGACGCCTTCCGGGCCGTCTATCGCCGCGCCACCTATGTTACCGCCGACGGCTGGCCTGTCGTGTGGCTGGCCGGCCGCAAGAACGCCAAGCTGGAGCGCGCCACGGGCGCCGATCTGGTCGAGCCCCTGTGCCGCGCCGCCGCTGAGCGCAATCTGGGCGTCTATTTTGTCGGTCCTGGCCCCAAGGCCCAGGTCGGCGCGCTCGAAAAGCTCACCCAGCGCTTCCAGGGTCTGAAGATCGCCGGCGCTGAAGCTCCGATGTTGCCTGCGGGCAATGGCCCGGCCATGCTGGCCGCCATGGATCTCGACGCGATGGCCCAGCGCATCAACGCTTCCGACGCCCGCATCTGCTTTGTCTCGCTGGGCGCGCCCAAGCAGGAGATCCTGGCGGACGCCCTGGCCGCCCGCTGCCCGGGCGTGGGCTTCATCTGCGTCGGCGCCGCCCTGGACTTCATCTCCGGCCAGGCGCGCCGCGCCCCGCAGTGGATGCAGCGCGGCAAGCTGGAATGGTTCTGGCGCCTGGCCAACGACCCGCGCCGCCTGGCCGTGCGCTATGCGGAATGCGCCATGCTGTTCGCTGTCCTCGCCCTGGGCGTCGCGGCGGCCCAGGTCAACTCGCCCGTCACCGCCGCCGAACCGCGCGGCGTCCTGCGATGATCCCGGCGGCCGGACGACTGTCACGACGGTCGCTGCTGGCCTCGACCCTGGCGCTGGCCGCCTGCGGCAAGGGCGCTTCGGCCGATCCCGCCTCGCCGGTCCGCAACGGACCTGTACCATTGTTGCGCGACCTGGCGCCGTTCCGGATCGGGACGGAGATCGTCTCGGACGAGTTTGGCCGCCCCGGTTTCGACGCTGCGGCCAGCAGCCAGTTCTCGCAGATCACCGCCGGCTTCGAAATGAAGATGGAGTACATCCTGCAACAGGATGGCTCCCTGCGCTTCGAGGGCGGTGATCGCATCGCCGATTTCTGCAAGGCCAACAACCAGGCCCTGCATGGCCACACCCTGATCTGGTACATCGACAAGCCGGTCGCCTTCCAGAAACTGGTCGGCGACAAGCGGGCCTTCGACAGGGCCTATGCCAGCTACATCCAGGCAGTCGCGGGTCGCTACAAGGGCCTGGCGCGCAGCTGGGACGTGGTCAACGAGCCGGTCGCTGACGACGGCGTTTCCCTGCGCGAATCGTTCTGGACCGAGAATCTGGGGCAGGAAGGCCACTTCATCCGGGCCCACGAAGAGGCCCACGCCGCCGATCCAGACGCCCTGCTGTTCGTCAACGAGTACCATCTGGAGAGCAAGCCGCATAAGCGGCGGACCTTCCTGAAGCTGATCGAGGACATGCTGAAGCGCGGCGTGAAGATCGACGGCATCGGCAACCAGACCCACATCGACGTCGACCTGCCGCCGGGCAAGATCACCGAGGCCATGCGCGATCTGGCCAGCCTGGGCCTGCCGATCCACCTGTCGGAGATCGATGTCTCGTTCCAGACCGAAGGCGTCAGCCTGAAATCGAAGGCCGAGAAGCAGGCCAGCCAGCTGCGCCTGTATCGCGAGGCGATGGAGTCTTTCGTCGCCCTGCCCGAAAAGCAGCAGTTCGCCTTCACCATCTGGGGCGTCCGCGACGCCGACTCGTGGCTGCGCAACGCCAGCTGGGTCAAGGACAAGACCGACCAGCCGCTGTTGTTCGACGACATGGGCCAGCCGAAGGAAACCTTCTGGACCCTGGTCGACGTCCTCCAGGGCCGTTGATCCCGTTTTTTTAAGACTAGGGCCTTAGCTTCGACCGCACGTTGCGCGGAGGGGTCGCCCATGAGCGGTCATCACAAGGACTATGTCGCCGGCCTGGACGGGCTGAGGGCGGCCTCGGTCAGCATGGTGATCCTGGGCCATGTCGGCCTGGGCGATCTGATCCCTGGCGGGATGGGCGTGACCATCTTCTTCTTCATCAGCGGCTTTCTGATCACCCGCCTGCTGTGGGCCGAGCGCGACGCCAACGGCGGCGTCGACCTGCTGCGCTTCTACGGCCGCCGGACCCTGCGCCTGCTGCCCGAGATGCTGGTGCTTCTGCTGGTGCTGACCTTCATCGTCGGCCCACTGCTGAACCAGCCGATGCAGCCCCTGCAGGCCCTGGCCGGACTGACCTACTGGACCAACTATTACATCATCAGCGGGATGGGCGACTGCGCCAACTGCGCCGTGACCGGCCATCTGTGGTCGCTGGCGGTCGAGGAGCACTTCTATCTCGTCATGCCGCTGGCCCTGCTGCTGTGCGGCTTTGTTCCGCGTCGCATGGCTGTGCTGTTTCTGGTGGCGATCATCGGGGCGGCCGTCTGGCGAACCTACGCCCTGACCGTGCTGCATGTGCCCGAGGTCTATACCTACAAGGCCACCGAGAGCCGGATCGACTCGATTGCCTGGGGCTGCCTGGCCGCAGTCATCGACCGCGCCTGGCCCGCAGCCATGAACTTCGTGAAGCGGCGCGCCTGGCTGGTCTTCGGGACCGGTTGCGCGCTGATGCTGGCGTCCCTGGCCTATCGCGACCCGGTCTTCCGCGAGACCCTGCGCTATTCAGTCCAGGGCCTGGCCCTGGTCGGCATCGTCCTGCCGCTGGTTGTCGCCCCGCAACTGGGCGGTCTGGTCAAGCTTCTGGAGATCGCGCCGCTGCGCTGGATGGGTCGGCGGTCCTATGCCGCCTATCTCTGGCACATGCTGGCCTTGACCCTGGGCGGCATGATCGTGGGCTTCACGGGAATCATCGAGAACGCCCCCCGGATCACCCAGCTGCAGGCCCTGCCCTTCGTGGTCGCCCTGTCGTGGATCTTCGCCGAGCTCAGCTATCGCTTCGTCTTCACACCCGCCCAGAAGCTCAAGCCCTGGGTCACGCCGAAACGCGCGCCCGAGTCGAACGCCGCGCGGATCCCCCCGGACCGCGCGGCCGAGGCGGTCAGCTAGCTTCCCGAGCCTGACGGTCCGTCGGGGGCCCGAAAGCCGAGGCCAGCACGAAGGCCACCGCACACAGCGGCAGCATCAGCAGCCACACCAGCACGCTGGCGGCCAGGCCCAGACCCGTGGCCACACGACCGGTTGCGTCGAGAATCTTCGTCATCTTCCCCGCTCCTCGAAGCCGGCGTTCCAATTTGGCTCGGAACGCCGGTGTTCTGGAGTGAGGATCGCAAGGCTCGGGCCAGTTAGGCGGCGCAGGCCTCGAAGCCGGCCTTCAGCTCGGCCTCGTCCAGGTCGCGACCGATGAAGACCATGCGGCTGTAGCGCTTGTCCTTGTCGGTCCAGGGGCGCTGGAAGTCGCCTTCCAGGATCATGTGCACGGCCTGGAAGACCAGGCGGCGCTCCTCGCCCTGGACGTCGATGATGCCCTTGGCGCGCAGGATGTCGGGGCCGCGACGGGCCAGCAGGTCGTTGAGCCAGACGGTGATCTTCTGGCCGTCCACGGGCTTGTCCAGCGTCAGGGAGATACCCTTGACGCCGTCATCGTGGATGGCGCTGGCCTGGTCATGGCCATGATGATGGTCGTGACCGTGGTGATCATGCCCACAATGCTCGTCGTGCACGTGCCCATGGTCATGCCCATGGTCATGGCTGCAGTGCTCATCATGGACATGGCCAGCTTCGCCGTGGGCCGGATTGAGGAACTGGGGCTCCAGATCGGTGATCCGCTCCAGGTCGAAGCTGTGCTTGCCCAGGATGGCGTCCAGCGGGACGTTCGAGCGCTGGGCGCGGTGGATCGGGGCCAGCGGATTGATGCGGCGGATCCTGGCCTCGACATGGCGCAGGTCGTCTTCCGAGACCAGGTCGGTCTTGTTCAGCACGATCTGGTCGGCGAAGGCGATCTGCTCGACGGCTTCGCGGCTGTCGCCCAGCCGCAGCATGATGTGCTTGGCGTCGACAACGGCGGTGACCGAATCCAGCTGGGTGCGGGCCTTGACGTCCTCGTCGACGAAGAAGGTCTGGGCCACCGGGCCAGGATCGGCCAGGCCGGTGGTCTCGACGATGATGGCGTCGAAGCCGCCTTTCCGCTTCATCAGGCCTGAGAGAACCCGGATCAGGTCGCCGCGCACCGTGCAGCAGACACAGCCGTTGTTCATCTCGAAGATTTCTTCATCCGCTCCGACCACCAGATCGTTGTCGATGCCGACCTCGCCAAACTCGTTGACGATCACGGCATAGCGCTTCCCGTGCGCCTCGGTGAGGATGCGGTTGAGCAGGGTGGTCTTGCCGGCGCCGAGATAGCCGGTCAGCACGGTGACGGGGATCTTGCCGGTAGGAGC
Organism: Caulobacter sp. GSs2; assembly: GCF_058680895.1. Next base: position 2,681,075 of record NZ_CM178725.1, on the reverse strand, counting down.
GGGAGTCTGGGTCATGGCCGCTATTTAGGGGGTCAAGCGCCCCGGCGGAAGTCTGCTGTCAGGTCTTGAAGAAGGCCACAGCCAGACCGACCAGAATCAGGGCCGCGCCGAGGATGGTTTCCTCGTAGCGTTCGACCCATTGCAGCCCCAGCCGCTTGAAGCCGGCCAGGCTGAGGCTGGTAAAGATCAGCATGCCCGAGGCCGTGGCCACCATCAGCACGAGGCTGAGCAGCAGAAAGGCCTGCCAACCATGCTCCATGCCGGCCAGATAGTAGGGCAGGAAGGCCTCGCAGGGCGAAAGGGTCAGCAGGGTGACCAAAGCGGCGATAGCCGCCCTGTCGGAGCCGTAGGTGCGCCTGCTGGCCTCGGGCAGGGCATGGTTGTGACGCCCGCGCACCACATAGAAGATACCGACCGCCACCATCAGCCCGCCGACGATCCAGTGAAAGACGTGGCCAAGGCTGGGCTGCAGGGCCAGGCCCGCGATCACCAGGGCCAGGCCCAGCAGGATGGTCAGGCCTACGTGGCCAAGGCCGGCCAGCAGAGTCACACCCAGCGTACGACCCGTGGACCACTTCTGGGCACGGCCAACCAGCACGAACGGCAGCCAATGGGTTGGCAGGGCCGCATGCAGAAAAGCCACGACGAAACCGGTGGCGGCGATAGAGGCGAAGAAGGTCGAATTCACGCTGACGGCTATATACTGTTACATTGTAACGTTCCAGCCCGAATCCGTCCTGTGGACCGTCAGTGTTTCATGGTCGGGAATCTGTCGCAGACCGTTGACTCATGATCGACCGGCTGTATAAGTCCGCCCCCTCGCCCGCCGGGTTTCCTTGCGGGCGTTCCCTATTTTGCGAACGCACGTTTCTTAAGGCGCTAACCTATGTACGCGGTGATCAAAACCGGCGGCAAGCAGTACCGGGTCCAAGCCGGCGATCTGCTGGTTGTCGAAAAGCTCGACGGTGAACCGGGCTCGGAAGTCTCTTTCGGCGAAGTCCTGATGCTTGGCGAAGGCGAGGCCGTGACGGTCGGCGCCCCTACGGTGGACGGCGCTGTCGTCTCCGGAACCCTGATCGAAACCCGCAAGGGTGAGAAGGTGAAGATCTTTAAGAAGATCCGCCGTCAGGGCTATCGCCGCACACGCGGCCACCGCCAGACCGAAACGGTCGTGCGTGTGACCTCGGTGTCGGGTGCTGGTTCGGAAACCAAGTGGGACGGCGTCATCGACCTGACCCCCAAGGTTATCCTGAACGCCCGCGCTCGTGGCCTCGGCGACGCCGCTGTCCCCTTCACGATCCCGGTCGCCAAGTCGGCCGCTCCGGTCGCTGAAGCCGCCCCGAAAAAGAAGGCCGCGCCGAAGAAGGCCGCAGCCGCCCCGGAAGACGGCGAAGCCTAAGCGGCTGCGCCTCTAGAGATTAGGAGAGCAAGATGGCTCACAAGAAATCAGGCGGCTCGTCCAGCAACGGTCGCGACTCCGACGGCCGCCGCCTTGGCGTGAAGAAGTTCGGCGGCGAGAAGGTTCTCGCTGGCAACATCATCATCCGCCAGCGCGGTACGAAGTTCTGGCCCGGCGCCGGCGTCGGCATCGGCAAGGACCACACCCTCTTCGCACTGGTCGAAGGCGCGGTGAAGTTCGTGACCAAGAAGCATGACCGCACCTACGTGACGGTAGCGCCCAAGGCGCAACCCGCCGAGTAGTACGCACTCGACTTTTTCGGGTCGTGCTTCTCAGCCGAGAAGACGACCCGGACAGACGAACCTAAGCGGGGAGTCCGGGAAACGCCGGGCTCCCCGCTTTTGTTTTGCCTGCGACGCCATGAAGCACCGAATCGCCATGGCGGCGTCACGGTCCCCGAGCAAAGAGGGGCCGAGAAACCGGGAGGCGTCGGATGTGCGTCATCGACATTAGTCCCCAGATCGAGACGCGGCGGATCACGCTGCGTGCGCCGGCGATGTCCGACGTCCAGCGCCTGGCGGCCCTGGGCGGCGATCGTGAGATTTCTCGCATGACCACGCGCATGCCCTGGCCCTATGGCCGAGCGGACGCCGTGGATTTCGTCGGTCGCTGCCAGGCGCAGGATCGCCGCCGCGACAACACCTTCGCCATCGAACTGGAAGACGAGGGCGTCATTGGCGTCCTGGGCCTGTTCACGCCGCCGAACGGCCAGCTGGAGATCGGCTACTGGATCGGCAAACCCTTTTGGGGTCGGGGTCTGGCCACCGAGGCCTGTCAGGGTGCGTTGAACTGGGCCAAACAGGACTGGCGCAAGAGGCTGGTGGTCGCCGGCCACTTCGCCGACAATCCGGCCTCTGGCCAGGTGCTGATCAAGGCCGGCTTTCTCTATACGGGCGTCGTCGAGATGAAGCCGTCGGTCGCGCGCGGCGAACCGGCGGCGACGCGGATGATGGTGTGGCTGGCCTAGAGAGCGGTTAAGCCGCGCGGTGGGTCGCGATAACCTTCTGCGCGCCTTCGCGGAACCGCTTTTCGGCCGTGACGATGCGCTCGCACAGGGCGTCCAGGTCCGAGAGCAGCGAATAGGTGGCGTAGATGGGGATTTCCATCAGCGCCACCTGCGCCCGGGGCATGAACTCGCAGTACTTCTTCCATGCGGCGTGGCCGTCGCGCGCGCTCATCGCCCTCTGACCCAGCGGGTTCCAGAGATCCAGCTCCATCAGCTCGTCCCGGCACTGCTTCATCACCGGCAGGGCGATATACAGGAACAGGAAGGTCGGGGTCGCGGCGCGGCTGAACTGCGGCTGGACCTGCATGTGCCAGATCCGGAAGGCTTCGAAGAAGCCCGCCTTGCGCTTGGGGTCCGGCGGCAGCCAGGTGGCGTCCTGATTGATCAGTTCGCCGGCTGACGAGGCGCGCTTGATCAGTTCGTCGGCCGAGCGGCCATCGGCCATGGTCTTGGACAGGGCCGTAATCGGAATGTTCAGCTTCTTGGCGACGTCGCCATAGCTCACCTGCTGGCCCTGCATGGGCGTCCACTGGCCAAACGAGGCCGCCTTGGGATCCTTGGCGCGCTTCATCGCAGCGGCGTGATGCATCAGGAGCTGCTCTTCGCGCTGCTTTTCGGCGCGCTCCCGGTCGAACTCGGCCTCGTGGACCGCCTGCTCTTCGGCGGTCATCCAGCGCGCGCGGCCAGGGCCGTAGGTGCGCTCATGCCGGTTGATCAGGACCAGAAGATGATCGGCGCTAGGCCGCTCGCCGATATCGGTGAGAAAAGCGCGGAAGTCGCGCCAGGTGCCGGTCACGCCCGTGCCGCGGCTCATCAGAATGTTGCGATGGATCGAGGCCTCACCAGCGTACTTTTTGCAAAGCGTCTGGAGCGTCAGGTCCCGCAGGTCCTTCGCAAGTTCCTCTCCAAAGCCCTGTGTCGTCGTCAACGCCAGCCTCCCAGTCCACCGCGCCAAAAACGGTGGTTTCGCTGCATGAGCCTTTGTCGCACAACGTGTTTTAACATTTCGTCACAGGACCGAACAGTGTTCTGATCGTGCGGCCCGGAGCCTGCGACGCCATTTCGGCTCGACGCGGCAGGCGCCTTGCGACAAAAGACGCAGATGAAATTTCTGGACCAGTGCAAGATCTTTATCCGCTCCGGCAACGGCGGCGGCGGCGCGGTCTCGTTCCGACGCGAGAAGTACATTGAATACGGCGGCCCCGACGGTGGGGACGGCGGCCGGGGCGGTGACATCTGGATTGAGGCCGTGGACGGCCTCAACACCCTGATCGATTACCGCTACCAGCAGCACTTCAAGGCTGAGACCGGGATCCACGGCATGGGCCGCGGGCGCCATGGCGCGGCGGGTGGCGACATCACCCTGAAGGTCCCCGTCGGCACGCAGGTGCTGGAAGAGGACAAGGAAACCCTGATCGCCGACCTCGACACGGCCGGCATGATGGTGCGCCTGTGCCAGGGTGGCAACGGCGGATGGGGCAACCTGCATTTCAAGGGCCCGGTCAATCAGGCCCCGAAATACGCCAATCCCGGCCAGGAAGGCGAGGAACGCTGGGTCTGGCTACGCCTCAAGCTGATCGCCGACGTCGGTCTGGTGGGCCTGCCCAACGCCGGCAAGTCGACCTTCCTGGCTGCCGCCACGGCCGCCAAGCCCAAGATCGCCGACTATCCCTTTACCACCCTGACGCCGAACCTGGGCGTGGTCGACCTGTCGACCAGCGAACGGTTCGTGCTGGCCGACATTCCCGGCCTGATCGAGGGCGCGTCGGAAGGCGCCGGTCTGGGCACCCGCTTCCTGGGCCACGTCGAACGTTCGGCGGTGCTGATCCATCTGGTCGACGCCACCCAGGACGACGTCGCCGGCGCCTGGACCACCATCCGGGGTGAGCTTGAAGCCTATGGCGACGAGCTGGGCGACAAGTCCGAGATCCTGGCCCTGAACAAGGTTGACGCCCTCGACGAAGACACGATCGCCGAGAAACTAGCCGAGCTGGAGGCCGTGGCCGGCGTCACGCCGCGCCTCGTCTCCGGCGTCTCAGGCAAGGGCGTCAAGGAAATGCTCCGCGCCGCCTATCGCGAGGTCCGCGTCCGTCGCGGCGACGAGGTCGAGGAAATCGACGAGGAAGAAGATCACATCCCGGAGACCCCCGGGGGCTGGAAGCCGTGAGCCAGGCTGCCGCCGGGCCCCTGGCGTCGGCAAAGCGCATCGTCTTCAAGGTCGGCTCGGCCCTGCTGGTCGACGCCGACACCGGCGCGGCCAACCATGCCTGGTTGAAGGCCTTCTGCGACGACGCCGCGCGTCTGCGCGCCCGGGGTCAGCAGGTGGTGGTGGTCTCATCCGGCGCCGTGGCTCTGGGCCGCCGTCGCCTGGGCCTGACCGGTCGCAAGTCGCTCACCCTGCCTGAAAAGCAGGCCGCCGCGGCGGCCGGCCAGTCGCTGCTGATGCGGGCCTGGGAAGAAGCCTTCGAGCCGCACGAGATCGGCGTCGCCCAGATCCTGATGACCCGCGACGACACCGAGACCCGCCGCCGCTGGCTGAACGCCCGCGCCACGGTCGAGACCCTGCTGGGTCTGGGCGTCGTGCCGGTGGTCAACGAGAACGACACGGTCGTCACCGAGGAAATCCGCTACGGCGACAACGACCGCCTGGCCGCCCGCGTCGCCCAGCTGGCCGGAGCGGACCTGCTGGTGCTGCTGTCCGATATTGACGGGCTCTACACCGCCGATCCCCGCCGCGATCCCGGCGCGACCCATCTGGCGACGATTTCCGAGATCACGCCGCAGATCGAGGCCATGGCCGGGGGCGCCAACGCCGCCTCGGGTGTCGGCACCGGCGGCATGGCCACCAAGATCGCCGCCGCCCGCATCGCCCGCGCCGCCGGCTGCGCCACCCTGATCACCCTGGGCTCGCGCCCTCACCCGCTGAAGGCCATCGAGGAGGGCGGCAAGGCCACCCTGATCGAGGCCGGCGCCAGCCCCGCCGCCGCCTACAAGGCCTGGATCGCCGGCAGCCTCGCCCCGCAGGGCTGGGTGTCGGTCGACGCCGGCGCCGCCGCCGCCCTGGCCAAGGGCAAGAGCCTTCTGGCCGCAGGCGTCCGCGCCGTCGAAGGGCCCTTCGACAAGGGCGACGCCGTTCGGGTGCGCGACGAGACCGGCCGCGAGGTGGCCCGGGGCCTGATCCGCTATGACAGCGCCGACGCCCACCGCATCGCCGGCCTGCGCTCGGACGCCATCGAGGCCGAACTGGGCTTCACCGAAGGCCCGATGATCCATGCCGATGATCTGGCGGTCGCGGACTAGCCGATGACCCTGGGTCCCGCTCCGTTCCGAACGGCCGAATGGCGTGGCGTCAACCGCGAGATCTTCCGCGACCAGATCGTGCCGGCCGGCCAGCCCGCCGTTCTGAAAGGTCTGATCGCCGACTGGCCCGCCGTGGCGGCAGGTCAGGTCTCCGAACAGGCCATGGCCGAATACCTACTGGGTCTGGACGCCGGCGGGCCGGTCACAATTCTGCACGGCGGACCCGAGATCGGTGGGCGGTTCTTCTATACCGACAGTCTGGACGGCTTGAACTTCCGTCGCCGTACCGTGCCCCTGCGCGAGGCCCTGGGGGCCCTGCTGTCGTTCCGCGACGCCGCCGAGCCCCCGGCCCTGGCCGTGCAGTCCACCCCGACCGCCAGCGCCCTGCCCGGCTTCACCGCCGCCAATCCCCAGCCGCTGCTCGAGGAAACGGTCGGTCCCCGGATCTGGATCGGCAATGCGATCACCACCGCGACCCATTTCGACATGAACTACAATATCGCCTGCGCGGTGGCGGGCCGGCGGCGCTTCACCCTGTTCCCGCCCGACCAGTTGAAGAACCTCTATCTGGGACCGCTGGAGTTCACCCCGGCCGGCCCGCCGGTCAGCATGGTGGACATCGCCGCCCCCGATCTTGGCCGCTATCCGCGCTTCGCCGAGGCCTGGACCACCGCCCAGGTCGCCGAGCTGGAGCCCGGGGATGCGATCTACATCCCCTATTTCTGGTTCCACAATGTCGAGTCGCTCGACCCCTTCACGGTGCTGATCAACTACTGGTGGGCCGAGCCCCGCGCGGTTCTGGGCCGCCCCCTGGAGGCCCTGCTGCACGCCATGGCCTCGATCCGCGAGATGTCCGCCAGCGAGCGGGCGATCTGGCGCGACGTCTTTGATCACTTCGTCTTCAAGACCGACGGCGACCCGGTCGCCCACCTGCCGCCGGACCGGCGCGGCTCCTTGGGCGAGATGACGCCCGAGCATCTGACCCGCATCCGCGGAATCCTGCTGCAGGCCCTGGGCAAGGCGTAGCCAAGGCCGAAAAAACCACTAGGTTCCGGCCTCCAAGGAGCACCTCATGGCCTATCGGTCCCTGCGCGAATTCATCGACGTCCTCGAGGCCAAGGGCGAACTGGTTCGGGTCACCGAGCCGGTCTCCACCGTGCTGGAGATGACCGAGATCCAGACCCGCCTGCTGGCCACGGGCGGCCCGGCGGTGCTGTTCGAACATGTGCTGATGCCCGACGGCACGCGCTCGCCGATGCCGGCCCTGGCCAACCTGTTTGGCACCGTCAAGCGGGTGGCCATGGGCGTCACCCTGGGCGGCGAGCCGCGCACCACCGCCGGCGAACTGCGCGAAGTGGGCGAGCTTCTGGCCTTCCTGCGCCAGCCTCAGCCCCCCAAGGGCCTGAAAGACGTCATCGACATGCTGCCCCTGGCCAAGACCGTCATGGCCATGCGGCCGGGCACGGTGAAAAAGGCTCCGGTGCAGGAGATCGTCCTGACCGGCGACCAGATCGACCTGTCGAAACTGCCCGTCCAGACCTGCTGGCCCGGCGAGCCCGCGCCGCTGATCACCTGGCCGCTGATCGTCACCAAGGGCCCCGGCAAGGATCGCGAGGACGACTTCAACCTGGGCATCTATCGCATGCAGGTGATCGGCAAGGACCGCTGCATCATGCGCTGGCTGGCCCATCGCGGCGGGGCCCAGCACTACGCCCGCCACAAGCAGGCGGGCAAGCGCGAGCCCCTGCCCGCCTGCGCCGTGCTGGGCGCCGACCCCGGCACCATCCTGGCCGCCGTCACGCCGGTGCCCGACACCCTGAGCGAATACCAGTTCGCCGGCCTGCTGCGCGGCGCCAAGGTCGACCTCGTGGCCGCCAAGACCGTGCCGCTGATGGTGCCCGCTCACGCCGAGATCGTGCTCGAAGGCCATGTCCTGCTCGACGAATATGCCGACGAGGGCCCCTATGGCGACCACACCGGCTATTACAACAGCGTCGAGAAGTTCCCGATCTTCCAGGTGACGGCGATCACCATGCGCAAGGACCCGATCTACCTGACCACCTTCACCGGCCGGCCGCCGGACGAGCCCTCGGTGCTGGGCGAGGCGCTCAACGAGGTGTTCATCCCGCTGCTGCGCCAGCAGTTCCCCGAGATCGTCGACTTCTGGCTGCCGCCCGAGGGCTGCAGCTATCGCATCGCCGTGGTCTCGATGAAGAAGGCCTATCCCGGCCACGCCAAGCGGGTGATGCTGGGCGTCTGGAGCTATCTGCGCCAGTTCATGTACACCAAGTGGGTGATCGTCGTGGACCACGACATCAATGCCCGCGACTGGAAGGACGTCATGTGGGCGATCAGCACCAAGATGGACCCTGCGCGGGACATCACGGTGATCGAGCACACGCCGATCGACTATCTCGACTTCGCCAGCCCCGAGAGCGGCCTGGGGTCGAAGATCGGCCTGGACGCCACCGACAAGCTGCCGCCTGAAACCCATCGCGAATGGGGCCAGGAGATCCGCATGGATCAGGCCGTGGTCGACAGGGTCAGCGACATGTGGGGCCGGCTGGGCCTGCCGGGTGACGGCAAGCCCATCTGGAAGACCTGATCTGACGACATGGGGCGTTGAGAATGCGGAACCTAACCCTGGCGGCCCTCGCCGCAGCACTGATGACGAGCACCAGCATGGCCCAGACCCCACCCGCCAAAGCCCCCTGGGACGAAGCCTTCCTGCCGCCCGCGCCGCAGTGGCAGGGCGCCAGCCAGGCGCTGCTGCGCGACACGTCCGATCCGTGGGTGACGGCGTTCGAGGCCGATCCCGAACATGACTTCAGCCCCAACTATGTCGACACCCGCAAATGGTTCGACCGGCTGGACAAGGCCTCAAGCCTGATCCGCATCGAAGAGTTCGGCGTCTCGCCGGAAGGCCGGCCGATCTATGCGGTGATCGCGTCAAAGGATGGCGCGAAGCTCGATCCGAAAAAGCCGCTGCTGCTGGCTCAGGCCGGCATCCATCCGGGCGAGATCGACGGCAAGGACGCGGGCATGATGCTGCTGCGCGACATCGCGTTCAACGGCAAGGAGGGCCTGCTAGACAAGGTCAACCTGATCCTGATCCCAATCCTCAGCGTCGACGGCCACGAGCGTTCCGGCGCCTACAGCCGCCCCAACCAGCGCGGACCGCGCATACAGGGCTGGCGCAACACGGCGACCAACCAGAACCTCAATCGCGACTTCATGAAGCTGGATCAGCCGGAGATGCAGGCGCTCAAGACCCTGCAGGCCCGCTACTGGCCCGACCTCTATGTCGACATCCACGTCACCGACGGCATGGATTACCAGTACGACGTCACCTACGGCTACAATGGCGAAGACGGCGTCTGGTCACGATCGCCGGCGATCGCCAAATGGCTGGACGCGACGTTCAAGCCGGCGATCAACGACGGCCTGGAAGCCCAGGGCCATATTCCCGGCGAGCTGGTGTTCGGCATCGACGAGCACGGCCCCAAGGCCGGCCTGTCGGACGGCGGTCTGGGCGAGCGGTATTCGAACGGCTGGGGCTCGGCGGCCCATATCCCGACCATCCTGATCGAGAACCACAGCCTCAAGCCCCACGCCCAGCGCGTGCTGGGAACCTACGTGTTCCTGGAAACGGCGATGAAGCTGCTGGCGCAGAAGGGCGACAGCCTGCGCGCCGCCATCCATCAGGACCGCGCCCTGCGCCCGGCCGAAATCCCGGTCAACTTTGTCGCCGAGGACAAGCCCAGCGCCACGCGCGCCTTCAAGGGCATCCTGTACGAGACCTATGAGAGCCCGGCTTCCGGCCGCACCGAGATCCACTGGCTGGGCCAGCCCGATCCGCAGGTCTGGTCCCTGCCCTTCTACGGCTCACGCCCGACCCTGACCCTGAAGCGGCCGGTCGCCTATTGGGTGCCCAGCTATCGCAAGGACCTGATCGAACGGCTGAAACTGCACGGGCTGATGGTGGAGCCCTTGAGCGCGTCCAGGACCCTGTCGGTCGAAATGTTGCGTCTGACCGACCCCAAGCTGGCGACCCGCGCCAATGAAGGTCACGTCCAGATCAGCGTCACAAAAGCCACGCCGGAAACCCGCGACTGGACCTTCCCGGCCGGTTCGGTGCGCGTGCCGACCGACCAGCCGCTGGGCGATCTGGCCGTGCTGCTGCTGGAGCCGCAGTCCAGCGAGAGCTTTTTCGCCTGGGGCATGGTCCCCGAAGTGCTCAGCCGCGTCGAGTACATCGAGGGCTATGCCATCGCCCCGCTCGCCGAAAAGATGCTGGCGGCCGACCCCGCGCTGAAGGCCGAGTTCGAGGCCAAGCTGGTCGCCGAGCCGAAATTCGCCGCCGATCCGCAAGCGCGCCTTGGCTGGTTCTATCGCCGCACGCCCTTCTATGACGACCGCCACCTGCTCTATCCGATCGCGCGCGAACTCGCCCATTAGAGCAGATCGCTTGCATGCCGGCGCGCGAGAGGGCTTTTATGCCGCCTCGCGCGCCCGGCGTGGCTGATATTGTAAGGTTCTCTGATGGATACGATCACTTCGGGTCACGCCGCCGCCCTCTGGGTGGGGCTGCATGTCTTCCTTATGCTGACCCTTTCGCTGCTGGTCGTGCGCCTGCGCCAGAAGCACAAGGTGGCCCTGGGCGACGAGGGCATTCCGGAACTGGCCCGCGCCATCCGCGCCTTTGGCAATGCCAGCGAATACGTCCCCACCGCCCTGATGGCGATCGTCGTGCTGGCCGTGGTCGAGGCCCCGCCCCTGGCGATCCACGTGGCGGGCTTCGTGCTGTTTTCCGGCCGTCTGGTTCACGCCGTGGGCCTGTCCAACAGCGGCGGCGCCTCGATCCCCCGGGCCATTGGCATGGTGGCGACCTGGCTGGCCTATATCTTCGTCGGCGTGGCCCTGCTGTTCTACGCCATCGCCTGATGCGGCGAGAGCCGCCTTGCCCGGGGGCGCCGCCCTCGTCCATAAGACCCCATGGACGATAATCTGCTTAGCGACATGGTCTCGGCCGCGCTCAAGGCCGGCGCCGATACGGCCGAGGCTGTCTTTGCCCAACGGCAATCCCTTTCCGTCAGCGTTCGCCTTGGCGAGCTGGAAGAAGTCGAGCGCGAGGAGGCCCGGGACCTGGGTCTGCGCGTCTTCGTCGGCAATCGCAGCGCCACGGTTTCCGGTTCGGACATCTCCAGCGACGCCCGCGCCAAGCTGATCGAACGCGCCGTGGCCATGGCCCGCCTGGCTCCCGAAGACCCCTATGCCAGCCTGGCCCCGCGTGAGCGCCTGGCCAAGGGGCCGTTCCCCGACCTCGACCTGATCGACGCCTATGAGCCTGCCGCCGAGGCGCTGGAGGCCCAGGCCCGCCTGGCCGAGGACGCCGCGCGCTCGGTCGAGGGCGTGACCAATTCAGACGGCGGCTCCGCCAGCTGGAGCTCGGCCTCCTGGCGGCTGGTCACCAGCGACGGCTTCTCCGGCAGCCACGCCGCCACCGGCCACTCGCTGTCCTGCTCGGCCATCGCCGGCGAGGGCGCGGGCATGGAGCGGGGCGGCGAAGGCCGTTCAGCCCGTCACTTCGCTGACCTGCCCGGCGCGGGCGATATTGGCCACGAGGCCGGCCGCTCTGCCGTAGCCCGCCTCAACGCCAGGAAGATCGCCTCGACCACCGCCCCGGTGATCTTCGAGAATCGCCTGGCCATGTCGCTGATCGGCCCGTTGCTGGGCGCCATCTCGGGTCCGTCCATCGCCCGCGGCTCCTCGTTCCTGAAGGACAAGCTGAACCAGCAGGTCTTCGCCCGGGGCGTCAGCCTGGTCGAGGATCCGCACCGGGTGCGCGGCCTGGGCTCCTCGCCCTTTGACGACGAGGGCGTGCCCACCGTGCGCCGCGCCCTGATCGACGACGGCATGCTGACCACCTGGCTGCTCAATACCAGCAGCGCCAGGCAGCTGGGCCTGGAAACCACCGGCCACGCCTCGCGCGGCCTGGCGGGTCCTTCGGGCGTCTCGACCAGCAACCTGACCCTGTCGACCGGCACGCGCGATCAGGCAGGCCTGATGGCCGACGCCGGAACCGGCCTGCTGGTCACCTCGATGTTTGGCCCATCCCTGAACGGCAATACCGGCGACTGGTCGGTGGGCTGTTCGGGCCTGTGGTTCGAGAACGGCGAGATCACCGGTCCCGTCACCGAGATCACCGTGGCCGGCAACCTGATCGACATCTATGCCCGTCTGATCCCCGGCTCGGACCTGGAGATGCGCGGCGCCAACAACGCGCCGTCCATCCTGGTCGATGGGCTGGCGATCGCCGGCAAATGACCGATCTGGACCTGATCCTCGACGCCGCACGGGAAGCGGGCGAACTGGCCCTCAAGGCCCGGGCCGGTGGTCTGAAGATCTGGTCCAAGGAGGGCGGCTCGCCGGTCACCGACGCCGACCTCGCGGTCGATACCCTGCTGAAGGATCGGCTGCGCGCCGCCCGGCCTGACTATGGCTGGCTGTCGGAGGAAACGATCGACGACCCGGCTCGCCTGACCACGACGCGCCAGTTTGTGGTCGATCCGATCGACGGCACCGCCGCCTTCATGAAGGACAAGCCGTGGTTCGCCGTCTCGATCGCCGTGGTCGAGAACGGCAAGCCGGTCGCGGGCGTGGTCCATGCCCCCGCCCTGAGCGAGACCTATGCCGCCTTGGCCGGCGGCGGGGCCACCTTGAACGGCGCGCCGATCACCCCCAGCCTGACGGCCAGCCTCGACGGCGCGGCCATGCTGGGCGACGCCAAGATGTTCGCCTATCCGGGCTGGCGCACGCCCTGGCCGCCGATGCGCATCGAGGCCCGCAATTCGATCGCCTATCGCATCTGCCTGGTGGCCGCCGGAGCCTTCGACGCCGCTATCGCCCTGTCGCCCAAGAGCGAGTGGGATGTAGCCGCCGCCGACCTGATCCGGGCCGAGACCGGCGCGTGGCTGACGGACCATAAAGGTCAGGGCTTCAGCTATAATCGCCCTATTCCGCTGGTTCCGAGCCTGGTTTGCGCCAATGCGACGCTTGCGCCATTGATCCTTAACCGTGTCGGGCATATCGACCTTCCCTAACGACAATTCCTCGCAGGAACGTGCCCCCTCATGCCCGACAAGCAGCTTCTCCATCTCGTCATCGGCGGTGAACTGAAGGATGTCTCCGACATCGAGTTCCGCGATCTCTCCCAGGTCGAGTTTGTCGGGGCCTATGCCACCTATAGCGACGCCCACAAGGCCTGGAAGGCCAAGGCCCAGGCCACGGTCGACAATGCCCACGCGCGCTACTTCATCATCCACGCCCACAAGCTGATGGATCCGAGCCTGGGTTGATGGTCGCGGGGCGGGTTGATACTCGCCCCCACCTGACCGCTGCGCGGTCGTCCGCCCCCGTAGGGGGCAGATGAGGTCGTCTTCCCCCTACGGGGGAGGAGCGCCGAAGGCGCGGAGGGGGCAAGTCGCCAGCCCTACTCCCGACGCAGCAGCTTGTCGGTCAGCAGCTTGCCCAGCATCCCGGCCCGGAAGGTCTTTTTCATCGCCACGGGATCGTAGTCGTCGCTCTCGACCCAGTCGGTGAAGCTCAAGCCCTTGGGCTCGCCGCGCTCCAGATACTGTTCGAACACATAGTCGAGCACCCCGGTGTTGCCGGCCCTGATGTGCAGGTAGCGCGGCGACAGCTCCTTCATCGCCTCGCGGATCGGCAGGCCAAGGCGATAGTGGGCATAGAGCACACTCATGATCCCGGCCCGGTCAGCGCCCGACTTGCAGTGGATCAGGGCCGGATATTCGAGCGTTTCGAACAAGAGTTTGGCCCCGCGCACCCGCTCGCGGATCGGGACCTCTCGCGAGGTGATGGTGAAATCGACCAGGTTCAGGCCCAGCCGCTGGCAGGCGTCCTTTTCGAGGGCGTAGAAGCTGCCGTCGAACCCGCCGCGCAGATTGACGATGGTCTTGATGCCCCGCTTCTTCCACCAGGCCAGCTGGAACGGCCAGGGCTGGTTGGCGCGCACTAGCTCGGGGCTGACCCAGTGGGCGTTGGAGAAGCCGACCCGCAGATAGGCGTGGTCGTTCCACAAATAGTGGAGATAGGTGCGCAGCCGCCCCCAGCGGGTGGAAAGGTCGAATCCGGCCAAGTGGCGATCCCCTCAAAGTCCGCGCCTAGGTAGGATGGACCGCCGCCAATTGCAAAACGTAGGCGGATTTTCCACGCCTGGTGATGCGCCCGCGTCCTTGACAGTCCGCCCGTGACATCCGACCCCTCGCCCATGACTGACGCCGCCCCGCCGCAAGCGACCAACCGCGCCCTCGCGATGCGGATCTGGCGCGACTATCTGCAGCCGCGCTGGAAGGGCCTGAGCGTCTCGCTGGTCAGCGCCGCTATCGTGGCCGGGCTCAGCGCCCAGCTGACGCGGATGATCCAGCCGGCCGTCGATCAGCTGATCACCAACCCGCGCCCCGGCGCGATCCTGACCATTCCCGCCACCATCGCCGTGATCGCCATCCTGCGCGGCCTGTTCCAGGTGCTGCAGGCGACCTTCATCAACCGGATCGGCAATGGCGTGGTCGGCGATGTTCAGGTGCAGCTGTTCGGCAAGCTGGTGCGCTCGGACCTGGCCCGGCTGCGCGCCGCCCATTCGGGCTCCTATGTCTCTTCGGTGCTGTACGACGCCAGCCTGATCCGCGAGGCGGCCACCAGCGGCGTCGTCAACTATACCCGCGAGTTCCTGACCGTGGTCGGGGCCCTGGCGGTGATGTTCAGCCTGGACCCGCTCCTGGCCGCCGGGGTGCTGGTCATCGCCCCGGTCGCCAGCCTGATCATGCGGCAATTTTCGAGGAAGACGACCAAGGCCGCCAAGGGCGCCATGGGCGAGACCTCCAACCTGTCGACCGCGATCATGGAGAGCCTGGACGGGGTCAAGATCGTCAAGATGGAGAACCGGGAAGCCTATGAGGAGGCCCGGGTCGCCGCCGTGGTCGACCGCCGCCAGCATCATCTGATCAAGGGTTCCAACGCCCGGGCCATGGCCGCCCCGGCCACCGAGACCTTCACCACCCTGATCACCGCCGGCGTCTTCGTCTATGCCGGCTGGCGCGCCACGACCGGCGACATCACCGCCGGCGCCTTCTTCGCCTTTCTCAGCGCCCTGCTGATGGCCGCCCAGTCCCTGCGCCAGGTCGCCAATCTGCAGACGGTGTTCAGCGAGGGCCTGACCGCCGCCCGCCGGCTGTTCGAGGCGCTGGACGTGGCCCCGACCATCATCGATCCCGCCGACGCCCGCCCCCTGCCGCACGGCGACAGCGCCATCGCCCTGGAGGGGGTGAGCTTCTCCTATGGCGGCGACATCCCGGCCCTGACGGAGGTCTCGCTGCAGGCCCGGCGCGGCGAGACGGTCGCCCTTGTCGGTCCGTCCGGCGGCGGCAAGAGCTCGATCCTCAACCTGATCCCGCGCTTCTATGACGTCACCGCCGGCGCGGTGACCATCGACGGCCTGGACGTGCGCTCGGTGACCCTGGCCTCCCTGCGCGACCGCATCGCCCTGGTCACCCAGGAGCCGTTCCTGTTCGATGACACCATCCGCGCCAACATCGCCTATGCCCGGCCCGAGGCCACGGAAGAGCAGATCATCGCCGCCGCCCAGCAGGCCGCCGCCCACGACTTCATCAGCGCCCTGCCGGACGGCTATGACACCGGGGTCGGCGAGGCCGGCGCGCGGCTGTCAGGCGGCCAGCGCCAGCGCATCGCCATCGCCCGCGCCTTCCTGAAGGACGCCCCGATCCTGCTGCTGGATGAGGCGACCAGCGCGCTCGACACCGAAAGCGAGGCCCAGGTCCAGATCGCCCTCGAGCGGCTGATGGCCGGCCGCGCCACCATCCTGATCGCCCACCGCCTGTCGACCGTGAAGGGCGCCGACCGCATCTATGTGATCGACAAGGGGCAGGTGATCGAGACCGGAACCCACGCCGAACTGGTGCGCGCCAAGGGCCTCTATGCCCGCCTCGCCAAGGCCCAGGACCTGGACCATGCGCCGGAGGACGCCGCGTGAGGCCACTGCGCTCGCCGTGGGTGATGAGCCTGCTGGTCAATCTGATGTCGGGCTATCTGGCCCTGACCTATCGCACCCTGCGCTGGACGCGGGAGGGTCAGCAGATCGCGACCAACGTCCAGGCCAGGGCTCTGGCGCAGCGCTCCGGTGTGATCCTGGCCCTGTGGCACTCGCGCGTTCCCGTCGGTCCGGCGACCTGGCCGCAAGGGGCCGACAAGCCGGAGATCCGGGTTCTGGTCAGTCAGTCGCGCGACGGCGAGTTCATCGCCCGGGTGATCGCCCGCCTGGGTCTGCCGTCCATTCGCGGCTCGTCCCTGAAGAAGACCGACACCGCCAAGAACAAGGGCGGCGAGCAGGCCTTCCGCGACATGGTCAAGTGGGTGAAGGACGGCGGGGCCATGGCGATCACGCCCGACGGCCCCCGCGGCCCGGTCGAGGTGCTGCAGAAGGGGGCCGTGGCCCTGGCCCGGGTCAGCGGCGCGCCGGTGCTGTTCGTCGGCGTGGCCATGAAGCCCTGCCTGCGTCTGGGCACCTGGGACCGCACGATCATCCCCCTGCCCTTCGCCCGGGCCGCCATGGTCTGGGACGGTCCGGCCACCGCCGGCCGGGACGACGATCCTGACGCCCTGGCCGAGGCCTGGGGCGAGCGCCTGTCGGCCGTGTCGCGCCGGGCGGAAACGTTGGTAGGGGAGATGGACGGGGCTCCCCCTCCTTCCTCTTAAATCCGCTCTCCCCGGCGAAGGCCGGGGCCCAGATCGAGCACGCAAACCTCAGCGACCGTGGTTCGGACCGAAGGCGCATCAGCCCCAAACTTCCCGGATGAATCTGGGTCCCGGCCTTCGCCGGGAAGATCGGATGATGGGAAACATTGATCCGACCCGCCCATGGTGGGATGTAGGGCCATGCCGCACGACCATTCGGGCCACTCGCACGATCACCATGATCACGCTCATGGACATGACCACGCTCACGACCACGGGCATGGCCATTCGCACGGCCATGGGCACGGCCATCACCATCACGTCCCCAAGGACTTCGGCCGCGCCTTCGCCATCGGCACCGCGCTGAACCTGGGCTTTGTGCTGGTCGAGTTCGCGGCGGGTCTGCTGACCCAGTCCCTGGCCCTGCTGGCCGACGCCGGCCACAATCTGTCGGACGTTCTGGGCCTGATCCTGGCCTGGGGGGCGGCGACGCTGGCCAAGCGCGCGCCGAGTGGTCGCCACACCTATGGCCTGCGCAAGGGCACGGTGCTGGCCTCGCTGGCCAATGCCGCCCTGCTGCTGGCCGCCACCGGCGCCATCGCCTGGGAAGCCATCCGTCGTTTCGCCGCCCCGACTCCGGTCGAGAGCGGGCCGGTGATGATCGTCGCGGCCATCGGCATCGTTATCAACACCGCCACCGCCCTGATGTTCATGCGCGGCTCCAAGGATGACCTGAACGCCCGCGGCGCCTTCCTGCACATGGCCTCCGACGCCGCTGTGTCGGCCGGGGTTGTGCTGGCCGCCATGCTGATGATGCTGACCGGCTGGCTATGGATCGACTCGGTGACCAGCCTGCTGATCGTCGCCGTGATCGTCCTGGGCACCTGGGGCCTGCTGCGCGACTCGCTGGACATGGCCCTGGACGCCGCTCCGCGCGGCATCGACCCCGCCAAGGTCCGCGACTGGCTGGCCTCCCGGCCGGGCGTTGTCGAGGTGCACGACCTGCACATCTGGGCGATGAGCACGACCGAGACGGCCATGACCGCCCACGTGGTCCGCCCCGTCGGCGAGGATCACGACGACTTCCTGCACGAGGTTTGCGCGGCGCTGAACAGCCAGTTCAAGATCGGCCACGCCACGGTGCAGATCGAGCACAGCGCCGGCCCCCATGCCTGCCGCCTGGCGCCAGCGGACGTGGTGTGAGCCTTCCGCTTTCGCTCGCCCTCTACCGCGTCGCCACGACGGCGCTGGAGCCCTTCGCGCCCCTGTTGCTGAAGCGTCGGGCCGCCAAGGGCAAGGAGGATCCGGCCCGCCTGAACGAGCGCCTGGCCCGGCCAGCCCTGCCGCGCCCGCAAGGTCGACTGGTCTGGCTGCACGGGGCCAGCGTCGGCGAGAGCCTGTCGATCCTGCCGCTGGTGGAACGCCTGCGGGCCGAGCGGCCCGACGCGGCCCTGCTGGTGACGTCTGGCACCGTGACCTCGGCGCAACTTCTGGCCCAGCGGCTGCCCAAGGGTGTGATCCACCAGTTCGTGCCGGTCGATACGCCTGGCGGGGCCGAGCGTTTCATCGGCCACTGGCGGCCCGACCTGGCCGTCTTCGTCGAGAGCGAGCTGTGGCCCAACCTGCTGCTGGCCGCCAAGGCGGCGGGGACGCGGCTGGCCCTGGTCTCGGCCAAGCTGTCGGACAAGAGCTTCGACGGCTGGCGGATGCGGCCGTTCGCGGCCCACCGGCTGTTTTCCGGCTTCGACCTGATCCTGGCCCAGGACGGCCGGGCCGCCGGCCGCTTCGCCAGCCTGGGCGGAACCGTGACCGGCGAGGCCGACCTGAAGTTCGGCGCCGCGCCCCTGCCCGCCGACGACGCCGAGCTGGCCCGCCTGAAGGCCGCACTCGAAGGTCAGTCCCTGGTGCTGGCCGCCAGCACCCATCCGGGCGAGGACGAGATCGTGCTGGACGCCTTCGCCGCCCTGCCAGGCCAGCCGCGCCTGGTCATCGCGCCCCGCCATGTCGAGCGCGGTCCGGCCATCGTCGAGATGGCGAGGGCGCGCGGCCTGGCCGCCAACCTGCGCAGCGCCGATCCCCATGCGGCGCCGGCTCAGGTCATGGTCGCCGACACCCTGGGCGAACTGGGCCTGTGGTTCCGGCTGGCCGATCTGGCCCTGGTCGCCGGCAGCCTGGTTCCCGGCATCGGCGGCCACAATCCGCTGGAGCCGGCGCGGCTGTCCTGTCCGATCCTTTCGGGTCCGCATGTCGAGAACTGGCTGACGGCCTATGCCGAGCTGTCCGCCATCGACGGCATGGCCCTGGCCGACGAGAGCGTGCTCGCCGAACGCCTGGCTGCCGCCCTGGCCGATCCCGCCGCCGGCAAGCTCCGGGCCCAGCGCGCGGCGACCTTTGTCGAGACCCGCGACGCCGAGGCCCGCGCCGGCCTGGCCCGCATCATCGAGCTTGTCCCATGAAGCTGTCGACGCCCCGCTGGTGGTACGTGAAGTCGGGCGGTCCCTCGCCGGTCACCCGCGCCCTGCTGACCCCGCTGTCGTGGGTCTGGGCCGCCGCGACCGCCCGGCGGATCGCCAAGGGTCCGGGCAGCGAAATCGGCGCCCGGGTGATCTGCGTCGGCAATGTCACGGTCGGCGGAGCCGGCAAGACGCCGATCGTTCGCGAACTGCTGCTGACCCTGAGCCAGCGCGGCCTCCAGGCCCACGGCCTGGCCCGGGGTCATGGCGGCAAGGACAAGGGTCCGACCCGGGTCGACAGTGCGCGCCACACCGCCCTGGATGTCGGTGACGAGCCGCTGATGCTGGCCCAGGACTTTCCGATGTGGATCGCCCGCGACCGGGTGGCCGGTGCCCGCGCCGCTTCGGCGGCCGGGGCCCAGGCGATCGTCATGGACGACGGCCACCAGAATCCGGATGTCCGCAAGGCGTTGTCCTTGATCGTGGTCGACGGCGAGACGCGCAATGACGAGTGGCCGTTCGGTGACGGCAAGGTGTTCCCGGCCGGGCCGATGCGCGAGCCGCTGAAGGTCGGACTGGCCCGGGCCGACGCCGTGGTCCTGCTGATGCCCGCCGACCTGCCGGCCGCCGATCCGGCCCTGCTGGCCCTGTTTGGCCAAACGCCGGTGCTGATTGCCCGGCTGGAGCCGGTTGGCCGTCCGCCGCAGGGTCCCCAACTGGGGTTTGCCGGTATCGGCAAGCCGTGGAAGGTCGAGCGCGCCCTTCTGGCCGCCGGCTGCAAGCTGGTCGACTTCGCGCCGTTCCCCGATCATGGGGTTTATGACGAGGGCACGTTGAAGATGCTGGCCGACCGCGCGGCCCTGTTCGACGCCGGTCTGGTCACCACCGAAAAGGACTGGGTGCGACTGTCGCCGGCCTGGCGCGCCAAGGTCACGCCATGGCCGGTGCGGGCCAGGTTCGAGGACGAGGCGGCGTTGGCGGCGGTGCTGACGAAGGCGGGTTTGTAGAAGGCCGAAAATCCTCCCCCTGAAGGGGGAGGCGGCCGTCAGGCCGGTGGGGGAAGACCCCGCCGAGTCAGCAGCACTTCCCCCTCCGATCGCTTCGCGATCTCCTCCCCCTTCCGGGGGAGGACTTGGTCAGCCTACTTCACCAAAGCCCCGCCCTTGATCACCGAGGTCACGCTCTGCAGCACGGTCACGTCCGTGAGCGGGTCGCCCTTGACCGCGATCAGGTCGGCGGCCTTGCCAGGAGCCAGCGAGCCGATCTCGGCCGAGAGGTCGAAGTGGGCGGCGGCGTTGACGGTGGCGGTCTGGATGGCTTCCAGCGGGGTCAGGCCCGCCTTGACCAGCAGGGCGAACTCGCCGGCATTGTCGCCGTGGGCCGAGACCCCGGTGTCGGTGCCGAAGGCGATCTTGACGCCGCCCTCGTGGGCCCGGCGGGCCATGGCCAGCATCTTGGGACCGGCGTCCAGCGCCTTGGCGGTCTGGGCGGGGGTCAGGAAGTTCTTGGGACCCGAGGCCACCCGATAGACGAAATCGCCGGCCATCAGGGTCGGCACCAGATAGCCGCCATTCTTCTTGAACAGGGCGATGCTCTCGTTGTCGAGATAGGTGCCGTGCTCGATGCTGTCGCCGCCGGCCTTCAGGAAGGCGTTGATGCCGTCGACGCCGTGGGCGTGGGCGGTGACCTTGCGGCCCATGCGGTGAGCGGCGTCGACGATGGCCTCCAGCTCGGCGCCTGAAAACTGCTGGGCCAGGCCGGCGGCGGTATTGGAGAGCACCCCGCCGGTGGCGGTGATCTTGATGATGTCGGCCCCGCGCCAGACCTGCTCGCGCACGGCCCGGCGGCAATCGTCGGCGCCCGAGCAGACCGAGCCCGGCCGCAGGGCGTGCATGACCTCTTCGCTGAAGCCGTTGACGTCGCCGTGGCCGCCATGGATCGACACAGCCGAGCCCGAGGCCAGGATGCGCGGCCCGATCACGTCGCCGCGCTTGACCGCCGCCCGCAGCGCGAAGATCGCCGCGTTGTCAGCGCCCAGATCGGCCACGGTGGTGAAGCCGGCCATCAGGGTCTTGCGGGCATAGCCGGCCCCGACCATGGCCTGGTCGGCCGACGACTGGGTGACTTCTTCCAGCCGCGCATTGGGGTTCTGCTCGCCGGTCAGGTGGACGTGGCTGTCGATCAGGCCCGGCAGGACGAAGCTGTCCTTGAGGTCCACCACGCGACCGCCCGGCTCGGAGACATAGCCGTCGACGATGCGGACGACCTTGCCGCCGTCAAGCACCAGGGTCTTGGCGGTTTCGACCTTGCCGGTGGCCGGATCGGCCAGCAGCTTGCCGGCCTGGACGAACAGGGTTTCGGCGCAGGCGGCGCCAGACAGCGCCCCGGTCACAGCCAGGGCGCAGACGCCCGCGAACAGTTTACGCATCAAGGTCTCAGGCCCCCGCCTTCTGCGCAAAGGTCCAGGCCCCTCTGGCCAGCACCGGCACGCGCGCTTCCATTGTCTGCGCATGGGCGCTGGCGGCGGTGCCGTCGCGAACACGGCCGACGATGCCCTGGCAGATCCCGGCCAGTCTGAAGAGGTTGTAGCTGAAGTACCAGTCCAGATTGGGCAGGCCGTCGCGGCCGGTGGCCTTGCAGTAGCGGGCCACGGCCTGCTCGATGGTCGGCACGCCATAGGCTTCCAGGTCGTCGATATCCGACAGGCCGCCGCGCTGGTCGGACGGCATCACCCAGTTCATCAGGAAATAGCTGAAATCGGCCAGCGGATTGCCCAGGGTCGACAGCTCCCAGTCCAGCACCGCCACCACCTTGGGCTCGGTGGCGTGCAGGATCATGTTGTCGAGGCGATAGTCGCCATGGACGATCGAGGTGCGATCATCCTCGGGCGCCGAGCCCGGCAGCCAGGCCATCAGCCTGTTCATGTCCTCCAGATCGGTGGTCTCCGAAGCCTTGTACTGCTTGGTCCAGCGGTCGATCTGACGGGTGAAGTAGTTGCCCGGCTTGCCATAGTCGGCCAGGCCCACGGCGGCGTAGTCCACCATGTGCAGGGCGGCCAGGGTGTCGATCTCGGCCTCGTAGATCGCCCGGCGCTCGGCCGGCTGATAGTCGGGCAGAGTGCCGTCCCACAGGATGCGGCCTTCGACATTGTCCATCACGTAGAAGATCGTGCCGATCACGTCCTCGTCCATGCACAGGGCATAGGCCTTGGCGACGGGGAAGTGGGCCTTGTTCAGGCCCGAGATCACCTTGAATTCGCGGTCCACCGCGTGGGCGCTGGGCAACAGCTTGCCCGGCGGCTTGCGGCGCAGGACGTATTTCTTCGTCGGGGTGACCAGCTGATAGGTCGGGTTGGACTGGCCGCCCTTGAACTGGCGCACCTCCAGCGGGCCCGTGAAGCCCTCGACATGGGCCGCCAGCCAGGCCGCCAGCTTGCCCTCGTCGATCGCATGGCGCGGATCGACCGGCTTGGTGCCCGAATTCAGATCCTGGGCGGACTCGGCTTCAGCCATGCGATTTCTCCCCAACGCTTGTTTGAACGGGAGTTTAGAGGGTGGGGCGCGGGGTGCAAGCATCGATCCTCCCCCTGAAGGGGGAGGCGGCCGTCAGGCCGGTGGGGGAAGACCCCGCCGAGCCAGCAGCACTTCCCCCTCCGTCGCCTGCGGCGACACCTCCCCCGCTAGGGGGAGGACTTCAGAGCGCCCGCCAGCCGATATCGCGGCGATAGAACCCGCCCGGCAGGCTGATGGTCTCGAGCGCCGCATAGGCCGCCTCGCGCGCCTCAAGCAGGGTCGCGCCCAGGGCGCAGACGTTCAGCACCCGACCGCCAGCCGCCACCAGCCGTCCTTCGAACTCGCGGGACGTGCCGGCGTGGAAGACCACGACCCCGGCGCCGAAATCAGCGTCGGCGCCCTGGATCCGGCCGCCGGTCACCGGCGCGTCGGGATAGCCTTCAGCCGCCAGCACCACGCAGATCGCCGCTTCGTCGCGCCACACTGGCTTGGCCGCGCCGGCCAGCTCGCCCTTGGCGGCGGCCAGCAACAGCGGCACCAGATCGCTCTGCAGGCGCAGCATCAGGGTCTGGCATTCGGGATCGCCGAAGCGGGCATTGTATTCGACCAGTTTCGGCCCGGTCGGCGTCAGCATCAGGCCGGCATACAGCACGCCCACATAGGGATTGCCCTCGGCGGCCATGCCCTTGACCGTGGGCAAAACCAGCTCGTTCCAAGCCTGGCGGACCAGGGCGTCGGTCAGGACGGGCGGCGGCGAATAGGTGCCCATGCCGCCGGTGTTGGGACCTTCGTCGCCGTCATAGGCCCGCTTGTGGTCCTGGGCGGCGCCGAACAGCATCGCCGTCTTGCCGTCGCAGATCGCAAACAGCGAGGCTTCCTCGCCGTGCATGAATTCCTCGATCACCACCCGCGCCCCGGCCGTGCCAAAGCGGCCGCCCAGCATGTCGAGCACGGCCGCGTCGGCCTGGGCCCGGTCAGCGGCGATCACCACGCCCTTGCCGGCCGCCAGGCCGTCGGCCTTGATCACGAAGGGGGCCTGCAGCGTATCGAGGAAGGCGCTGGCCGAGGCGGCGTCGGTGAACACGCCATAGGCCGCCGTGGGCAGGTCGTGGCGGGCGCAGAAGTCCTTGGTGAAGGCCTTGGAGGTCTCCAGCCGCGCGGCCCGCTGGCTGCCGCCGAAACAGGGAATGCCGACTTCGGCCAGACGGTCAGCCAGGCCAACCTCCAGCGCCGATTCCGGGCCCACGACCACGAGGTCGGCGGCGATCTCCTGGGCCAGGGCGACCAGCCCCTCGACGTCCAGCACCTTGACCGCGCGCAGCTGCGCGACCGCCGCCATGCCCGGATTGCCGGGCGCGGCCACCAGCCGTCCGCACAGCGGCGATTGCGCGATCTTCCAGGCCAGGGCGTGCTCGCGCCCGCCGGACCCGACGAGGAGGATGTTCAGCTTTTCCATGAGGCCGGGGTGTGGAACCAGAGGGCGGCGGGGTCAAGGCGCCCCGCGCACGGGTTCGCATCCTCGCCGGTTTTCACCGGCAAGTGGGGCCCCAAGAAACAAGGGGAGGCGGCGGAGCGTCCGGGCCAGGCCCGGATGAGTGTGTAGTGGAGTACCGTTTCGGCCGTGGCCGGAGCGCTCCGCGCGGTCGTTATCCGATGAGCCCTCGGGGCGCGGGGTTTTAACCCGCTCCCGATGAGAGGCCCCAGGCGGGCGGAAGGGAAGCGACCCCTCCGGACCGCGCGGGCGATTTCAGCCCGCGCCTGCAGCGCCCGTGCAGGCGTCGCCAAAGGGCGTTCCCGGTGGTCTGGATCCGGCTTCATCGCGTTCGGGCCCCGCAAGGACCGATCCGCTCCGCCAGACCCCACCGGGCCTTCGACGACGACTGACGGGCGCGACCCGCACAACCGCCCCCGCCACCCGTCAGGTCGCCAGCTGGACGGCCTCCCCAGTGGCGGGACGAGATGTAGTATGCGGGCGTTTTGCGGGGGGCTGCGTCGATTTTGGATCGTGACGCTGGGTGCGGCGGTTAGGGCGTTGAATTTGCTAGGGTCGGGGCGGGGTTATCCCCGTGCCCGCACGGGGATAGAGGCCAGGCGCGGAACCCCTCTCTCATAGAGAGAGGGAGGGGCCCGCCGCAAAGCGGTGGGAGGGTGAGAGGTTACACCCTGTCCGAACGAAGCACCGCCAGGATGTCGTCCGACACGCCGCCGGGGTCGGTCATCACCCGCGCGTTGGGGAACCGCACCACCACATAGCCAAACAGCTCCAGCGTCCGGGTCCGGCGCTCGTCATAATCCTCGCGCCCTTCATGGGCCGCGCCGTCCAGCTCCACGATCACCTTGGCCGCCTCGCAGACGAAGTCCGCGAAGTATCGATCAATCGCGACCTGCCGCAGAAACCTGAACCCGCCCAGCCGGCGATTGCGGACGAGGGTCCAGAGCGTCTTCTCGGCCAGGGTCTGGTTCTGACGAAGGCGACGGGCGTTGGCGATCTTGTCCATGGGCAGAGCATGGCCTTGGGCGCCCTGCGCGCTCAACGACAGGACTCGAGATTTCTCCGGCCGGCGGTGAAACCTCTCACCCTCCCACCGCTGCGCGGCGGGCCCCTCCCTCTCTCTATGAGAGAGGGGTTCCGTGCGCGCCTGGTTGATCGGCGAAGCCGCCTCCGCGCCGGAGGGAGCCATCCTTACATCTCACGGCGAGACGATCGCCGGTCTGTCCAGGTTGCTCAAGGACGACGCTGCGCGTCGCCGCGGCGCGGCTGGCCGCAGGCCAGTCCTTGACCAACCTGGACAGACCGGCACGCTGCAGCCTCCAAGAGATGTAAGGCTTGGCGCGACGCGGGGGCGTCGGCTGCGCAAGTTTCCCCAGATCCGCTCCGTGTCCGTTGGTGGTGGCGACATGAACAGCATTGTGAAGCGCAAGCGAGTTAGGCTTCGGCGCGGCGACCTTTTTGAGTTCGCCACGACCGACGGACGCTTGGCGTATGGAGTCGTATTGGCGCCGGGTGGCGTTCTGAACGCCATTTTTCTGAAAACGCTGCACACCTCCCGGCCGACAATTGACGAGCTTGCCAGGGATGAGGTCGCCTTGATCGGCACGACTATGGACGGCCTATTCTACCATGGAGATTGGGCCGTAATTGATCGCGATTTCCCGATCCCTCAGCACCTTCCCTTTCCAAACTGGAAGGTGGCAATCAACGGCGAGCTTCACGCCACTGACTTCGACGGCAAATCGGTCGGGCCAATCCGGCCTGATGAGATCAAGCTTCTCGACTATAAATTCAGTAGCGCTCCGATGGTGTTCCAGGACGCATTGGAGGCCCTCAACGGTATCGGAGAGTGGCGAGAGGAGTACGAGCGTCTCACTCCGATGTACGCCAGACGCCGCATGACCAGACCCTAGCACGAACCCCTCTCCCCTTGCGGGAGAGGGTGGCCCGCAAGGGCCGGGTGAGGGGTCGCGCGGGA
This sequence comes from Caulobacter sp. GSs2, assembly GCF_058680895.1. The sequence continues at coordinate 2,655,105 of NZ_CM178725.1, read as the reverse complement.
CTTTCCGGATAGGGTTTTCAACCCCTCATCCTCCCATCGCCTGTGGCGGCGGGCCGGAGGGGGTGTTCAGGGAATTGAGCTACCCCGCCTTGCAACTCAGAGCTTTGCCACCACCTCCCGCCTAGGGAGTTGGTCATGATCATCCTGACTGTAGTTTTCGCGATGGCGTTCGCCCTTGTCCTCTTCTGCAGGGGGACATGGCTTGGCGATGGGCTTCACAAGGCCTTGGTGGAGAAACCTGCCGAAGGTCTGAACCGGGGTCCGATGGCCCTGGCGGCCTATGTGGTCGCGGTGTTCATGCTCGCGGGTTTCGCCGCCGTAGCGCCCGAACTCATCCCGTTAGTGGCAGCGGTCGATTTCGCGCTTGCCATCGAACTTGCTGCCCTTGTGTTCTTAGCCCGGGCCAGCGGCTGGTCGCGGGTTGCAGGACGGTTTGTGGTGAACCGACCAAGGCAGCTCGCAAGGCGGCTGGTTCGCCGCTGTTCTCGAACGCGCCGGCAGCGGCCCAGGCGCCAGCGCCCGGGCTCTACTCAGAACGACCCCGAGGTCTGGCGACGGCTCGCCGCCTAACCCCTAAGCCGCCTCAACATCCAGCGAATACCCCGCCGAACGCACCGTCCGGATCGGATCCCCGTCCGCCGAGCCGTTCAGCGCTTTCCGCAGGCGGCCGATGTGGACGTCGACCGTCCGCGCCTCGACATAGACGTCCGAGCCCCAGACCGCGTCCAGCAGCTGTTCGCGGCTGAACACCCGGCCGGGGTGCTGCATCAGATAGTCGAGCAGGCGGAACTCGGTGGGGCCCAGATGGACCTCCTTGCCCTGGCGCTTCACGCGGTGGGCGACGCGGTCGATGATGATGTCGCCGACCGTGATGCGGTCGTCGGCCAGGCCCGGACGGATGCGGCGCAGCACGGCGCGGACGCGGGCGGTCAGTTCGACCATCGAGAACGGCTTGACCACATAGTCATCGGCCCCGGTGTCGAGGCCGCGGATACGGTCGCTCTCTTCGCCGCGAGCGGTCAGCATGATGATCGGCACGTTGCGCGTCTCGGCCCGGCCGCGCAGGCGGCGGCAGACCTCGATGCCCGAGACCTTGGGCAGCATCCAGTCAAGGATCACCAGGTCGGGGGCGCGCTCGCTGGCCATGGTCAGGGCTTCTTCGCCGTCACCGGCCAGGCCGACCTGATAGCCTTCCTTGTCGAGATTGTAGTGCAGGAGGGTGGCCAGGGCGTCCTCGTCCTCGACCACAAGAACATACGGAGTCAAAGCCAGGGTTTCCTTTAGCGCGGCGTGTCGAGCTTGGGACGCTTGGAGATGATCTCCTCGCCCGTGATTTCGAAGTGGATGATCTCGGCGATGTTGGTGGCGTGGTCGCCGATGCGTTCGAGGTTCTTGGCCACGAACAGCAGATGGGCGCAGGCGTTGATCGTGCGCGGATCGCCCATCATGTAGGTCAGCAGTTCGCGGAAGATGGCGTTGTAGTGCTCGTCGACCTCTTCGTCGCGGCTCCACACGCCGTTGGCGCGTTCCAGGTCCGAGGCGCTGTAGGCGTCCAGAACGTCCTTCAGACGGCCCTCGACCAGCTTGCCCATGCGCTCGATCGAGCGGGTCAGGGCGGTCATGGGCTCGGCGTCGGTCAGGATCAGGGCGCGCTTGCCGATGTTCTTGGCCATGTCGCCGCAGCGTTCCAGGCTCATCGAGATCTTCAGCGCGGCGACGGCGTGGCGCAGGTCCACGGCCATCGGCTGACGCAGGGCGATCAGCTTGAAGGCCTTGCGCTCGATCTCGCCCTGCAGGGCGTCCAGGCGCTCGTCGCGCGCGACGACCTGCTGGGCCAGGGGGGCGTCGCGGCGGGCGATGCACTCGACGGCGTCAGCGATCTGGGCCTCGGCCATGCCACCCATGCGGGTGACCTCGGCCGTGAGGTGGTTCAGCTCTTCGCCGTAGGATTTGACGGTATGCTCGGTCATGTCGTGGTCGTCCCTAGCCGAAGCGGCCGGTGATGTAGTCTTGCGTGCGGCTGTCGCGAGGATTGGTGAACATCTCCTCGGTCGTGCCGCTCTCGACCAGCTTGCCCAGGTGGAAGAAGGCGGTCTTCTGCGAAACGCGGGCGGCCTGGGCCATCGAGTGGGTGACGATGACGATGCAGAACTGGTTGCGCAGCTCGTCGATCAGTTCCTCGATGCGGGCGGTGGCGATGGGGTCCAGGGCCGAGCAGGGCTCGTCCATCAGGATCACTTCGGGACCGACGGCGATGGCGCGGGCGATGACCAGGCGCTGCTGCTGGCCGCCGGACAGGCCGGTGCCGGGCTGGTGCAGGCGGTCGGCGACCTCGTTCCACAGGCCGGCCTTCTTGAGGCTGCTCTCGACGATGGCTTCCAGCTCGGCCTTGCCGCTGGCCAGGCCATGGATGCGCGGGCCGTAGGCGACGTTCTCGAAGATGGTCTTGGGGAACGGGTTGGGCTTCTGGAACACCATGCCGACGCGCGAGCGCAGGACCACGGGGTCGACGCTCTTGAGATTGACGTCATTGCCGTCGATGGCGATCACGCCCGACACCTTGGCGGTCGGGATGGTGTCGTTCATGCGGTTGATGCAGCGCAGGAAGGTCGACTTGCCACAGCCCGACGGGCCGATGAAGGCGGTGACCGACTTGCCGGGGATGTCGATGTTGACGTCGAACAAGGCCTGCTTGTCGCCGTAGAACACGTTGACGTCCTTGGCGCGGATCTTGATCTCGTGCGTCGAGGCGGCGGGATAGGTCTGCATCGAGGCCGTCTTGATGACGGGCGCTGAGACCGAATCGTCGGGGCTGCGGGTGGTCATGGCGTGTCCCTGGACGAGGGGAAGGGCGGAGGGGTTCAGGATCATGAATTCTACCAGCGACGCTCGAAGCGGCGGCGCAGGATAACGGCCGCGGCGTTCATGACGATCATGAAGACCAGGAGGACGATGATGGCGCCGGCGGTGCGCTCGTGGAAGGCGCGCTCCGAAGCGTTCTCCCAGATGAACACCTGCACGGGCAGGACGGTGGCGGCGCCGGTGACGCCCTCGGGCACGCCGGGCACGAACGAGACCATGCCGATCATCAGCAGCGGCGCGGTTTCACCCAGGGCGTGGGCCAGCGACAGGATGGCGCCGGTCATCACGCCGGGCATGGCCAGCGGCAGCACGTGGTGGAAGACGGTCTGGGTCTTGGACGCGCCGACGCCCAGGGCGGCTTCGCGGATCGAGGGCGGCACGGCTTTCAGCGCCGAGCGGGTGGCGATGATCACGGTGGGCAGGGCCATCAGGGCCAGCACCAAGCCGCCGACCAGCGGCGATGAGCGCGGCACATGCAGCCAGTTGATGAATAGCGCCAGGCCCAGCAGGCCGTAAACGATCGACGGCACGGCGGCGAGGTTGTTGATGTTGACCTCGATCACGTCGGTCCAGCGGTTCTTCGGGGCGAACTCTTCCAGATAGACGGCGGCCATCACGCCCATCGGCACGGCGATCAGGGCGGTGATCAGCAGCATCATGGCCGAGCCGACCACGGCGCCCAGCACCCCGGCCTGTTCCGGCTCGGTGGAGTCCGAGTTGGTGAAGAAGGCGAAGTTGAAGCCCGACTTGACCGAACCGTCCTTCTCGAGCTGGTCCAGCCAGTCCAGTTGCTGGTCGTCCAGCTTGCGGTCTTCCTGCACGGTCGAGCGCTTGATCTCGCCCTTGTAGTACAGGTCGGCGTCGGCCTTGAACGGGCCGGTGACGGTGACGGTCTTGCCGATCAGCGACTTGTCGGCCTTGAGCTGGTTGAGCAGCTGGAAGCCCAGGTCGCGCGAGGTGAGATCCATCACCTTGCCCGAGACCAGACCCAGGTCGTCATCGACCACGCCCAGCTTCTTCATCATCGCTTCGGCGACGATGTAGTCATAATTGACGCCCTCGAGGTCGGCGACGTCGATGCGCTCGGGGTTCAGATAGACCGGCACGCTCAGCGTGTGGGTCTGGAAGGTGGTGTAGCCCTGGCCAACGATGCGGCCGACCAGCACCACCAGGAAGATCATGGCGATGGTGATGGCCATCAGGCCTTGAGCCTTGAACCAGGTCTCGGCGCGGTGGCGCTTCTTGAGGCGAGCTTCCATGGCGATCTGGGCGTCGGTCTGCGGGGCGCGAACCGAACCAGCGGGGGCGGCGGCGTCAGTCATACTGTTCCCGATACTTCTGGACGATGCGCAGGGCGATGATGTTCAGGCCCAGGGTGACGACGAACAGGGTCAGACCCAGACCGAAGGCCGCGAGGGTCTTGGGGCTGTCGAACTCCTGGTCGCCGGTCAGCAGGGTGACGATCTGGACGGTCACGGTGGTGACGGTGTCCAGCGGATTGGCGGTCAGCTTGGCCTGCAGGCCGGCGGCCATGGTGACGATCATGGTCTCGCCGACGGCGCGCGACACGGCCAGCAGCATGGCGGCCATGATGCCCGGCAGGGCGGCGGGCAGGACCACCTTCTTGACGGTCTCGGACTTGGTGGCGCCCATCGCATAGCTGCCGTCGCGAAGCGCCTGGGGCACGGCGTTGATGATGTCATCCGACAGCGAGGAGACGAACGGGATCAGCATGATGCCCATCACCACCCCGGCCACCAGGGCCATCTGGTTCTGAACTTCCATCAGGTACTGGCCGACGCCGTCCAGCGGGCCGCCGATCATCGTGGCGCCCAGGGCGTTGAAGCCGGCGCGGAACAGCGGACCCACGGTCAGGGCGGCGAAGAAGCCGTAGACCACGGTCGGCACGCCGGCCAGGATCTCCAGCAGCGGCTTGATGGTCGAGCGCACCGGGCGGCTGGCATATTCGGAGAGATAGATCGCCGAGTAGAGGCCCACCGGAGCGGCCACGGCCATGGCGATCATCATGATCAGGAAGGTGCCGGCAAACAGCGGAACCGCGCCGAATGCGCCTTCCGAAGCCACCTGGTCTTCGCGCATCGCGATCTGCGGGCTCCACTCGGTGCCCAGCAGGAACGACAGCGGCGAGACGCTCTGGAAGAAGCGCCAGCTTTCCCAGACCAGCGACAGCACGATGCCCAGCGTGGTCAGGACGGCCAGGATGGAGCAGGTCATCAGCAGGCCGCCAACCCAGCCCTCGACCTTGTTGCGAGCCCGGAAGTCGGCGGAAAGACGGGGGAAGGCCAGCAGGAAACCGGCCAGGGCGACGACGCCGGCCAGGCCCAGCACGCTGTAGCGGATCAGGGCGTCGATGCGGCGGGCCTCGGCGACCTTGGCGTCGAGGGCGACCTTCAGTTCGCCCTCATAGGCGATTTCGCTGGGCGAGATGCCCTGGGCGATGGCCTGGGCGTCGCTGAAGAACACCGCCTGGCGATCGACATCCTGGGTCTGCAGGATCGCCGGGCGTTGAGCCTGCAGCATGGCGTCCTCGACCCGGTCGCCGAACATGGCGCCCAGCAGCAGGAGCAAGGCGGCCGGCGCGCCGGCCCACAGGGCGGCGTAGCTGCCATAGTAGCCAGGGAGGGAATGCAGGACGCGCTTGGCGCCGCCGGCATTGGCCACGGCGCGGCGCTTGCCGAGCATGAAGGCGATGCCGGAAAACAGCGCCAGAAACAGGAGCGAGAGCCAGGTCAGCATGCGTGCGGCGGGGTCTTGCGCGAGAGGTTGCGATGACGACGCCCAACGCGTCGTCCCGCCCGGCGGGAGCTATGCCCGCCCGGCGCTGTGCTTATGCGACGTTTCAGTGACAGTTTAAAGACAGCGGCCGGCCCCCGATCCCACCCCGCCAACGTGGCCAAGCTGAAACAGATCGAAGCGGTCCTGTAATCGCGACGCAACGAAGCTCCGGCATGACCGTTCCGGCGCAGGTCCCGGCGCGCATTGTCTGGCGTGCGCCCCTCTTTCGCGCCATGGGACCGTCTGGAGATCTGACTTGAATAACTATGTGACACCCCGGCCCGACGACAGCGCGGCGCGCCGTTTGCGAACCGCGCTGATGCTGGGCGCCTGCGCCGCCCTGATGGCCGCCCCGGCCATGGCTCGGCAGGCCTCGGCGCCGGCCGCCGGGGTCGCGTCCTCCGAGGCGGACGACTACGCCTATGAAGTCGACGCCCTGACCGTCACCGCCTCGCGCCAGCAGCCCGGCGCGGTGATCGGCGACATTGCGCCGGAACTGCAGCTGTCGCCGCGCGACATCCGCGCCTATGGCGTCTCGACGGTTTCCGAACTGATCACCGCCCTGGAGCCCCAGACCTCGTCGGCCCGCGGCGGCGCGGCGGGCGGCCGGCCAGTGATCCTGGTCAATGGCGGCCGCATCTCCAATTTCGGCGAGGTGCGCGACCTTCCCACCGAGGCCATCGCCCGGGTCGACATCCTGCCCGAGGAGGTCGCGCTGAAATACGGCTATCGCGCCGACCAGAAGGTCATCAACCTGGTCCTGCGCCGCCGCTTCCGCGCCACCACGGTCGAAGCCGGCGCCAAGCTGCCCACCCAGACGGGCGGCGGCGATACGGTCGATGCGCGCCTCAACCACCTGCGCATCCAGCGTGACACCCGCGTGATGGTCGACGCCAAGGTCAGCGACCAGAGCGCCCTGTATGAGGCCGAGCGCGACCTGGACCAGCCGCGCTCGGACGCGGTCTTCCGCAGCCTCATCCCCAAACAGACGACCTGGGCGCTCAACAGCGTGCTGTCGCGTCCGATCAAGGACGGGGTGTCGGGCACGATCAACGCCAGCCTCGAGGGCAGCGACGCCACCAGCTGGCTGGGCCTCAACACCCTGGCCAGCGGTCCGTTGCGCCGTCAGGCCGAAAGCCTGACCGGCCATCTGGGCGGCGGCGTGATCGGCGCCGTCAAGGGCTGGCGCTGGAGCGTCACCGGCAACGCCGAGCGCGCCAGCAATGACAGCACCACCGAGCGGGTGATCAGCGGCCTGGCCTATCGTGACATTTCCAACTCGATCTCAACCTCGGCCGATGTCCAGGGCGATCTCAGCGGAACCCTGCTGCGCATTCCGGCCGGGGCCGTCACCTCGACGGTCACGGGCGGGTTCGAGACCGTCAAGCTGGAGAGCGACTCTGTAAGGGCCGGGGTCGCCCGGTCGGGCGAGCTGTCACGCGACATCGGCAGCGCCAAGCTGAACTTCGACCTGCCCCTGACCAGCGTGCGCAACGACATATTGCCAGGGCTGGGCAACCTGTCGCTGAACCTGAATCTCGCCGCCGACAGGCTGTCGGACTTCGGAACCCTGACCACGATCGGCTACGGCGCCAACTGGTCACCCATCGAGAAACTGCGGATCATCGCCTCGGTCACCCGCGACCAGGGCGCGCCCAGCCTGCAGCAGATCGGCGATCCCGAGCAGTTGACCCCCGGCGTGCAGGTCTATGACTTCCGGCGCGGCGAAACGGCGGTGATCTCGCGCCTGACCGGCGGCAACCGCGCGCTGCGTGAGAAAGAAGGCCAGGTCATCAAGCTGGGCCTGAGCCTCAAGCCGTTCGACAAGACCAACCTGACCCTGACGACCAACTATACCCGTTCCCGGACCGACGACCTGATCTCCAGCTTCCCGACGGCCACCAGCCAGATCGAGGACGCCTTCCCCGAGCGCTTCGTGCGCAATGCGTCAGGCCGGCTGGTGCAGATCGACGCGCGGCCGGTCAATTTCGACCGTCGCCAGACCGACGAGCTGCGCACCGGCTTCACCTTCAGCAAGTCGTTTGGCCCCCAGCCCCAGCCCGGTCAGTTCCGGCAAAGGCTGGAGGCCCAAGCCCAGGCCCAGACCCGGCCCCCAGGGCAGACCCAGGCTGCGGGCTCGGGCGCGACCCCGGCCGGACAGACCGCCGGCCGGCCGGAACTCACGACCGAACGCACGCCCCCGGCTGGTGACGGTCCGCCGCCCCAGACGGCGGCCAGCGGCGCGCGGTCCGCCGGCGCCGCCTCTGCCCTTGGCGGCTTCGGCGGTCCTGGCGGGTTCGGAGGCCCGGGCGGCCCCGGCGGCGGGTTCGGCGGCGGTTTTGGCGGGGGCGGTGGGCCGCCCGGCGCTGGCACGTTCCAGATCGGCGTCTATCACACCGTCAAGTTCACCGACGAGATCACCATCCGCTCGGGCCTGCCGACCCTGGATCTGCTGGACGGCGCCTCGCTGGGTTCGGGCGGCGGTACGCCGAAGAACCAGATCGACGTCCAGGGCAATCTCTCGCGCAGCGGCCTGGGGGCCAGCTTCAACGCCCGCTGGCAGGAAGGCACCGTCGTGCGCGGCTCGGGCGCGGTCGGCGCCCAGGACCTGTCGTTCTCGGAACTGACCACCGTCAACCTTCGCCTGTTCGCCGATCTGGGGGCCCAGCCGGCCCTGCGCGGCAAGCCGTTCTTCCGGGGCGCGCGGATCAGCGCCTCGGTGGACAACCTGTTCGACGCCCGCCAGACGGTGCGCGCCCCGGACGGCACGACGCCGATCACCTATCAGGAGGACTATCTGGATCCTCGCGGACGGGTGATGCGGGTGTCCTTGCGAAAGCTGTTCTGACGACGAGGCCCGCTTCCCGGATGCTCCGGGAGGCGGGCCTCAGACCTGCGCCTCGGCGACCACGGCGCGCTCGGCCACGGCCTTGGCCATCGGCAGATAGACCCCGAAGGTCGCGCCATCGCCCAACACGCTCTCGACCGTCAGGCCGCCGCGGTGGCGGTTCATGATGTGCTTGACGATGGCCAGGCCCAGGCCGGTGCCCGAACGGTCGCCGCTCTTCTGGCCCTCGACGCGATAGAAGCGCTCGGTCAGGCGCGGCAGGTGCTCGCGGGCCAGGCCCGGCCCCCGGTCGGTGACCCGCAAGGCCGCATAGCGCTCGCCGGCCGCGTGGTCGGGGGTCAGCAGCGACATCCGCGCCGCGCCAGGATCACGCGGGGTCGCCGCCGCGTCGGCCGACAGCCCCGGATAGATCTCGACCCGCACCACCCCGTCGCGGGGGGTATATTTGATGGCGTTGTCGATCAGATTCTGGATCACCTGGATGATCTGGTCGCGGTCGCCCTCGACCACGGCCGCGCCGCGCGGCGGCAGGACAGGGTCAAAGCCGACCCCCTTTTCCTTGGCCTGGGGCGCGAGGGCGTCGATCACGTCGATGGCGGCCATGGCCAGGTCCACCCGGCCCAGCGGCGCGATGTGTTCGTTCAGCTCGATGCGCGACAGGCTCATCAGGTCGTCGATCAGCCGCGACATCCGTTCGGCCTGGGCCAGCATGATGCCCAGGAACTTGTCGCGCGCGCCGGGATCGTCCTTGGCATGGCCGCGCAGGGTCTCGATGAAGCCGGACAGCGAGGCCAGGGGCGTGCGCAGTTCGTGGCTGGCATTGGCCAGGAAGTCGGCGCGGGTGCGCTCGCTGCGGCGCGCGTCGGTCTCGTCGCGCAGCACCAGCATCGCGAGGCGCGCCGCCTCGGGCCCGCCATTCAGCGGCCGGGCCAGGGCGATCCACGAACGCCCCTGGGTTCCGCCGGTCTCATATTCCACGGCCCGCTCGATGCCGCCGAACAGGGCCTCGTCAACCGCCTCCAGCACCTGGGGGTTGCGGACGGCGGTGACCAGCAGGGTCCCCTCGCGCTGGATCCGGAAAAGCTCGCGGGCGGCGGCGTTGGCGAACACGAAGCGGCGGCCGGTCAGATCGTCGGCCTCTTCGCCGGCGATCACCATCAGCGGATCGGGCAGGCGCTCCAGAATCACCCCGTAGGGCGGTCCGCTGCGCTCGGCGACAGGGGCAAGGGTGGCGACCGGACGCTGGCGCGCCTGAGCCGCCCGGTGTCTGGCGCTCAGATAGAGCCCGCCTGCGGCCGTAGCCATGGCGGCCACGAGGGCGGGTCCCATCTGCGCGGCGCCGGTGGCCGCCAGGGTCAGAATCGCGGCGGGCCCGACGATCAGAGGCAGGGCGGCGCCGCCCAGCAGGCGCGAGACCAGGGGGACTGAATATTTCTCCGGCGACATGGACCAGTGCCTCGTTTTTCGCCGCTGAGGGGATTCGACGAACCAGATATGGCGCCCCGGCATGCCATGCGATAGACGGTTGGCCGCTCTAATGCGTGTCGTTGACGTTGCTCACCGCAATTTCGCCGCAACGTGACGCAAGTTAGGGGCTGGGTTCTTATCCAAGGTGGTTGTTCGTAATGCAGCGCAAGGTCCTGGTCGCGACAGTCGCAGCCGCTCCTCTCCTGGCTTTGGCGTTTGGCGCTTATGCTGAAACCTCTGTCACGACAGCCCGCACCACGCCGATCGCGACGTCGACCGCCAACAATGGCGCGGCCGACGACGTAAGGGTGACGGCGGACGGCTCGATCAAGCCGACCACCGCCGGGGCGCTGATCACGCTGGACAGCAACCACAAGGTCACCAGCCTGGGGACCCTGGCCACGGTCGGCGTCAACAACTCGACCGGCATCCTGATCCTGGGCGGCAAGACCGGCTCGGTGAGCAACGGCGCCGCGATCACCCTGAACGAAGACTACACGCCCACCGACACCGATTCCGACACTGACACCGACGGCCCCTTCGCCACCGGCTCCAACCGCTTCGGCATCCGCCTGACGGGCCCCGGCGCCTTCACCGGCAACATCGTCAATGAGACCAACGGCGTCATCACGATCGAGGGCAACACCTCGGCCGGCGTGTCGCTGGAAAGCGCCCTGACCGGTAACTTCACCAACAACGGCACGATCAATGTGCTGGGCGACAACGGCGCCGGCATCCGCGTCGCCGCCCCCGTCACCGGCAAGGTCACCGTCAATGGCGGCGTCTCGGTGATCGGCAAGAACTCGGTCGGCGTCGCGATCGACGGCGATGTCAGCGGCGCCTTCGTGGTGCAGGGCGGCGTCAACGCCACCGGCTATCGCTACACCACGCGCCCCCCGCTCGCGGCGGACCGCGCCAAGCTGGACGCCGACGATCTGCTGCAGGGCGGCTCGGCCGTGCGCGTCACCGCCAATGTGGCCGGCGGCGTGCTGCTGGACATCCCGCCCAAGGACACTGACACCACCAAGCCCGACGAAGACGGCGACGGCATTGCCGACGCCAGCGAAGGCGCTGCGGCCCTGACCACCTTCGGCGCGGCTCCGGCCCTGCTGATCGGCTCCGACACCCGCACCGTCACCCTGGGCGCGGTCGGAACCGGCGACAACGCCTATGGTCTGGTCGTGCGCGGCGCGATCAGCGCCGCCGGCGTCTTTGACGGCGTCTCCGCCACGGCCATCCAGATCGGCGGCAATGCGGGCCAGGCGACCACCCTGGCGGGCGGCGTCAAGCTGTCCTCGACCCTGGCCTCCAGCGCCTATGAGGCCAACGCCACGGGCGTGCATCTCAAGGCCGGGGCCAGCGTTCCCACCCTGTGGAACCAGGGCTCGATGTCGGTCTTCACGGTGTCTGAAGGCGCCTTCGATTCGCGGGCCGTCGCCATCGACGCCGGCGCTTCGATGACCACCTTCCGCAATGACGGGGCGATCACCTCGACGGTCGGCGGCGAAAAGGGCAACGCCTATGGCGTCATCGACTATTCGGGCCTGCTGACCACCATCACCAACAACGGCAAGATCTCGACCTCGGTGGTGGCCACCGACGACGCGGCCGATACCGACGATACGGACCTGCTGCCCAGCAACGAGACGGTGACCGGCAAGTCGGTGGCCATCGACGTCAGCCGCAACACCACCGGCGTGACCCTGGTCCAGGCCGGCCTGGCCGATGGCGACGACGGCGCCGACGGCGTGGCCGACCCAGACGCGGACGGCGACGGCGTCGACGACGGCGACGAGCCCTCGATGCTGGGCGCGATCCGCTTCGGCTCGGGCGCGGATACCTTCAGGGTGCTGAACGGCACGGTCATCGGCGACATCTCGTTCGGCGCCGGCGCTGATACGTTCGTGGTCGACAACGGCTCGCTGGTGCTGGGCGCGCTGACCGACTCCGACGGCAAGCTGGCGATCACGATCGGCAAGGGCAGCCTGGGCATCTCCAACGCCGCCACGATCAACGCCACCAGCCTCAATGTCGGCTCGACCGGCAAGATCCTGTTCACCGCCGATCCGACGGCCGGGACCAACACCAAGCTGCAGGTCTCCGGCGCGGCCACCATCGCCAGCGGCGCCGAGCTGGGCATCCGCCTGACCGGCCTGGTCAAGCAGCCCACCGCCTACACGGTGATCTCGGCGGGCAGCCTGACGGTCGGCTCGATCGGCCAGGCCCTGCTGGCCGATTCGCCCTATCTCTATGTCGCCTCCAGCCGGGCCGACGCCAACAACGTCTATATCGATGTGCGTCGCCGCTCGGCCGCCGAGATCGGCATGAGCCGCTCGCAGGCCGGCGCCTATGACGCGGTGTTCACGGCCCTGGGCGACAACAAGGACCTGTCGACCACCTTCCTGGCCCAGAACGGGAAGGACGGCTTCCTGGGCCTGTACGACCAGATGCTGCCCGACCAGGGCGAGGGCCTGTTCTCGTCGCTGCAGGCGGCCAACCAGATGATCTCGGCGGCCACCGCCGTGCGGCCCGATCCGGGCGAGCGCTATGGCCCCGACAGCCTGTGGATCCAGGAAATCAACTCGCTGGTCCGTCGCGACGCCGGCGACACGGCGGGCTCGGACAACCAGGCCTTCGGCTTCGTGGCCGGCTATGAGGCCATGGGCGACGCGGGCGGGGCCCTGGGCCTGACCCTGGCCTATGTGAACGTTGAAGAACACGACATCGTCGCCAAGGTCGGCGAGCAGACCACCGCCTCGTTCGTGCAGGGCGGCGCCTACTGGCGCCGGTCGGTCGGCGGCTGGCGCCTGAACGCCGGCGGCGGCGGCGGCTTTGGCTGGTTCACCGGCGATCGTCGCTTCATCGCGCCGGACGCCAATGCCGACGGCGTGGCCGACCTGATCCTGGCCAACAGCGCCGACTGGAACGGCGCGACCCTGAACGCCTTCGCCGGCGCGGGCTATGAGCAGAAGTTCGGCCGCTACTATGTCCGTCCTGAAGGCCGGGTCGACTATGTCTGGCTGCGCGAGGGCGAACGCAAGGAAACCGGCGGCGGCGCGGGCTTCGACCTGACCGTCGAGGAGCGCACCTCCAGCAATCTGAGCGGCGAATTCGGCATCGCCTTCGGCGCCGACTTCGGCAAGGACGTCTGGTGGCGCCCGGAAGTGCGGGTCGGCTATCGCCAGACCCTGGCCGGCGAAACCGGCGACACGGTCGCCCGGTTCAAGAACGGCAACCCCTTCACCCTGGCCGCCCTCGACGACAAGCAGGGCGCCGCGACCTTGGGCTTTGCGATCAAGGCGGGCACGCCGATGTCGTATCTGGCCCTCGAAGGCGGCGTCGAAGCCGCCAAGAAACAGAAGCGCTACAACCTGCGCCTCTCCGGCCGGTCGATGTTCTAACCCGGCATCCAGACGCCCGGCCCGGGCGCAAGGCTATCGATTTCAGACCTCCCGTCGCGCACCCCGCGGCGGGAGGTTTTTCGTTTTGGGCGCCCGGACAAGCTGGACTGTGACGAATTGTCCCGGAAGAACTAACGGCTCGTTAAGCGATATCTCGTTGTGTCGACTGAAGTTTTTCCGGCCTTCGCCGGAAGGCTGAGCCGCGCCTGCAGTTTTTCTCACGGCCGGCTTTTCTAATCTCTATTCACGGGCTAGGAATAATCGTTTTCCCTAGCTCAAGCAGGACGGGCCGCCGAGGCGGGCCGAAAGGGGAATACGATGACGACCAACACGACCACCCTGCGAACCGCGCTGATCGCCGGCGTTTCGTTCCTGACGATGGCCGGCGCCGCCAACGCCCAGACCGCCCAGGACTCCGAAGCCCGCATCGCCGCTCTGGAAGCCCAGCTGGCCGCCCTGTCCGGTCAGATCGCCGATCTGAAGGCCGCCACCGCCGCCAACGTCAAGGACGTCCGCGCGGCCCAGTCGGCCACCACCGTCACCCTGGCCAACGCCCGCCCGACCATCACCACCGGCGACGGCGCCTTTTCGGTGTCAGTCCGCGGCATCTTCCAGGCCGACGCGGCGATCTATGACCAGCGCGACGCCGGCCCGCTGTCGACGGATTTCCGCCGCGGCTCGTTCGGCGACGCCGCCGAGAACGACCGCGCCCGCGACCTGGGCGACGGCGCCAATATCCGCCGCGCCCGCATCGGCATCGAGGGCAAGGCCTTCGGCGCCTTCGACTACAACATGATTTACGACTTCGGCGGTTCGGGCACGGAAGAGGCCGGCAAGATCTCGTCGGCCTGGGTGCAGTACAGCGGCTATCCCGTGAAGGTCCGCGCCGGCATCTACGCCCCGGTCACCAGCCTGGAAGACGCCTCCAACAACACCGGCTCGCTGTTTGTCGAGCGCGCCTCGGTCGCCGAGACGGTGCGCGGCCTGGCCGGCGGCGACGGCCGCGCGGCCATCGGCCTGCTGGCCAATGGCGAGCGCTGGAATGCCTCGGCCGCCGTCACCGGCAACACCGTCACCACCCAGACCTATGACGAGCAGTTGGGCTTTGTCGGTCGCGTCGCCTATGTGCCCTTCAAGGGCAAGGACTGGCTGATCCATGTCGGCGCCAACGCCAACCTGATCATCGACCCGGCCGCCGGCGGCCCCGACGTGGCCTCGGCCGGCGGCGCCGTGACCAATGTCCGCCTGCGTGACCGTCCGGAACTGCGGGTCGACGGCACGCGCCTGATCGACACCGGCAATATCGACGCCGACGGCGTCACGGCCCTGGGCCTGGAACTGGGCGCCCAGCACAAGAACCTCTACGCCCAGGCCGAGTATTTCCAGATCGATGTCGAGCGTCGCACCGGCGCCCTGAGCGATCCGAAGTTCGACGGCTGGTACGTCCAGGCCGGCTGGACCCTGACCGGCGAGCCGCGTCGCTACAACATCGCCACCGCCGGCTTTGACAATCCGCGTCCGGCCAAGCCGTTCAATCCCAAGAAGGCCCAGTGGGGCGCGGTCGAACTGGCCGCCCGCTACTCGACCTTCGACCTCAACCACCTGGCCGGCGGCCCGGGCAACCCGGCCCTGCCCGGCGCGATCCGCGGCGGCGAGCAGAATATCCTGTCGCTGGGCGTGAACTGGTACCTCAACAACGTCGTTACGGTGTCGGGCGCCTATCGCAATGTCGAGGTCCGTCGCCTGTCGCCGGGCGGCACGGCCTTCGTCGCCGGCTCGACCCCGGTCGCCGGCGCCCAGGTCGGCCAGGACCTGGATATCTGGTCCCTGCGAACCCAGTACGCGTTCTAACCCAAAACCCGCCAACCCAAGGATGCCCCATGACCCGTCGTTTCGAGAAACCCACGCGTCGGGGCGTCCTTGGCGCAGCATCAGCCGGCGCGGCGGCCTTCGCCGCGCCGGCCCTGATCGCCGGCCAGAGCCAGGCGCAGGGCGTCAGGGGCCTGACCCTGCTGAACGTCAGCTACGACCCGACGCGTGAGCTCTACAAGGACATCAACGCCGCCTACGCCAAGTACTGGAAGGAAAAGGTCGGCCAGACCCTGACCATCAACCAGAGCCATGGCGGTTCGGGCAAGCAGGCCCGCTCGGTGATCGACGGCCTGCAGGCCGATGTCGTCACCCTGGCGCTGGCCTATGACATCGACGAGATCGCCACCCGGGCCAAGCTGCTGCCCGCCAACTGGCAGTCGCGCCTGCCGCAAAACTCCACGCCCTATACCTCGACCATCGTGTTCATGGTCCGCAAGGGCAACCCGTGGAAGATCCGGGACTGGAGCGACCTGGTAAAGCCGGGCATCGAGGTCATCACCCCCAACCCCAAGACCTCGGGCGGGGCGCGCTGGAACTATCTGGCCGCCTGGGCCTGGGCGCTGAAGCAGCCCGGCGGCAACCCGGCCAAGGCCCAGGCCTTTGTCGAGCAACTGTTCAAGAACGTGCCAGTCCTCGACACCGGCGCGCGCGGCGCAACCACCACCTTCAGCCAGCGCGGCATCGGCGATGTGCTGCTGTCATGGGAGAACGAGGCCTACCTTGCGCAGGAAGAACTGCCGGGCAAGTTCGACATCGTTTATCCGTCGCTGTCGATCCTGGCCGAGCCGCCCGTCGCGATCGTCGACAAGAACGTCGAGCGCCACAAGACCCGCCTGGCCGCGCAGGGCTATCTGAACTTCCTCTACAGCCCCCTGGCCCAGGACCTGATCGGCAAGCACCACTATCGCCCGCGCAATGCGGGCGCGGCGGCCAAATATGCCGGCAAGTTCAAGAAGATCCCGCTGGTCACCATCGACGACACCTTCGGCGGCTGGAAGACGGCGCATGCCACGCACTTCGCCGACGGCGGCGTCTTCGACAAGATCTACCAGCCCAGGTAACCGCCATCGCGGGACGCTCACCCTCCCCTTTGTCGTCCCGCGCGCGCGGCGTGAACCCAAGGCGGGTTCACGCCGCGCCTGTTTTGGGAGACTGTTGGCCAGCTGACACTATCCGGAACCGGCACGAGGTCGGTACGTTGAGGCGGATGGGAGCTGATGGATGTCGAGCCGGGCGGTCGCATGACAGACTATTCGCAATCCCTGCGCGCCGCCGATGCTCTGGCGGCCAGTCACGGGGCCGAAGATCCGTTCGCTGCGGCGATCCGGTCCATGCCCATGGCGACGATCGTCACCGACGCCACCCAGGCCGACAATCCCATCATCTTCGCCAACGACGCCTTCCTGCGCCTGACCGGCTATGGCCGCGACGAGGTGATCGGTCGCAATTGCCGGTTCCTGCAAGGCGTTGACACTGATCCGCTGGAACGCGCGAGACTGCGCGCGGCGATTAGCGCGGGCCAGGATATCGCCTGCGAACTCTTGAACTATCGCAAGGACGGGTCGCCCTTCTGGAACGCCCTTTATCTCAGCCCGGTGCGCGACAGCAGCGGAGCCATCACCCACTTTTTCGGCTCGCAGCTGGATATCAGCGACAAGAAGCGTGTCGAATTCCAGTGGAACGAAAGGCAGCATGATCTCGAACAGCTGGTCGCCGAGCGCACCCAGGCGCTGACCCAGGCCCTGGAGCAGAAAACCGCCCTGCTCCACGAGGTGGATCACCGGGTCAAGAACAACCTCCAGCTCATCTCGTCGCTGCTGCTGCTGCAGAACCGGCGGGTGGCCGACCCGGCCGTGAAGCAGGCCCTGCGCGGCATGCTGGACCGGGTCAGCGCCATCGCCACCGTGCACCGGCGCCTGTTCCAGAGCGACGATGTCGAACGCTTCGACGTCTCGGCCTTCGTGCGCGACCTGGTGGCCGACGTGATCGGCGCGTCGGGCCGCGACGATATCCAGTTCAGCCTCGACCTGGAACGGGTGGATGTGGACGCCGCCAAGGCCGCGCCCCTGGCCCTGGTGATCAGCGAACTGCTGTCCAACACCATGCGCCACGCCTTTGTGGAAGGCCGTTCAGGACGAGTCTTTGTCGGCATCCGTCGAATCGACGGCGCGTTCCGGATCGAAATCACCGATGACGGCGTTGGGGTGGAGACTTCAACGAAGTCGTCCGGATTTGGACTCACGATCGTTCAGCTGCTGTGCCAGCAGCTGAAGGCGAAGTGCCTGACGACGGACGCCTCCCCAGGCACGCGCGTTGTGATCAACCTGCCCATGAACGGCGCGCCTCAGTAGTACGGGCGAGGATGAGTGATGAACGAGCAACCGCTCGGCGTTCTGATTGTCGAAGACGAGGTTCTCCTCGCCACCGAGCTGGAATTCCTGCTCGAGGAAGCCGGTTGCTGCCTGGTGGGTCACGCCATGAGTTCGGACGAGGCCCTGACCCTGGCCCGCGACCTGCAGCCGGATCTGGCCCTGGTCGACGTGCATCTGTGCGACGGCCCCACGGGCGTGGATGTGGCGCGCCGCATTCACGACGACTGCGGCGCCCTGGCCCTGTTCATGACCGCCAACGTAAAGCGCCTGCCCGCTGACTTCGCCGGCGCCTGCGGCGTGATCGGCAAGCCCTATTCCGGCCATGGCGTGAAGACGGCCCTGGAATATCTGACCCTCTGCATGCGTAGCGGCCGCGCGCCCGGCCCGCCGCCGATCGGCCTGACCCTGTCGCCGGACTATCTGGCGCTGTGGGGCCTCTTCGACCAGCCCAAGGCCGGCTGATCCTCTCTGGCCCTGCTGTTTTGGATGACAGGGGGGGCGGGGTCCGCTATCGAGACGCGCCCTTTTCGCACAGGATCCGCAACCTTGACCGACGCCGCCGAGGAAGCGGGCTGGGCCACCGCCAAGACCCTGGCCGAGGCCCTGCCCTACATCCAGATCTATGACCGCGAGACGGTGGTGATCAAATACGGCGGTCACGCCATGGGTCAGGAAGACGTCGCCAAGGTCTTCGCCGCCGACGCGGTGCTTTTGAAGCTGCTGGGCGTCCATCCGGTGGTGGTGCACGGCGGCGGTCCGCAGATCAGCCGCATGCTCGAGCGGGCCGGCGTCAAGTCGACCTTCGTCGACGGCCTGCGCGTCACCGACGAAGCGACCATGGAAGTGGCCGAGATGGTGCTGTCGGGCGCCATCAACAAGGAAATCGCCAACTGGATCACCCTGGCCGGCGCCGAAGCCGACGTCCGGGGCGTGGGCCTGTCGGGCAAGGACGCCCGAATGATCACCGCCGAAAAGGTGACCCGCACCAAGCGCGACCCTGACAGCAATATCGAACAGGTCGTCGACCTGGGCTTTGTGGGCGAGCCGACCAAGGTCGATCCGCACATCATCCAGGCCCTGCTGTCGTCGGAGACCGACTACATCCCCGTCATCGCCCCGATCGGCGTGTCCGAGGCCGGCCAGACCTTCAACATCAACGCCGACACCGTGGCCGGCGCCCTGGCCGGCGCGCTGAAGGCCAAGCGCATGCTGATGCTGACCGACATCGCCGGAGTGCTGGACGCCGACGGCAAGCTGATCCGTCAGATGACCCTGGACGAGGCCCGCGCCCTGATCGACAGCGGCGTCGCCAGCGGCGGCATGATCCCGAAGCTGGAAAACGCCATCCACGCCGTGGAATCGGGCGTCGAGGCCGTGGTCATCCTGGATGGCCGCCGGCCCCACGCCATGCTGGTCGAGCTGTTCAGCGAGCACGGCGCCGGCACGCTGATCTCGAAATGAGTCCCGTCCTGTCCCCAGACCTCGCTCACGTCGAAACCTGGCTCTTCGATCTCGACAACACCCTGTATCCCGCCGAGTGCGAATACATGGCCCTGATCGAGGGCAAGATGACCGACTTCATGGAGCGGGCCACCGGCCTGCCCCGCGAAGAGGCCCGCGCGATCCAGAAGAAGTACTACCACGAGCACGGCACCACCCTGGCCGGGCTGATGGCCAACCACGGCATCGCGCCCAAGGCCTTCCTCGACGAGGTGCATGACGTGTCGATGGATCGGCTGATCCCCGATCCCGTCCTGCGTTCGGCGATCGACGCCCTGCCCGGCCGCCGGCTGATCTTCACCAACGGCTCGCTGGGCCATGCCGAGCGGGTGCTGGGCCATCTGGGCCTGGACCATCTGTTCGAGGACGTCTTCGCCATCGAGACGGCCGACTATCTGCCCAAGCCGGCCATGGCGACGTTCGAGAAGATCGTCTCGCGCCACGCCCTGACCTCGCCGGTCACCGCCTTCTTCGAGGACAGCGAGAAGAACCTGGCCCCCGCCGCCGTGCTGGGCATGACCACGGTGCTGGTCGGCGCCCATGCGGCCGCCTCGACCGCCGACTTCGTCCACCACCGCACGCACGACCTCGCCGGGTTCCTGACCTCGGCGCGCCTGAAGGACCTGAACGCATGACCACCGTCAGCCTCTCTGATCTGCAGACCGAAATCGAAGCCGCCTGGGAAGCCCGCGACGGCGTCTCCACCGCCACCACCGGCCCCGTCCGCACGGCGGTCGAGGAGGCCCTGCTGCTGATCGACGCCGGCAAGGTGCGGGTGTCGGAAAAGATCGACGGCGAATGGACGACCCACCAGTGGCTGAAGAAGGCCGTGTTGCTGTCCTTCCGCCTCAACCCCAACAGCGTGATGCGCGCCGGAACCCTGGGCGACGCGGTCGGCCCGTGGTGGGACAAGGTGCCCAACAAGTTCGACGGCTGGGACGCCCCCAATTTCGAGGCCGCCGGCTTCCGCGCCGTGCCCGGCTCCATCGTCCGTCGCGGCGCCTTCATCGGCCGCAACGTCATCCTGATGCCGTCGTTCGTGAACATCGGCGCCTTCGTCGATGAAGCGACCATGGTAGACACTTGGGTGACGGTCGGCTCGTGCGCCCAGATCGGCAAGCGCGTCCACCTGTCGGGCGGCGTCGGCATCGGCGGCGTGCTGGAGCCCCTGCAGGCCAACCCGACCATCATCGAGGACGACTGCTTCATCGGCGCCCGTTCCGAAGTCGTCGAAGGCGTGATCGTCGGCCAGGGCAGCGTGCTGTCGATGGGCGTGTTCATCAGCGCCTCGACCAAGATCGTCGACCGCAAGACCGGCCAGGTCCACATCGGCAAGGTGCCGCCCTACAGCGTCGTGGTCCCCGGCAACCTGCCCGACCCCAACGGCGGCCCAGGCCTCTACTGCGCCGTGATCGTCAAGACGGTCGACGCCCAGACGCGGTCGAAGACCTCGATCAACGAACTGCTGCGGGACTAGTCACGGCGCTCGGCCTGACCCCGTCAGGCCGAGACCCCGAACACCGCCCCGACCCCGGCGGTCAGGGCCATGGCGATCGCGCCCCAGAAGGTCACCCGGGCCACGGCCTTGCCGATGGGCGCGCCCCCCGCCCGCGCGCCGACCCCGCCCAGCAGGGCCAGGAACAGCAGCGAGGCGACCGACACCGCCACGACGATGGCGCCGGCCGGCACGACGATCGCGGTTACCAGGGGCAGGGCCGCGCCGGTGGCGAAGGTCGCGGCCGAGGTCAGGGCCGCCTGAATGGGCCGGGCGGTCGTGATCTCGGAAATGCCCAGTTCCTCGCGGGCATGGGCGCCCAGGGCGTCCTTGGCCATCAGCTGACCGGCGACCACGCGAGCGACGTCAGGTTCGACCCCGCGCGCTTCATAGAGGCCGGCCAGTTCGTCGAGTTCAAACTCCGGCTGGATCTCCAGCTCGGCCTTTTCCCGCGCCAGATCGGCGCGTTCGGTGTCGGCCTGCGAACTGACCGAGACATATTCCCCGGCGGCCATCGACATGGCCCCGGCCACCAGCCCCGCCACCCCAACGACGAGGATCTCGCCCCGCCCCTGCGACGCGGCGGCGACGCCGACGATCAGGCTGGCGGTCGAGACGATCCCGTCATTGGCCCCCAGTACGGCGGCGCGCAGCCAGCCGACGCGTTCGATCAGATGGCGCTCGTGGTGAGGGATCATGGGGCATCTCCTGGGGGCCGTCAGCCAAGGCCCGTCAGGCCCGCCGCGCCTTGACCTGCGTCAAGCCTGATCAGCTAACGCTTGCGCCCGCCGTCGAGTTCATAGGGTGTCCCGTCCCGATGCCGGTAGGCTTCCTCGCCCTCGCGCAGGATCAGGTCGATATCAGGATAGTCGCAGCCGTCGGTTTCCGGAGCCCGCGTGCCGATCTCCAGCAACACCGCCACCTTGTCCGAGCGGTTCTGGATGTGATGGCCGTTGGCCACCCCGGCCTTGAAGCCCGCGCAGTCGCCGGCGCGCAGGAGGGTTTCGCCCTCATCCTCGACCAGCACGACTTCGCCCTCGACCACCCAGGTGAACTCGTCCTCGGCGGTGTGCCAGTGGCGCTGGCTGGTCCACTGGCCCGGCGGCAGGCGCATCAGGTTGACGCCGAACTGGGTCAGGCCCGCGGCGTCGCCCAGTTTCCACCGCTGGCGGCCCTGGCAAGGCGCGTCGTAGGGCGGCGGATAGGCCGTGCCGAACCGGGTGGGCGCGGCGTCGATATCAATCTTGGGCATGGGCGCTCAGGGAAGAAGCTTGCATGGTTTGCGTCAGGCCGGAGGGAAGCTTAAAGCCAGCATCATGACCAGCCCCGCGCCCGCTTCTGTCAGCATCGATCCTGTGGATCTCGCCCAGGCCCTGATCCGCCGCCCGTCCGTGACGCCGGCCGATGAAGGCGCGATGGACCTGCTGCAACGGCAGCTGGAGACCCTAGGCTTCGCCTGTCGCCGGATGAAGTTCGGCGAGATCGAGAACCTCTACGCCCGGCGCGGAACCGCCCGGCCCAATCTGTGCTTCGCCGGCCATACCGACGTGGTTCCCGTCGGCGATGACGCCGCCTGGACTGCCGGCCCGTTCGAGGCCCAGATCAGGGACGGCGTGCTCTATGGCCGGGGCGCGGTCGACATGAAGAGCGCCATCGCCGCCTTCGTCGCCGCCGTGGCCGCCAGCCCGCAGCCCGCCGGCTCGATCAGCTTCCTGATCACCGGCGACGAAGAGGGCGTGGCCGAGGACGGCACCGTGAAAGTCGTCGAGGCCCTGGCGGCTGAAGGCGAGATCATCGACCACTGCATCGTCGGCGAGCCGACCAGCGCGTCCTTGCTGGGCGACATGGTCAAGATCGGTCGGCGCGGCAGCATCAACGCCTGGATCACGGTCGAGGGCCAGCAGGGCCACGTGGCCTATCCGCATCGGGCCGCCAATCCGATCCCGGTGCTGGTCTCGATCCTGTCGCGCCTGCAGAGCCGGGTGCTGGACGAGGGCTATGAGGGTTTCCAGCCCTCGAACCTGGAAGTCACCACCATCGATGTCGGCAACACCGCCACCAATGTGATCCCGTCCACGGCCCGGGCGCGGGTCAATATCCGCTTCAACCCGGCCCACAAGGGCAAGGACCTGCAGGCCTGGATCGAGGGCGAATGCGCCGCTGCGGGCGAGGGTTTCAAGGCCCGCGCCGAGGTGATGTGCAAGATCAGCGGCGAGGCCTTCCTGACGCAGCCTGGCCCCTTCACCGAGGTGATCGTCGCCGCAGTGGAGGAGGCCACCGGCCGGGTTCCGGAGCTGTCCACCACCGGCGGCACCAGCGACGCGCGGTTCATCCGCAGCCTGTGCCCGGTGGTCGAGTTCGGCCTGGTCGGCTCGACCATGCACCAGGTCGACGAGCGGGTTCCGGTGCAGGAGATCCGCGACCTGGCCAAGGCCTATGAAGCCCTGATCCGGCGCTATTTCGAAGCCTTCGCGGTCTAGGGTCTCCCGCATGGCCACGATGGACGAGTTCTCGATCGATCAGGTCCTGGCCGAGGTGGCCGTGCTGGTGAAGCCGCATTTCGGCAAGGGGCGGCCCGCCGACTACATCCCGCAACTGGCCGGTGTGCCCGGCTCGAAGTTCGGCATGGCCGTCTGTACCGTGACCGGCGGCGAGCACGTGATCGGCGACGCCGACGAGGGCTTCTCGGTGCAGAGCATCACCAAGGTCTTCGCCCTGGGCCTGGCCCTGAACCGCTTTGGCGACGAGGTCTGGCGGCGGGTGGGCAAGGAGCCCTCGGGCACGCCGTTCAACCACCTGTCCCAGCTTGAGGCCGAGGCGGGCGTGCCCCGCAACCCGTTCATCAATGCCGGGGCCCTGGCGATCACCGACCATCTGCTCGACACGGTCAGGGATCCCGCCGCCCTGGTGCGCGGCTTCGCCAGCGTGCTGGCCGACGAGGCCGTCGAGATCGATGAGGCGGTCGCCGCGTCCGAGCTGGCCACCGCCCACCAGAACCGCGCCATCGCCAATCTGATGCGCGGCAAGGGCACCATCACTCACGACCCCGAGGCCGTGGTCGCCGCCTATTGCCGCCAGTGCGCCCTGACCATGAGCTGCCGGCAGCTGGCGCGGGCCCTGCTGCCCCTGGCGGCCGGGGGCTTCTCGCCGGTGATCCAGGAAACCATCTTTCCCGAGCGCCTGACCCGGCGCCTGAACGCCCTGCTGCTGACCTGCGGCATCTATGACAGCGTCGGCAGCTTCGCCTATCGCGTCGGCCTGCCGGCCAAGAGCGGGGTTGGCGGCGGCATCGTCGCCGTGGTCCCCGGCAAGGCGGTGATCGCGGTGTGGTCGCCGGAGCTGGATCGCTTTGGAACCTCCGTGGTTGGGACGGCGGCGCTGGAGGCCTTCGCGCAGCTGACCAACTGTTCGGTGCTGTAGAACCGGGCGCTTGAGCCGCATCAAGGCGGCGGTGGGACGATCCTGCGCGTTATCCACACAGGAGGCGCCATGACAAAACATATTCTGGTTCTGCTGGGACATCCCGACTGCCGCCCCGAACGCTTCGGCTCGGCCCTGGCCAGCGCCTATGTCGAGGCCGCGAGAGCGGCCGGGCATGAGGTGCGGCGCATCGATCTGGCCGATCTCGACACCCCCTTCCTGGGCGGTCAGTGGGAATTCGAGAGCCCGCCGCCGCCACCGATCCAGGCCGTGCAGCAAGACATCCTGTGGGCCCAGCATATCGTGGTGCTGTTCCCCCTGTGGCTGGGCGCAACCCCGGCCAAGCTGAAGGCCCTGCTGGAGCAGGTGTTCCGCGCCGGCTTTGGCATGGCGGAAAGCCCCAGGGGCCCTGTCCCGCAACTCAAGGGCCGATCGGCCCGTCTGGTGGTGACCATGGGCATGCCGGCCATCGCCTTTTGGCTGATGTTCGGCGCGCACGGCCTGCTGGCGCTGGAGAAGGGGATCCTGGGTCTGGCCGGCCTGTCACCCATCCGCAAATCGGTGATCGGCGGCGTCGAGGCGATCGGCGGCCAGGGGCGGCTGAAATGGCTGGCCCGCATGCGGCGGCTGGGGACGCTGGGGGTCTAGTCCCGGACGACGGCTGGGCTGCCGGCGCTGGACGCCCCCTCCGTCACGCTGCGTATTCGCAGCGCGCCACCTCCCCCGCACGCTTCGCTACGGGGCAGGAGGGTGAAGCTGCTTTTCTCCTGCCCCGCTTGCGGGGGAGGTGGCGCGGCGCGGATACGCGACGTGACGGAGGGGGCGTTCGGCGTCAGTCGCCGTAACCCACGCCCACCAGATAGAGCCCGTCTGGGGGCGCGACAGGCCCGCAAGCGGTCCTGTCCCTGGCCTCCAGCGCGGCCTTCACGTCTTCCGCGCTCCACCGCCCGATCCCGACCTCGACCAGGGTGCCGGTCATCGACCGCACCTGCCGATGCAGGAAGCTGCGCGCCTCGAACGTCAGACAGACCGTCTCGCCCTCGCGCCACACCCGGGCCACGTCGAGGGTCTTGAGCGGCGACTTGGCCTGGCAGTGCATGTCGCGGAAGGTCGTGAAGTCGTGCAGGCCCACCAGATGCTGGGCCGCCGCGTGCATGGCCTGCGCATCCAGCGGCTTCTTCACATGCCACACGCGGCCCTTGTCCAGGGCCGGCGGGGCGGGTCGGTTGAGGATGCGGTAAAGATAGCGCCGCTCATTGGCCGAGAACCGGGCGTGCCAGTCGCCCTCCGCGATCTCGCAGGCCAGGATGCTGACCGCCTCGCGGGTCAGGTGGGCGTTGAGGGCGTTCATCACCGTCTGGGCCGGCCAGTCGCGCTCGAGATCGACATGGACCACCTGTCCCGTCGCATGGACCCCGGTGTCGGTGCGGCCCGCCGCCGCGATGCGCAGCTCCTGGCCGCAGAAGGCCTTCACCGCCGCCTCGATCGCGCCCTGCACCGACGGCAGGGTCGCCTGGGCCTGGAAGCCGTTATAGGGCCGGCCGTCATACTCGACGAGGAGGCGGTAGCGGGGCATCAGGCCAGCAGGGTTCCGGCGGGCAGCGGAAAGCCCCGGATGAAGTCGCCGGCGTCCTGGGCGCCCTTGCCCTCGCGCTGGGCCTTCAGCAGGCGCACCGCGCCGTCTCCGCAGGCGATCAGCAGGCTGTCGTCCAGCACGGCGCCGGGCTCTCCGCCATCTGTCACTTGGGGGGCGTCCTCGACGCGCGACAGCAGGGCCTTCACGCGCACCGGGCCCTTCTCGGACGGCGCCTCGAACCATGCGCCCGGGAAGGGCGACAGGCCGCGGATGTGGCAGTCGATTTCGGCGGCGGGGCGGGTCCAGTCGATGCGGGCCTCGGCCGACTTGATCTTCTTGGCGTAGGTCACGCCCTCTTCGCTCTGCGGCGTCTCGCGGGCCGCGCCGCGCTCGATCGCGCCCAGGGCGATCGGCAGGATGCGCGCGCCGACTTCGGCCAGCTTGTCGTGCAGCGACCCGGCCGTCTCGAGGGCGTCGATGCGCACCTGTTCGGACATCAGGATCGGGCCCTCGTCGAGGCCCTCGCTCATCCGCATCACCTGGACGCCGGTGACAGCGTCGCCGGCCATGATCGCCCGTTGGATCGGGGCCGCGCCGCGCCAGCGGGGCAACAGCGAGGCGTGCAGGTTGAAGCAGCCCTCGCGCGGGGCGTCGAGCACCGCCTTGACCAGGATCTGGCCGAACGCGACGACCACGGCGGCATCGAGGTCCAGCGCCTGGAAGGCCGCGATCTCTTCAGGGGTCTTCATCGAAACCGGCGTGCGCACGGGCAGACCCAGGCCTTCGGCGAAGGCGTGAACCGGGGAGGGCTTCAGGTCGTGGCCGCGACCGCGCGGGGCGGGCGGCTGAGAATAGACGGCCACGATCTCATGGCCCGAGGCGACCAGTTCGGCCAGACAGGCGACGGCGAAATCGGGGGTGCCGAGGAAAGCGATGCGCATGGGCGCGGTTTAGCGGTCCGCGCCCCGCTTTGAAAGCGGTTGGACAAAGCCGCCGGCGGAACCTTGACCGTGGGGAGCCGTTATCGGACCGACACTTTTGCCAGGAGCACCACCATGCGTCCCCCCCTGATCTTCGCCGTCTGCGCCGCCGCCCTGTCGCTGGCCGCCTGCTCGGACCAGCACGCCACCGAAATCAAGGAGGGCGCCAAGGCCGCCGCCACCGACATCAAGGACGCGGCCAAGGAAATCTCGACCGATCCCGACGTCAAGGAAGCCGGCACGGCGATCAAGGAGAGCGCAAAGGAAGCCGGGGCCGAGCTGAAGGAAGCTGCCGGCGACGCCACCGACGCGGTCCAGGCCGCCGGCGAGAAAGCCGGCGATGCGGCCAAGGAAGCCGGCACAGACATCAAGGCCGGCGCTAAGAAGGCCGGCCAGGAAACCAAGGAAGAGGTCCACGAGGCGACGCGGTAGGGCTGCGGATAGCTGCTCCCCCTCTAGGGGAGGATCAGATCAAGCCGCGCGGCGCGCCTTCTTGACCTTGGTGATGGCGCGGTCGCGGCGCAGGCGTGACAGGTGGTCGATGAACAGCACGCCTTCCAGGTGGTCCATCTCGTGCTGGATGCAGACGGCGAACATGCCCTCGGCCTCCTCGACGACGGTCTCGCCCGTATAGTCGAGATAGCGCAGCGTCACCTTCGAAGGCCGCTCGACCTCGTCATAATAGTCGGGGACCGACAGGCAGCCCTCTTCGTAGCCTTGCGTCTCTTCCGAGGCCGTCAGGATCTCGGGATTGACGAAATAGCGCGGGGTCGGCTCTTCGCCGTCGCGGGCCAGGTCCATGACGATGACGCGGATGGCCTCGCCCACCTGCACGGCGGCCAGGCCGATGCCGGGGGCGTCGTACATGGTCTCCAGCATGTCATCCATGAGGTGACGCAGATCGTCTGTCACCGCCGCGACGGGGGTGGAGATCTTTTTCAACACGGCCATATCGGCGGCGTTATCGACGGTGAGGATGCGACGGATAGCCATAATAGGTGTCAGGTAAGGGTCTCATTCCCGAGCGTCAAGGTGGGGGATTGCCCCATCCCCGCTTGGGGGGCCAGCTTGGTCAGCGCGCGAACACCGCTTTCGACCGGGGTCAGCTCGGCGATTTCCTTGCCTTCGTGGTCGACCGACAGGTCCTCGAACCGGCGGGCCTGGGTCAGGACCTGGCTCTCCAGCGAGCCGACGAACTGGTTGTATTTGCCAACGGCGCTTTCCAGCGCCTTGCCCACCGCGCCGGCATGGGCGCCCATCACCGCCACCCGCTTGTAGAGCTCGCGGCCCACCGCGACGATATTGGCGGCGTTCTTGGCCTGATCCTCGACGCGCCAGCCATAGGCCACAGCCTTGCACAGGGCGAACAGGGTGGTGGGGGTGACCAGCAGCACCCGCTTGTCCATGGCCTCGGTCATCAGATCGGGCAGACGCTCCAGGGCGGCGGCCAGGAAGCTGTCGCCGGGCACGAACATGGCCACGAAATCGGGCGAGCCCTCGGCGGCGAACTGGTCCCAGTAGGTCTTGGCCGACAGGCTGGTCATATGGGCCCGCACGCTCTGGGCGTGACGCAGCAGGGCGGCCTCGCGCGCCAGTTCCTCGGCCATTTCCTGGGCTTCCAGGAAGGCGTTCAGCGAGCACTTGGCGTCGATGACAAACACCGCCCCGCCGGGCATGCGCACCTTGACGTCGGGCCGGCGGCGGCCCTCGTCGGTGTCGACGCTGAACTGCTCCTCGAAATCGAAGCGCTTGTTGAGGCCGGCGGCCTCCAGGACGTTACGGAGAGTCTGCTCGCCCCAGCGCCCCTGGACGCCGGCGCCGCGACGCAGGGCGGCCGAGAGCTTGCGGGCTTCGAACTGGGTGGCGACCGAGGCCTCCATCAGGGCGGCGATCTGGGCTTTCAGGCCGCCGGTCTCCTCGGCGCGGGATTTTTCGACGGCGGTGACCTGGGCCTCGAACTTGGCCAGGGTCTCGGCCACCGGCTTGAGCTGGGCTTCCAGCCGCTGCTGCGACAGCAACTCGCGACTGCGGAAGTTTTCGTCGGCGCGCTTGATCAGGGCCTCGGCCACGGTGTTGGCGGTCATGTTGGCCTGCTGGGCGGCCTGGGCGCGGATCAGCTCGCCCTGGGTGGCCGCCTGGTCTTCCAGCAGGCGAGCCCGCTCATCGGCCTGGGCCAGGCGCTCGTTCAGCTGCCAGGCGCGGGCGTCGGCGGCGGTGGCGCGCTTTGAGGCGGCCAGGGCCCAAAGCATGGCGGCGACGGCCATCAGGGCGAAAACGATGGCGAGGATCAGGAACGGATCGGAAAAGTTCATGCTCCGTTCCTAGCCGGAGTCGGGGGCGGGCGGAAGCGGGCTTCCTGCTCAAGCCAAGGCGGCAATGACCGCTTCTGACGCCAACCTACTTGTCATCCCGGCCAAGCGCGTAGCGCGCCGAGCCGGGACCCAGGGCCACCGTACTGCCTTGGCCCCTAGGTCCCGGATAGCCTCTGCGAGGCTTCCGGGATGACAAGGTTATTGAAGGCGGAAACCTAGTAGGCGCAGTCGGTGAATACCCGGCTGATGTCGCCCTTCCAGGCGCCGTGGTACAGTTCCAGCAGCTTGTCGGCCCGCGTGCGGCCGCTGTCGGCGATCTCTTCGAGTTCGCCCATATAGATGGTCTCGTCCAGGAACCCGCCGTTCATGTGGGCCCGGCCCTTGAGGCCCGACTTGGCGATGGCGACGAAGTCCTTGGCCACGTCCTGGGCGGTGCGCCCGGCGATCGGCGCCTGCAGGCCCAGAACCGGCACGTCGCGGCGCAGCTGGGCGCGCTCCTCAGCCGTCCAGTCCTTGCAGAGGTCCCAGGCGGCGGCCAGGGCGGCGTCATCATAGAAGACGCCGGTCCACAGGGCCGGCAGGGCGCAGAGGCTGCTCCACGGCCCGGCGTCGGCGCCGCGCATTTCCAGATAGGTCTTCAGACGGACTTCCGGGAACAGGGTCGTGGTGTGGTCAGCCCAGTCCTTGATCGAGGCGCGCTCGCCCGGCAGCTCGTCGATCTTGCCGTCGATGAAATCGCGGAAATTGCGGCCGGCCAGGTCGATATAGCGGTCGCCGCGCTTGGCGAAATACATCGGCACGTCCAGGGCGTAGCGGGCATAGCGCTCGAAATCGAAGCCGTCCTCGAACACGAAATCCAGCAGGCCGGTGCGGTCGGCGTCGGTGTCGGTCCAGACATTGGCCCGGCTCGACAGGAAGCCATTGGGCTTGCCTTCCGTGAACGGAGAATTGGCGAACAGGGCCGTGACGATCGGCTGCAGGGCCAGGCTCATGCGGAACTTGGCGACCATGTCGGCTTCGGATGAGAAGTCGAGATTGGCCTGCACGGTGCAGGTGCGCAGCATCATGTCGAGGCCCAGGCCCCCGACCTTGGGCATGTAGTTGCGCATGATGACGTAACGCCCCTTGGGCATCACCGGCACCTCTTCGCGCTTCCACACCGGCGAGAAGCCCAGACCCATGAAGCCCAGACCCAGCTCGTCGGCGACGGTCTTGACCTCGTCCAGGTGCTGGCCGGTCTCTTCGCAGATGTCGTGCATGGTCAGCAGCGGCGCGCCGCTGAGCTCGAACTGGCCGCCGGGCTCCAGGCTGACATTGGCGCCGTTGCGCTCCAGCCCGATGATCGTCGGACCTTCCATCACGGGCTTCCAGCCGAAGCGCTGCAGGCCGACCAGAAGGGCGTGGACGCCGGTGTCGCCGTAATAGGGCACGGGGGCGTGCGAGCCGAGATAGAAGCCGAACTTCTCGTGTTCGGCCCCGACCCGGAAGGCTTCCTTGGGCTTGGAGCCCGAGGCGAAATAGGCGGTCAGGTCGTCGAGCGTCAGCGGACGCTCCTGCAGGCTAGCGGTGTCGGCCATGAGCCGTCTCTCCCCAAGATCGGATACGCATCAAGCTGGGAGAGGCCCATTTCCCCCACACCGCCCGCATACTGTCGTCAGCGCAATTGGGCGTTTTTTTAGCGAACCTCAAGAGGGGGCCGCCGCTTTAGGTCTCCCGCCAGTCGCCGGCGGCCGCCTGCCACAGGGTCAGGGCGCTGATGGCGGCGGTGTCGGCGCGCAGGATGCGAGGGCCAAGCGACACCGGTGTGACGAACGGCAGCGACCGCAGCCGCTCGCGCTCCTCGGGCGAAAAACCGCCCTCGGGGCCGATCAGGATGGCGGCCGGCGCGGCGCTGCCGGCCAGGGCCTCGAAGGCCGGACGCGCGTCGCCGCCCTCGTCGCAGAACACCAGCTTTCGCGCCGGGTCCCAGCCGTCGAGGATCTCGGAGAGCTTTTCGGGATCTTCCACGGTCGGCACGTCCAGGCGGCCGGTCTGCTCGGCGGCCTCCATGGCGATGGCGTCGAGGCGCCCCAGCTTGACGAAGTCGACATTGGTCCGCCGGGTGATGGTCAGCCGCACCCGGCGCACGCCCAGCTCGGCGGCCTTTTCGACGATGGTCTCGACCCGGCCGCGCTTGACCAGGGCGATAACGAGGTCGAGGTCCGGTCCGAGCGCCATCGGCCGGACCTGCTCGTCGACCTTCAGCAGCGAGCCGCGCTTGCCGGTCTCGGCCAGGGTGGCGGACCACTCGCCGTCACGGCCGTTGAACAGCGCCACCTGCGCGCCGATGGCCTGGCGCATCACCGAGGTGAGATAGCGCGACTGGTCGAGGGTCAGGACGACGCCGTAGCCGGGGGCCAGGTCCTGGGGAACGAAAAGACGGATCATGTCGCTCTTCTAGCGCGACTTGTGGTTTCAGCGGTAGGCTCCCCCCATGACCAAAATCCGCGACTATGATGAAGAGCTCGCCCATCTGCAGCTGGCCCTGATCCGGATGCAGCAGAAGGCGATCAAGGACGGCTCGAAGACCCTGACCGTGTTCGAGGGCCGCGACGCCGCCGGCAAGGACGGCGCGATCTCGCGGATCACCGAGCACCTGTCGCGGCGCAACACCCTGGTGGTCGCCCTGCCCAAGCCTTCCGACCGCGAACAGGGCGAGTGGTATTTCCAGCGCTATGTCGAATGGTTGCCGGCGGCGGGCGAGGCGGTGCTGTTCAACCGCTCCTGGTACAACCGCGGCGGCGTCGAGCCGGTCATGGGCTTCTGCACGCCGCAGCAGCACGCCCAGTTCCTCAACGACGTGCCCTCGTTCGAGAAGATGCTGGTCGACAGCGGCATGCGCTACGCCAAGTTCTGGCTGGACATCAGCCGCGAGACGCAGGGCGAGCGGCTCAAGGCCCGATCGGAAGATCCCCTGAAGGCCTTCAAGATCAGCCCGCTGGACGCCGTCGCCCAGGAAAAGTGGGATGACTACAGCGCCGCCCGCGACGAGATGCTGTCCCGCACCCACTCCGAGGCCGCGCCCTGGATCTGCGTCCGCGCCGACCACAAGAAGGCGGCCCGGCTCAACATCATCCGCTGGCTGCTGCACGCGGCCGGCGACAAGACGCTGCTGAAGGGCGTGGCCAAGCCCGACCCCGAGGTGATCTTCCCGTTCGAGGTCGCGGCGCTGAGCGACGGGCGGCTGGCGCGGTAGCGCCCTAAAATCCCTCTCTCAAAGAGAGAGGGCGGGGCCCGCCGCCGCAGGCGGTGGGAGGGTGAGAGGTTTCACCGCTGGCCGGGGAAGCTGGATTCATTTTGGGCGGCCGAAGTGGGTGGGAAGCAGACTTCTAGCGAAGCGCTGTTACGGCTTTGAACCTCTAATGGATGTTCGATACTCAACGCCTTTCAGGTCAGTCACTTGGCCGGATGCGCCGTCAATGGTGACTACGACCGGATGCGCGGGATCGGATTCTTTTTCCCCCCGGACCATCCAAGTCCCTTCACTTTGCCGAGCCACCACGCGCGTATCTTCAAACGCCATTTCCCCAGCATACCGCTTCGCAACCGATATAGCGTCCCGCTCCGAGCGAACGGGACCAGGCGGACGCTCGCTGTTGCAGCCGATTAGTGAGACGACCAAAGTTAGAGAGAAGATCGCGGTCAAAGTGCGCATGCGGCCCACCTTACATTGTAGAACTGCCAGCCGGCGCTGCGGTTCGCTATGGCTCGAAGGCCGTCGGCGCCCCGTTCGGAGAGATTGTAACCTCTCACCCTCCCACCGCTACGCGGCGGGCCCCTCCCTCTCTCAAAGAGAGAGGGATTCAAGGGCCGCCCTGCCCGCTACTTCACCCCGTACAGCGCCATAACGTCCTTGCGGAACGCCGCGCCGCTGTCGGGGCGGCTGTAGAACATGTGGCCGCCGGCATAGTTGGACAGGGTGACGCGGCCGGCCACGATGGCCGGCATGGCGTCGACGATCAGGCGCGAGGCGAAGAACGGGCACGACAGGTCGTTATAGCCGTGGACGATCAGCACCTTCAGCTTGGGGTCGACCGAGACGATCTTGCGCAGATCGGTCACCGACTCGGTGTCGGGGCCCTTGCCGCGATCCCAGCTGCGGTTGACCACGTCCGACAGGGCGTCATAGCGCACGTCCGGCTTCCAGCCGACGATGCGGGTGGTGAAGTCGACGACGGCGCTGGTGGTCGGGGCGATGATGGCGTCGAGG
The DNA here is from genome assembly GCF_058680895.1 of Caulobacter sp. GSs2. The sequence continues at coordinate 2,621,955 of NZ_CM178725.1, read as the reverse complement.
ATCGGGTCGTTGACCTCCTGCTCGGGCGCGAAGGGGAAGGGATCCAGGGCCGTGACGTTGCTGTCGTAACGGCTGCCCAGGCGGCCGGTGTCGCGGAACACCTCGCGCAGGAACGACTGGGTCTCCAGACGCCCGCCGGCCCGGCGCACGAACTTGGGATCCAGGCCCGTCATGGCCGAGACCTTGGTCGTCAGGCGATCCAGGGCGGCGGGGTCGGAGCCCTTCATCAGGTCGACCATGTATTCGCCGCGCGTATAGTCCTCGACGGCCTTGATGCTCTCGGGCGTCAGCTTGCCGTCGCGCTCCAGCTTGGCGGCCGCGATCGACGGCAGGCTCCACATCGCCGGCAGGGGCGAGATTTCCTGGCCCTGGCGACCGGCGCTGGTCAGCAGCGGCGAGACCAGAACCACGCCCTTCACCGCCACGCCCAGATCGGTCTGCAGGGTGTAGGCCAGGCGCGGGCCCCGGAAGCCGCCATAGCTTTCGCCGACGATGTATTTCGGCGAGGCCAGGCGCTCGGTCTTGACCAGATAGTCGAAGACGATGCGCGACAGATAGTCGATGTCCTGTTTCACGCCATAGAAGCGCTTCTTGGTCTCTTCCTCGGTGGTCAGGCTGCGCGAGAAGCCGGTGCCGACCGGGTCGATGAAGACGATGTCGGTGAAGTCCATCCAGCTGGCGGGATTGTCTTCCAGCTTCACATTGGCCGACGGGCTGTCGCCTTCGGCGCCGAACTGCACGCGCTTGGGGCCCAGGGCGAAGTTCAGATAGACGCTGGCCGCGCCGGGGCCGCCGTTGAAGGCGAAGGTGATGGGGCGATTTGGATCACGCGGCCCGTCCAGGGTGTAGGCGGTGAACACCACCTCGGCGATCTTCTTGCCCTTCTCGTCGCGCACCGGCATGGCGCCGACCGTGGCGGTGTAGGACAGCACCTTGCCGCCCACCGTGGCGGTCTGCTTGACCGACTTGTCGGCCGGGAACGGCGTCAGCTCGCTGGCCGCCGGCTTGTCGCCGGAGGGTTTGGCGTCCTGGGCGAAACCGCCGCCGGCGCCGGCCAGAGCGCCCGCCAGAACCAGCGCCGCGAGCCCGGCCTTGAATGAAGTTCGCATCAACACCCCCATACTGAGGCCGAAATTGCTAGTGCATGATCGCCGGCTTCACAACGGGCTCAGGGCGTGATCCTGTCGCGGCGCAGGCGAGGAGACGGCCATGGACCAGACGGCAAGCCAATCAGCCCGGACCACCACCGCCATCCGGCTGGGGACGGGGCTGCTGCAGGGCCTGGCGCTGTTCCTGCTGCACCAGGCGCAGGAGGCCAAGGTCTGGCCGGCCACCCAGCCCCTGGCCTTCGCGCCGCTGGTGCTGGTGGCGCTGTTTGCGCCGTTCGTGATCCTGGCCGGGATCGGGGCCCTGCGCCGCAACAGCCTGATCGTCTGGGCGCTGGGGGCCGCGGCCTTCGCGGCGGGCCTGGCCTTTTATGGCGCCTGGCAGGGCGTCGACGCCGACAAGATGCCCGGCTTCCCGGTGTTCGCCGCCATCGCCGCCGGCCTGTTCATCGCCCATCACCTGATCCAGCCGGCCGAGGCCGAGCGGCGGGTCGTGGCCCGCTATCCGGCCTATTTCGACATCACCTGGATGCACGGGGTGCAGCTGGTCCTGTCGGCGGGTTTCACCGCGGCGTTCTGGATCCTGCTGTTCCTCGGCGCCTCGCTGTTCAAGCTGATCGGCATCGACGCCTTCCAGAAGCTGATCAGCGAAGAGGCCTTCGCCTTCCCCGCCACCACGGTGATGTTCGCCGCCGCCGTGCAGCTGACCGACGTGCGCTCGACCCTGGTGCGCGGCGTGCGCACCGTGGCCCTGACCCTGCTGGCCTGGCTGCTGCCGCTGATGACCCTGATCGCCGCCGGCTTCCTGGCCAGCCTGCCGTTCACGGGACTCGAACCCTTGTGGAAGACCAAGGCCGCCACCGCCCTGCTGCTGACCGCCGCCGCCCATCTGATCGTGCTGATCAACGCCGCCTATCAGGATGGCGAGGACGCCCCGCCCGTGGTCCTGAAATGGGCCGCGCGGCTGGCCGGCCTGCTGCTGGTCCCGATCAGCCTGCTGGCCGCCTATGGCCTGGCCCTGCGCATCGGCCAGTACGGCCTGACGCCCGAGCGGGTGTTCGCCGCCGCCTTCGTGGTGATCGCGGCCGGCTACGCCGTGGGCTACACGATCGCCGCCGTGCGGCCGGGCGCCTGGATGAAGGCGCTGGAAAAGACCAACGTGGCTCAGGCCTTCGTGGCCATCGCCCTGATCCTGGCCCTGTTCACCCCGATCGCCGATCCGGCCCGGCTGTCGGTGCAGGACCAGGTGGGGCGGCTGGAGCGCGGCAAGGTCAAGGCCGAGGCCTTTGACTTCCAGTTCCTGCGCTTTGACAGCGGGCGCTATGGCAAGGCGGCGCTGGAGAAATTGAAGGCGAGCCAGGACGCGGCGATAGCCTCCCGCGCCAAGGCGGTGGCGGCGCAGGCGACCAAGGTCGCGCCGGTCATCGAGAAGATCGATCTGTCCAAGCTGACGGTCTATCCGGCCGGCCGCGCCCTGCCCGAAAGCTTCCTGCGCCAGGACTGGCGCGACGACTCCGGATCAGGCTGCATCGGCCCAGGCTCGCAATGCCCGGCCCTGCTGCTCGACGTCAATGCGGACGGCAAGGACGAAGTCCTGCTGGCCAGAGGCGCCAGTTTCGACGTGTTCAGCTTCGACGGCGCGCGGTGGCGCAAGACGGCCGAGACACCCTATGTCTGCGATACCGTTGATCTGGCCGCTGCCCTGAAGGCGGGAACTGTGCGGGCGGAAGTGACGCCCCAGCACGATATAGTGGTCGGCGAGCGCCGGCTTTTTATGGTTCCGGCGGGTGAAGGCTGCGCAGGCGAGGCGCTAAAGAACACGGGCTGGTACAAGGTCGGCATAATCCAAGAGGACCTGCAATAAGCCTCGCCCTTGGCTCTCAGCTCGGCGTGGCGGCCTTCCTCGACCTCCCGGCCCTTCTGGAACACCAGGATGCGATCAGCGCCGCGCGCCGCCGACAGCCGGTGGGCGATTACGATGGTGGTGCGGCTCAATACCTTGCCGAACAGCACCTACCCGTCCATCATTCCCGCCCTTGTGGCGGGAACCCCTCGCGCCGCCGCAGGTGCGGGAGGGGCGAAGGGCGCGCGCCCTTCGCTGGCGCTTCACGGGTCGGCTGAACCAGGGGTTCCCGCCACAAGGGCGGGAATGACGGCGCTATAAAGGGTCAGGCGATCTGGTCGTTGACGCCCCTACCCCACGCCCTCGCTGACCGCGTTCAACCGCGCATAGACCCCGCCCCTGGCCTTCAGCTCGGCATGGCGGCCTTCCTCGACCACCCGGCCCTTCTGGAACACCAGGATGCGGTCGGCGCCGCGCACGGTCGACAGGCGGTGGGCGATGACGATGGTGGTGCGGCCGGCCATCAGGCTCTCGGCGGCGATCTGGACCTCGGCCTCGGTCTCGACGTCGAGCGACGAGGTCGCCTCGTCCAGCACCAGGATCGGGGCGTCGGCCAGGAAGGCGCGGGCGATGGCCACGCGCTGGCGCTCGCCGCCCGACAGCTTGACGCCGCGCTCACCGACCAGGGTCTCGTAGCCCCGGGGCAATTGCAGGATGAAGTCGTGGGCGTGGGCCTTGCGGGCCGCCGCCTCGATCTCTTCGCGGGTGGCGTCCGACTTGCCGTAGGCAATGTTCTCCAGCAGCGTGCGATGGAACAGGGCCGGGTCCTGCGGCACCACGGCGATGGCGCGGCGCAGGGAGCCTTGCGTCACCGCCGACACGTCCTGGCCGTCGATGACGATGCGGCCGCCCTGCAGGTCGTGCAGGCGCTGGATCAGCTTGACGAAGGTCGACTTGCCCGAGCCCGTCGGTCCCACCAGCGCCACCCGCTCGCCGGGCGCGATGGTCAGCGAGAACTGGTCGTAAAGCGGCGCGCCGGCCGCCTTGTAGCGGAAGGTCACGGTCTCGAAGGCGATGGCGCCGGGGCCGGGGCCGATCTGGAAGGCCGGAGCCCCGGGCGCGTCGGCGATCTGCGGCGCCAGGCGATCCCAGGCGGCGACGTCCTCGCTGTCGTCCAGGCCCTTCTGCAGCATGCGGATGTTCTCACCCAGATTGCGCAGATAGCCGCTCATCAGCATGAAGGCGGTAATGGCGAAGGCCACGTCGCCGGGACTGGCCGTGCCCTGGCTCCAGCCCCAGACCATCGAGCCGGTCAGGCCGGCCTGCAGCACCACCAGCAACAGGTTCTGACCCAGCCACACATCGGTGAAGCGGCTCCAGGTGATCATCACCGCCTTGCGCCACTCCGCTGTGACCGTCGCGATGCGGGCGGTCTCGCGCGCCTCGGCCCCGAAGCTCTTGACGGTCGGGTTGGAGGTTATGGCGTCGGCCAGGGCCCCGCCGATCTGCGAGTCCAGGGCGTTGGAGCGCAGGTTGCTGGGCCGCACATAGCGCTCGATGACGATCAGGTTGGCGGCCAGATAGGCGACGATCACCACCAGCGAGATCACGCCCGCCATCGGCTGGCGAAACAGCATCATGATCGACAGGCCAAACAACACCACCAGGCCGGGACCCAGCCAGATGGTCACCGCGTCGGTGACGCTGTCATAGCCCCACATGGCCCGGGTCAGCTTGCGGACCGTGGCCCCGGCGAAGCTGTCGGCGTGCCAGTCCGACGAGAAGGCCTGCACCTTGGCGAAGCCCTCGTTGGTCATCTCTTCCATGTTGCGGGCGGCCAGCGGGATCCAGAACCGGTGCGAGATGTTGCGCACCACCGCAAAGGCGAAATAGACGCCGACGAACAGCCACAGCGCCGACCAGGCGGCCGGGTCGCCGCGCGGCTTTTCCACCACCGCATCGATCAGGTGTCCCGAGGCGTAGGGCAGGGCCAGGTCGAAGGCCACAGCGGCCAGGGTCAGGGCCACGCCCAAGCCAAACAGCACCGGCCGCCGCTTCCAGAACCGCGCGATAAAGCCCAGCACCTGGCCGTTGGACAGCACCCGCTTGCGGTTTCCCGCTTCGTCTTCGTCGTCGATGAAGTCGCTCATGATGCGGGCTAGATACGGGTTTGGGCGCGCCGAGGCCAGTCACGCCGGGATCGTCGAGGCAAGCCGTCTAGCGCAACCCGCTGATCAGGGCCTTGGCCTGCGCCTCGATCTCCGACCTTTTCCTCCGGACCGGGATCAGGGGACACGGAACGCTCAGCACCTTGCGGCAGGGCGGCAGGGCCCTGGGGTCGTTCGAGCGCGCGGCGGCGGCCAGCAGCGGGGTCATTCGCGTCCACAGCACGGCCGGTTTCATGGGCTTTTCGACCACCATGTCGGCGCCGCAGCACGCGGCCCGCGTGATGTTCACCCGGGAGGTCTCGGCCGTCATGATCGCGAACGGCGTGCGCTGGAGGCGCGGAGACGCGTGGTGGCGCACCCAACGGACCAGGACAAAGCCATCCTCGCCCGGCATGAGCAGGTCGGAGATGATCATGTCGACATTGTTCTGTTCGAGCAGGACCTGGGCCTGGGCCACCGACACGGCGCCGAAAACCGATATGGCGCCCCAGGCGAACAGAACTTCACGCACCAGCCGGATCCATGCCGGGTTGTCGTCAACCACAAGGAAGCGCGACGATCGGACCAAGCCCTCAACGTCGCGCGACATGAACTCCCTTAATTTCCGAACGACCTCGGAAGGTGACTATCGCGTCATACTCGCCCTGAGGTCCGCGTCCGCCACGAATAGTCAACCCAAACGTGCGACCAAATGCCTCAGGCGGCGGGCGCGACGCGGCCGCCCTGGCCTAGCGATCGGCCTTTCGTCGCCCGCCGCCAAACGGCCGCCAGCGCAGGAAGCCCCTGATCGCCGGACCGACCACCGGCGTGCGCAGCAGGGGCCGCACCACCAGAGGCCGGGTCTTGAGGAAACAGACCACCGCCCCGATCCAGAACACCGTGGTCGGCATGCCCGGCACCACGATGCCCACCGCCCCGGTGGCGACCAGGGCCCCGCCCAGACCGTCCAGCGCCCAGCGCTCGGCGCGGGTCAGGCGGCGACGGCGAGCTTTGCGATCGGTCGGGAGCGGAGCCGTCATCGCCGAAACACTATCGCCCAAATATAGCGCCGTCATTCCCGCCCTTGTGGCGGGAACCCCTTTATCCGCCGCAGGTGCGGAGGATTGGCGGGCTGGCCCGCCACGGCGCCTCACTTGCAAACTGAACCAGGGGTTCCCGCCACAAGGGCGGGAATGACGGTGGAAGGGGGAGCTCAGGCCTCGCAGACGCCGCCGATCCGGCGCGGCGCCGGCCGGTTGAGCTTGCGACGGATGCGGGGGCCAAACTTGGTGGCCGACATCAGGCGCAGGACCATGGCCGTATCGCCGCTGCGGGCGAAGGCGCGGCTGGCGGCGGTCCACAGGCTGGTGGTCAGCGGCGCCGGCATGACGATGCCCAGCGCCGCGCCGAAAACCAGCAGCACCCAGCCCGTCGTTCTGAAGGCCAGGGCGGTCGGATCAGCGGGGCGGATGTCGGGCATGGTTTGTCCTCTCACAGTGAGCTTGCCCACTGTGCGCGCGCAGTCGTCATTGATCCAATTGATCGTTCTTTCCATCGCCATAGATCAAACCTATGACGCCCACCGCACACACGCCGACCTGCGTCTTCCCGGCTGGAAAGAAGCTCGCTAAGCCTTTCGCCCATGACGACCATCCTGCCCGACGCCGCCCCGACCAACTGGGTCGACCGCCACGCGCCGCCGGCCCTGCGCCCGTGGCTGAAGCTGGGGCGCTTTGACCGGCCGGCCGGGATCTGGCTGCTGATGCTGCCCGGCTGGCAGGGCATCGCCCTGGCCGGGGCCGAGAAGGGCCAATGGCCCAACCCGTGGCTGCTGATCGCCTTCTTCGTCGGCGCGGCCCTGATGCGCGCCGCCGGCTGCGCCTTCAACGACATCATCGACCGCGACTTCGACGCCCAGGTCAGCCGCACGGCGATGCGGCCGATCCCGGCGGGGCAGATCAGTGTCAAACAGGCCTGGGCCTTCGTGATCGGCTGCTGCGGGGTCAGTTTCCTGATCCTGGTGTGCCTGGGCTGGCTGGCCATCGGGCTGGGCGTGCTGTCGCTGGGGCTGGTGGCCGCCTATCCGTTCATGAAGCGCATCACCTGGTGGCCGCAGGCCTGGCTGGGCCTGACCTTCAACTGGGGCGTCCTGCTGGGCTATGCCGCCGCCACGGGACAGCTGAGCTGGACCGCCGCCCTGCTCTACGCCAGCGGCATCTTCTGGACCCTGGGCTATGACACCATCTACGCCGTGCAGGACCTAGAAGACGACGCCCTGGCCGGGGTGAAGTCCTCGGCCCGCAAGCTGGGCGACAAGGCGCAGTACGGGGTCGCCGCCTTCTATGCGGCCTCGTTCGTGCTGGCCGTGGCGGCGGCCTGGATGGGCAATCTGGGCGCGCTGTTCCTGCCGCTGGCGGCGCTGTTCGCGGTGCACTTGTCGCGGCAGGCGGCGGCGCTGCGGCTGGATGATCCGGCCGGGGCGCTGAAGCTGTTCAAGTCCAACACGCTGGCGGGGCTGGTGCTGTTTCTGGCGCTGGTGGCGGGGCTTTGGAGGCCGGAAACGCGGTTTTAGACCACTAAAATTGTCATCCCGGCCAAGCGCGAAGCGCGCCGAGCCGGGATGACAAGCTATTTTGGGAGCTGGGAAATCAGAACGGCCCGCTGCTGTAGATCCGCTCCATGCCCTTCTCCAGCTCGGCCAGCCGTCCGTCATAGGCGCGGTTCAGGCAGGCCCTGTTGCTTCCGCACTTGTGGCGGTCCCGCAGCCACTGCTGCTGCTGGTCCATCAGCGCCCCGCGCCCGCCCATGGCCAGGGTGCGCCTGTTGATGCCGTACAGAACGTCCATCCGCACGTCCTTGTCGTTCAGGGCGCGTTCGGCGCAGATCGCCTTTTCGTCGGCGGTGCGGGCCTTCCGGCAGTCGAAGCTGGCGGCGCTGGCCGAGCCGGCCATGCAGGCGAAGGCGAGAACTAGGCCGAGGGATACGGAACGCATGGGGAAGTCTCCGAAAAGGGCGATGACGCCACGTCATCCTTCATGACCCAAGCAGACTGTGGGAAGATGGTTCCATGACCGTTGCCTCACGCGTCAAGCCGCTGGACCTGTTTACACCCGAGGAGTGGGCGAAGGTCTCGGCGCGCTCGTCCTGGCGCGGGATCTGGATGGTGGCCCACGCCTGGGGAACGATCCTGCTGGCCGGCGCCCTGTTCGTCGCCTTCCCCAACCCGCTGACCTACGTGCTGGCCGTGATGATCATCGGCGCGCGGCAGCTGGGCCTGGCGATCCTGATGCACGAGGCGGCCCATGGCGGCCTGCATCCCAATCTCAAGGTCAATGACGGGCTGGGCGAATGGCTGTGCGCGGCCCCCACCGGCGCGTCGTTGAAGAGCTATCGCCCCTATCACCTGACCCACCACAAATACGCCCAGCAGGCCGAGGACCCCGACCTGATCCTGTCGGCCCCGTTCCCGACCACGCGGGCCTCCCTGAACCGCAAGATCATCCGTGACCTGACCGGCCAGACCTTCTTCAAGCAGCGCTTCGGCCCGCTGCTCGGCAAGCTGAAGGGCTCCAAAGCCATTGGGCAGCCGAAAGGCGCGATCTTCAGCGGCGAGATCGCCCGCCAGACGCCGTTCCTGCTGTGGAATCTCGGCCTGCTTGTCGCCCTGTCGATGGTGGGCCTATGGTGGGCGTGGCTGGCCCTGTGGATCGTGCCGATGGCGACCTGGTTCCCGCTGGTCACCCGCCTGCGCAACATCGCCGAACATGCCCTGGTCGCCCGGGACGAGCCCGACCCGTTCCGCCACGCCCGCACCACCCGGGCCAACTGGCTCGAGCGCCTGCTGATCGCGCCCTACCACGTCAACTTCCACGCCGAGCACCACATGTTCATGCACACCCCGTGCTGGAACCTGCCGCTGGCCCATCGGCTGCTGGAGCAGAAGGGTCTGACGGGCGGGATGTTGACCGCGCCGGGGTATCTGAGCGTGTTGAAGGCGGCGTCGAGCAAGGTCCCGGCTTAAATTGAGCCCTCTCTCATAGAGAGAGGGAGGGGCCCGCCGCCGCAGGCGGTGGGAGGGTGAGAGGCTTCACCCTCTGCCGGAAAATCCTGACCCATCCCGCTGCGGCCCGAAAGGCGAATTCAGGTTTCGCTCCGTTCGCCAGCTTCGCCAGAGTCTGGTTCTGAGAGACTATAACCTCTCACCCTCCCACCGCTTCGCGGCGGGCCCCTCCCTCTCTCTCAGAGAGAGGGATTCAATAGCTCCGTTGCCGCCCACCATGCTCTAAGCCCCCCATGATCGAACCCACCCTGGAAGGCCGCCGCGCCTTCATTCTTGAGAACACCCGTGTCCAGGCGCCGCCGCATGCGCCGGAGCTGAGCCTACATCTGGCCGACGAGATCACCCCGATCTGGAAACTGACCGAGGAGGCCCTGGAGGAACTGGGCCTGGCCCCGCCGTTCTGGGCCTTTGCCTGGGCGGGCGGACAGGCCCTGGCGCGCTATATTCTCGACAACCCCACGAGCGTGGCCGGCAAGACCGTGGTCGATTTCGCCACCGGCTCGGGGATCGTGGCCATCGCGGCGATGAAGGCGGGCGCCAAGAGCGTGCTGGCCAATGACATCGACAGTTTCTGCCAGGCCGCCGTCAGCCTGAACGCCCAGGTCAACGGGGTCGAGATCGCCTTCACCGACGCCAACCTGCTGGACGGTCCGCCGCCCGCCTGCGACGTGCTGCTGGCCGGCGATATCTGCTACGAAAAGCCGATGGCAGAGGCGGTGATGGCCTGGATGCGTCAGGGCCGCGCCTCTGGCTCCACCGTGCTGATCGGCGATCCGGGCCGCACCTATTTCCGCAAGGACGACCTGATCAAGCTGGCCGAATACCAGGTCGAGACCACCCGCGAGCTGGAAGATTTCGCCGTCAAGCGCACCTGCGTCTGGACTCTGCCGTGACGGCATTTTAGAACAATAAGAGAACAAACTGGAGATCGCGACCATGCGCGAAGACGGCAAGATCGACTATATCGAGTGGCCCGCCACCCACCTGCCGGCCACCAAGGGCTTCTACCAGGCTGCGTTTGGCTGGGCCTTTACCGACTATGGCCCCGACTACGCCGCCTTCGCAGGCCAGGGCGCCGACGGTGGCTTCTGCACCCCGCAGGAAGGCTCGACCGACAAGCCGCTGGTGATCCTGTATGCGCACGATCTGGAAGCCATGGCGGCCAAGGTCACGGCCGCCGGCGGCGTGATCACCGCGCCGATCTTCAGCTTCCCGGGCGGTCGCCGCTTCCACTTCACCGACCCGGCCGGCAACGAGCTGGGGGTCTGGAGCGAGACCTGAAGCCGGCGCCCCCTCCCTTTCTGGAGGGTGATGGCATTAGGCCAACAATGGCTGTCATCCCGGACGAGCGCGCAGCGCGAAGATCCGGGACCGACGCCTGAGCGCAGCGTTCCAGGTCGGTCCCGGATCGGCGCCCGGCTTCGCCAGGCTTGTCCGGGATGACACTTTCTGGACGCGGCCCATGGGCGACAGCCCTCCCCCAAAGGGGAGCCTCTAAAAAACCGTCACACGCCGTCACTAATGTCCGGCCCCGGAGTATCGGGGCCAGATCAGATGAGCGAGCGAAGCTGCGGCGACTGCGGGATGTGCTGCAAGGTCCTGCACATCAGCGAACTGGAAAAGGCCGCCGGCGTCTGGTGCGGCCATTTCAAGAAGGGCGGCGGCTGCGGCAATTACGAAGCCCGGCCTCAAGCCTGCCGGGGCTTTACCTGCCTGTGGCTGGACTCGGTGCGCCTCGACGACAACTGGCGGCCCGACAAGGCCGGGTTCCTGATGTATCCCGACAAGGACGGCAAGCGGCTGAACGTCGTGGTCGACACCGGCAAGCCGACCGCGTGGAAGCGCGAGCCCTATTATTCCAAGCTCAAAGCCATGTCGCAGCGGGCCTATGACGGCTTCGAACTGATGATCTGCATCGGCGACCGCCGGGTGGTGATGTTCCCGTCCGAAGACGTCGACCTGGGCGTGCTCAATCCCGACCACAAGGTGGTCAGCGGCTATGTCGAGCGCGACGGCCTGCAGGTGCCGTTCGCCATGGTGCTGAGCGACGTCGCCGCGCCCAGTGCTGAAAGCTCGCCTACATAAATTGTCATCCCGGAAGCCTCGCAGAGGCTATCCGGGACCCAGGGGTAACCGCACTGCAGTGGCCCTGGGTCCCGGCTCTCCGCTGCGCTGCGGCCGGGATGACAAGGATTTTGTGCGGGAGAAGGATCAGAACTTTGGGTGAAACGCTCGCGGCGCCCAGCCAAAATCCCGCGTCGCATCGCCGCTGTCGAAGGTCAGGTCCACGCCCATCCGCGAGCCCATGGCCGCCGTGGCCCCGGGCAGGAACGGCGAGGCCGCCTTCAGCATCAGGCCAAACAAGGCCGGCGGCAGGGAGAGCACCATCGGCGTGCGCCCCAGGCCCTCGAACACCCGCGTCGCCATCTGGCGATAGGTCAGGGTCTCGCCGCCCACCAGGTCATAGGCCCGGTTCTGGGCGGCCGGCGCGGTCGCCGCCGCCACGGCGCCGATGGCCAGGTCCTGGGCATGGACCGGCTGGCGCAGCCCCTCGCCCCGGCCCGACAGCGGCAGGACGCCAAAGCGGCGGATCAGGCTGGCCAGGCGGCTGACATTGCCGTCGCGGCCCTCGTCATAGATCAGGGTCGGCCGCAGCACGGTCCAGGCCACGCCCTGGGCGGCGCAGAACCGCTCCACCGCCGCCTCGGCGTCGGCCAGGCTGGCGGCCACGGCGCGTTCCTCGGGAACGTCCGATGCCTGTTTGGTGAAGCGGCTGGTCGAGGAAAAGGCCACCAGCCGGGTCATGCCCCGGGCCTTCAGGGCCGGCAGGGCGGCGGGAAGCAGCCAGATCGGCGACAGCGAAAACACCGTCGCCACCGGCGGCAGGCCGTCTTCCAGATGCGGATCGGACAGGTCGGCGTCCAGCCAGCAGGCCTCGCCGCTCGGCGGCCGACGGCTGACCGCCACCGGATCGACACCGGCCGCGCGCAGGCGATCCAGCAGATAGCCGCCGATCAGGCTGGTCGCGCCCAGCACCAGCACCGGCGTCTTCAGGGTGTTCGAAACGGTCATCCTGTTTCTATAGTCGAGCCGGGAGAAAAACGCCCATGGCCATGAGCTTCGACGCGGTGCGCGCCTTAGCCTTCACCCTGCCCGGGGTCGAGGACGGCACGGCCTATGGCCGCCCCTGCCTGAAGGCCCACGGCAAGTTCCTGACCCGGCTGTACGAGGATGGCGCCTCGCTAGTCTGCCCCGGCGTGGGGTTCGACGAGCGCGAGATGCTGATGCAGGCCCAGCCGGACACCTTCCATCTCACCGATCACTTCCGGAATTATCCGTATGTTCTTGTTCGTCTGGCACAGGTTCATCCGGGAACGGTGGAACGCCTGATCGAGCGGCAGTGGCGCGCGACCGCCCCCAAGACGGTGCTGAAAGCCTGGGACGCCGCAAAAACGGAGACCGCATGAGAACCTGGCGCATCCTGATCGCCGCCCTGGCCTGCCTGGGTCCGGCGCTGCAATATGTCCTGATGGTGTACGACGAGACCCTGGCCTCGGGCTCGGTCAAGTCGGTCGAGTTCTTCAGCTACTTCACCATCCTCAGCAACATCCTGGCCGCCGTGGTCCTGACCGCGCCGCTGGTCGCCCCGGCCTCGGTCGTGGGAACCTGGGCCGAGCGCTCATCGACCCGGATCAGCGTGGCCGTCTATCTGTCCATCACGGCGGCGATCTATCACACCCTGCTGGCGGGCCTGTGGGACCCCCGGGGCCTGCGGCTGGTGTCGGACACCATCCTGCACACGATCACGCCCACCCTGTTCCTGGTCGACTGGTTGATGCGCGGCGGTCAGGGCGAGACCGGCCGGGCCACGGCCGCCAAGGCCCTGGTCTTTCCGGCGCTCTATGGCCTCTGGACCCTGGCCCATGGGGCGCTGTCGGGCTTCTATCCCTATCCGTTCTTTGACGTCGGCAAGCATGGCTACCTGTCGGTGATCGTGACCATGCTGGTGATGGCGGGCGGCTTCCTGCTGGTGGCCCTGGCCTTCAGCCTGATCCATCAGGCCCGGGCCAAGCTGGCCAATGGCCGCGGAACGCCTATATCCGCCTAACGCGTCGTCCGGAGTTTCCGATGTCCAAGCTCGTCCCCGCCGTCCGTTCGGGCGATGTCCTGATGCCCGCCCTGGGTTTCGGCACCTGGCAGCTGGAGAACGGCTCGGCCCGGCCGCTGGTCGAGCAGGCCCTGGAGATCGGCTACCGCCACATCGACACCGCCCAGATCTATCGCAACGAGCGCGACGTCGGCGCGGCCATCGCCGCCAGCGGCATCAAGCGCGACGAGATCTTCCTGACCACCAAGGTCTGGGTCGACCACTTCGCCGACGGCGACCTGCAGCGCTCGGCGGAAAAGAGCCTGGAAAAGCTGGGCGTCGACCATGTCGACCTGTTGCTGCTGCACTGGCCCAAGCCCGACGTGCCGCTGGCCCAGACGATGGCGGCGCTCAACGACGTGCGCGATCGCGGCCTGACCCGCGCCATCGGCCTGTCGAACTTCCCCTCGGCGGTGATGGCCCAGGCACAGGCGCTGTCCAAGGCGCCGATCGCCACCAACCAGGTCGAGTATCACCCCTATCTGTCGCAAAAGACCCTGATCGCGGCGGCCCACGCGGCCGGAACCTCGATCACCGCCTGGTCGCCCCTGGCCCAGGGCAAGGTCGCCGAAGATCCGGTGCTGATCGCCATCGGCGCGGCCCACGGCAAGACGCCGGGTCAGGTCACGCTGCGCTGGCTGATCCAGCAGGGCGTCATCGCCATCCCCCGCACCAAGACCCCGGCCCGCATCGCCGAGAACTTCGACGTGCTGGATTTCGACCTGACGGACGCCGAGATGGCGGCGGTCTTCGCCCTGGCGCGGCCGGACGGGCGGTTGGGGAACTGGCTGGATGCGGCGTATAGCTGGGATGTGGGGTAGGCGGGCTGCGGGGGAGAACGAACATCGGCGACGGATGACTACCGGGCCAGTAAGGAATCACTGGCCACACGTTCTCCGAGGTGGGGGTGGATGAGCCTATGTCTCTTTGAGACGCTCCTCGACGCCGTCTAGGTGTTTGCGGACGGCACCTTCGAAAGCCTCTACAATCTGCTCCACGACACCATCTGGTGACGCATGCCAACGAAGCTTGTACCAACGCCCGACGACCTCTCGCCCATCGGCGTCGAAGGACTCCCAGTTGTTTCTGGAGTGGCGGGTCGTCGTCTCGAATAGGTAGCAACGCTCAAGGCTAGGGGCACAGCTGAGCACTAGCACGAGCTGCTGTAGGGCTTTAAACTTGGGCGTAAGCGTCACGCGCAGCTGGGCGCGCTCCAGAGTGCAGTTTAGCCGTAAGTACTTCTCTTCCGTCCATTCATCCGGAGTGAGGAAGGCGAGGGCATTGTAAGCGAAGGTATTAGGCCGCCGCGCTCGCACCCGCTTGATCTGTGCAGTGACCATCTCGTCGGGGCGTGGCTCGCGCGACAGCACCTTCAGTATCAGGTCCTCCGCGGTGTCCTCCTGGAAATCAGGGTGAGCTGTCGACGTTAGGTCGAAATACTCAGCAAATGCCTCTCCTTCCAGGCGCGAAAGTACGCCATCGAAGATCATGTCTATAAGCTGCTTTGCCTCCTGGGGGCCGGCAATTCTTGTGTCGGCCGCCACCAATCGATCCATCAAGGAGAGCTCGGAACCGGCAATGGCAGGGACACCCACCTCTCCTACCTGTTCCACGGCCCCGCCTGCCCGGGTGGACCATCGGGCGGCTAAAGCCTCGTGGAGAGGCGCTAACTTGGAAGCGTCATCAACCAAGACCTCGCGCCCGGTTCCTTGGGATATAAAAAATGGGGTCTGGTCATCATTGCCCAGGAAGTCATCACGCAGTCTGTTGGCAACATCCGAGTAGTATACGGCACCTTCGCGTCTGCGAATACTGGCTTCAAGGAACGCCCGAGTGAAGGCGCTTAGGGGGTCACCGGCGCGGGAGGTCTGGCTATCCATTGAGGAAGAGAACTGAAGGACGTGTCGGAACCCCTCCTTGTGGACCGGGAGCGTTAGCTGATCAGCCTTCACCAGAAGCGCGCCCGAGTAGCAGGCATCAATTACATTCACGAACAGGGTCGGTGACACAGCGCGGACTAGGTCATGAAGCTGGCGATGCGACAGCCCAGTCTCGTTAGGCCGCTCACTATCAAACCCTACTCCGCAATAGTAGAACTCCGAGCCAAGCTGCTCGCCGTGGCCCGAGTAGTAGAAAAACACCTCATTTTGCGCGCTTTCTGCCGGAAGAGCGTCGCGAATAGCCTGGCGCATGCCATCGCCGTCGAGATCGGTCAGCTGATAGACGGTGTCATGGCGGCCGGAAGCCTCGAGCAAGAGCGCCATCGCTGCGACGTCCTCAAGGCAGCAAGGAAGCGCGCCGGCAGTTCGATAGTTCGCGTTACCGATGAGTATCGCCGTGGACGTCAAGCAAAAATCCCCTCACTGAGCCCGCGCGGGTGCGACATGGACACCGGAAAAAGAGCGCCGCATCGAAACGCTGCGGGCGAGCACCACTTCCACGATCTTCCACTGAGTGGCTGCGCTGGCCGCAACGTCAACCAATGATTGAAAATCTGCAAGGGGTCCCCAAGCCGACCCCAAAGGTCGGTGTGATCCTTAAATCTCGTGGAGGCTGCAGCGTGCAGGGCTGATCAGGTCAGTCAAGGCTCGCCTCCGGCGACCGCTTCGCGGCGACGCGAAGCGTCGGCCTTGAGTGACCTGATCAGCCCTGCGATCGTCTCGCCGTGAGATTTAAGGATGGCTCCGCCCAGAGGGGCGGCGGCTTCGCCGAGCCATCCGACGCGCACGGAACCCCTCTCTCATAGAGAGAGGGAGGGCCCCGCCGCCGCAGGCGGTGGGAGGGTGAGAGGTTTCACCGCCGGCCGGAGAAATCTCGAGTCCTGTCGTTGAGCGCCCCGAGCGCCTCAGACCATGCTCCCGTCATGGACAAGACCGCCAACGCCCGTCGCCTGCGCCGGACCCGGACGCTGGAGCTGTTTGGCTATGTGGTGCTGCGGTTTCCCAACGCGCGGGTGCTGACGGATCCGGGCGGCGTTTCGGACGACATCCTGGCGGTGCTTCGTTCGGACAGGGTGTAACCTCTCACCCTCCCACCGCTTCGCGGCGGGCCCCTCCCTCTCTCTATGAGAGAGGGGTTCCGTGCGGCGGCCTCTATCCCCGTGCTCGCACGGGGATAACCCCACGCCAAGCCCAGCAAATTCAACGCCCTAACCCTACCACCCAGCGTCACGATCGAAAATCGACGCAGCCCCCTCCAGAACCCCCGCATACTACCTCTCGTCCCGCCACTGGGGAGGCCGTCCAGCTGGCGACCTGACGGGTGGCGGGGGCGGTTGTGCGGGTCGCGCCCGTCAGTCGTCGTCGAAGGCCCGGTGGGGTCTGGCGGAGCGGATCGGTCCTTGCGGGGGCCGAACGTGATGAAGCCGGATCCGGACCACCGGGAACGCCCTTCGGCCACGCCTGGCAAGGCGCTGCAGGCGCGGGCTGAAATCGCCCGCGCGGTCCGGAAGGGTCGCTTCCCTTCCGCCCGCCTGGGGCCTCTCATCGGGAGCGGGTTAAAACCCCGCGCCCCGAGGGCTCATCGGATAACAACCGCGCGGAGCGCTCCGGCCACGGCCGAAACGGTACTCCACTACAAACCCATCCGGGCCTGGCCCGGACGCTCCGCCGCCTCCCCACACTTGCCGGTGAAATCCGGCGAGGGCGCGAACCCGTGTCGCGGCTGGCTCGGCCGCCCGGACCCGCAACGAACCTGCGTCCGTCTTCAGACAATCGCGGTTCCCCCTCGCGGCGAAAGCGCCTAGGTAAGGCTCAACCTGAGCATATCCGGATCGGATCGGACTTATGGACGACGCGGGCGTCAGCTTGCAGGCGAAGATGATGGCGATGGGCGAGGCCGCCCGTGCGGGCGCGCGCGCCCTGCGTCTCGCCTCAGCCGAGCAGCGCACCGCCGCCCTCCAGGCCATGGCGAAAGCGATCCGCGAGGACGCCGCCCGCATCCTCGCCGCCAACGCCCGCGACATCGAGCAGGCCAAGGCCAATGGCCTATCGGGCCCGATGCTGGACCGCCTGCTGCTCGACGACGCCCGCCTGGAGGCCATGGCCCAGGGCGTCGAGACCGTGGCCGCCATCGCCGACCCCCTCGGCGTCGCCACCGCGCGCTGGACCCGGCCCAACGGCCTGGACATTTCCCGGGTGCGCACGCCGATCGGCGTGATCGCCATGATCTATGAGAGCCGGCCCAACGTCACCGCCGATGCGGCGGCGCTGTGCGTTCGCTCGGGCAATGCGGTGATCCTGCGCGGCGGCTCCGAGTGCCTGGCCTCGAGTCTCGCCATCCACGCCGCCATCGTCAGAGGTCTCAAGGCCGCCGGCCTGCCCGCCAGCGCCGTCCAGGCGGTGGGCACATCCGACCGCGCCGCCGTCGGCCACATCCTGTCGGGCCTGAACCGGACCATCGACCTGATCATCCCGCGCGGCGGCAAGAGCCTGGTGGCCCGGGTGCAGGCCGAGGCCCGCGCCCCGGTGCTGGGCCATCTGGAAGGCCTCAACCACGTCTTCGTCCATGCCGGGGCCGATCGGCAAAAGGCCATCGACATCGCCGTCAACGCCAAGATGCGGCGGGTTTCGGTCTGCGGCTCGGCCGAGACCCTGCTGGTCGACCGGGCCATCGCCGAGCGCCTGCTGCCGCTGCTGGCCGACGCCCTGATCAAGTCCGGCTGCGAGCTGCGCGGCGACGCCGCCGCCCTGGCGATCGAGCCGACGATGAAGAAGGCCAAGGACGCCGACTGGACCACCGAATATCTGGCCCCGATCCTGTCGGTGGCCGTGGTCGACGGCGTGGCCGGGGCGGCGGCCCATATCGCCCGCTACGGCTCGGGCCATACCGACGCCATCGTCACCGAGGATCCCGCCGCCGCCGAGGCCTTCGCGGCCGAGGTCGACAGCGCCATCGTGCTGATCAACGCCTCAACCCAGTTCGCCGACGGCGGAGAATTCGGCTTTGGAGCCGAGATCGGCATCGCCACAGACAAACTCCATGCCCGCGGTCCGGTCGGGGCCGAGCAATTGACGACATTCAAATATGTGGTTCGCGGGACCGGCCAGACTCGTCCCTGAGGCCGGCCGGCCTAGCGCGCAGCGTCTCGGATTCCATCTGGAGCCGGGCATGCGCGTTGGGCTGTTCGGCGGCAGCTTCAATCCGGCGCACGAGGGTCACGCCCACGTCGCGGAGACGGCCCTGCATCGCCTGAACCTCGACAAGGTGATCTGGCTGGTCTCGCCGCAAAATCCGCTGAAGTCCTCGGCCGAGACGCGGCCCCTGGCCCAGCGCATGGCCGCCGCCCGGCAGTGGGCGCGGGGCAGTTCGATGATCGTCTCCGACGCCGAAACGCGGCTGGGCTCGCAATACACGATCGACACGCTGCGGGTGCTGCGGGCCCGCTATCCGGGCGTGAAATTCGTCTGGGTGATGGGCGCCGACAGCCTGGCCAGCTTCCATCGCTGGCGGGGCTGGACACAGATCATGCGCGAGGTGCCGGTGGCGGTGATCTCGCGGCCGTGGGCGGGCCTGAAGTCGCGTACCTCGCCCGCCGCGCGGCGTTTCGCCCATGCCCGCAAGCCCGCCAGCGCCGCCGCCACCCTGCCCGACCAGACCGCCCCGGCCTGGGTCTATCTGACCGGCCCGCTGAACTTCGCCTCGTCCACGGCGATGCGCGAACGGCTCAACAAGACGCCCTGAAATCGTCGCTGAAGCGCTGCTGCACGCAACCCCTCACCTTTTCGACTCATCCATGCTATGAGGAGAACCCGCGCGACCCCATAAGGAGTACTTCCGCTGCGTAGCGACCCCGCGCAAATTGCGCACGATGACACGGCGACCGCCGAGTCCTCGACCCACAAGCCAGACCTCAGTCTGGACCAGAGCATCAAGGCTCTGGAGACCCTGATCCTGTCGCGCCTCGACGACGACAAGGCCCAGGACATCGTCCACATCGATCTGACGGACAAGAGCTCGGTGGCTGACAGCCTCATCGTGGCGTCTGGCCGTTCGCACCGTCACGTCGGCGCCCTGGCCGACCACATCATCCGCGCCCTCAAGGAAAACGGGTTCGGCAAGGCGCGGGTCGAAGGCCTGCCGCATTGCGACTGGGTCCTGATCGACGCCGGCGACGTGGTCGTGCACCTGTTCCGTCCCGAAGTGCGCACCTTCTACAATATCGAGAAGATCTGGGCGATCGACGCCCCGCACCGCATCGCCACCTCGGCGAACTAGCCCTTATCGCGTCATCGGCCTTTGATCGCCGGTGACGCGGGTTGGCGCATGAAGCTCACCATCCTCACCGTTGGCAAGCTCGGCCGCATGGTCGAGGCGCAGATGGCTCTGGACTACATGTCCCGCGCCACGGCGTCCGGCCGCGTGCTGGCCCTGGGTCCGGCCGAGATCATCGAGGTCGAGGCCAGGAAGCCCGGCAAGGCCGCAGAGGCCGAGGTGCTGCGTCCGCATCTTGAGGGCGCCTATGTCATCGCCTGTGACGAGCACGGCAAGGTTCGGAAGAGCCGCGCCTTCGCCGAGCATATCGGCCGGCTGCGCGACGATGGGACGCGGAAGGTCGTGTTCCTGATCGGCGGGGCCGATGGCCTGGATCCCACGATCCTCGCCAACGCCAATGAAACCCTGGCCTTTGGGCCACAGACCTGGCCCCACGCCCTGGCCCGGGCGATGCTGGCCGAGCAGATCTATCGCGCCGTCACCATCCTGGCGGGCTCGCCCTATCACCGCGACTAGGGCTAGACAGGGCCAGATGCTTCGCCGCCCCTCGCCCCTTGTCCTATCCGCCATCGCGCTGGTCATCGCCCTGTCCGCCGGCGGCGTGGTCCTGGCGCGTCAGGACCAGCAGCGGATGCGCGACCGCCAGACGGCCATCGACACCCGCCGCGAAATCGAGGACCTGCGCCGCGAACTCTCGCGCCTGGACAATGCCCGGGTCTCGGCCGGCGAGAACGTCGACCTCAAGCGCGC
The DNA here is from genome assembly GCF_058680895.1 of Caulobacter sp. GSs2. The sequence goes on along the minus strand of NZ_CM178725.1, from coordinate 2,601,689 downwards.
CCGGCTGGAGGCCCTGAACTACCGCGAAGCCCGGGTGCTGGCCGATCTGGGCCGCGACCGCCATCGCATGGCCAAGCTGCTGTCGGCCCTGCAGCTGTTCCGCCGCAATCCGCCGCCGGCCCTGCTGGTCAGCCCCGGCGACGCCCGCGACGCCGTGCGGGCCGCCATCCTGATCCGCGCCATGACCCCGGACCTGCAGCGCCGGGCCGACACCTATTCACGCCAGGCCGTGGCGGTGCGCACCCTGCGCCGCGAGGCGGCGGCGGCGGCGGCCGAGCTGTTCACCGCCGAAAGCGTGGTCGCCGACCGCAAGGGCGAGATCGAGCGCCTGATCATCGAAAAGACCCGGCTGGAACGCGCCTTCGCCCAGGAAGCCCTGGTCGAGGCCAGCGAACTGCGCACCCTGGGCGCCCTGACCGACGGCCTGACGCCCCGCATCCCGACCGGTCCCCTGACCCTGGCCTCGCCCGCGCCGGGCGGCATCACCAGCCGCTTTGGCTCCACCCTGCCGGCCGGCGGCCGCGCGGCCGGCGTGTCGATCCGCACGGAAAAAGGGCGGACCGTGACCAGTCCGGCGGCGGGAACCGTCGAATATGCCGGCGCGCTGAATGGCTGGGGCGTCGTGCTTATCCTGCGAGCCCAGGACGCCTATCTTCTGGTGCTGGCGGGTCTGGATCAGGTTTCGGTCGCGCCCGGACAATCCGTCGCGGCCGGCGCCCCGATCGGAAAGATGGCGGATCGTGTATCCTCAGAGCCCGAGCTCTATCTTGAGGTCCGCGAGGAGGGCGTTCCGGTCGATCCGGAACGCTGGTTGAAGCAAGGGTCGCCGTAGACGGCTTTTTCAGTAATGATGGCCGTAAATAGGACGTTCTCGGCTGGGATGGTCAGGAACGAGTCGTCAAAAGCGCGGCGCTTCACGCGTCGCCAGGGAGCTCTCAAGGCCTAATGCGCAAGTACCTGCTCATCGGAGTTTCGGCCTTTGTCCTCGGCGCGGGGACCATGGCCTATCTGAGTCCCATCGCCCAGGCGAACATCCCGCCCAAGACCAAGACCTACAAGCTGCTGGAACTGTTCGGCGACGTGCTGGGCACGGTCGAGGACCAGTATGTGGCCGAGGTGGACGACAAGAAGCTGATCGAGGCGGCCCTCGACGGCATGCTGACCAGCCTTGACCCGCACTCGGGCTACCTGTCGCCCGACAGCTTCGAGGACATGCAGGATACCACCCGCGGCGAATATGGCGGGCTGGGCATCGAGGTGACCAGCGAAGAGGGCGTGGTCAAGGTCATCTCGCCGATGGACGGCACCCCCGCCTCGCGGGCCGGCATCCAGGCGGGCGACTACATCACCGCCGTCAACGGCCAGAGCGTTCTGGGCCTGACGGTCAGCGAAGCCGTCAAGCAGATGCGCGGCGCGCCCGGCGAGGCGGTCAACCTGACCATCGCCCGCGAAAAGACCGACCCCTTCGACGTCAAGCTGATCCGCGAAGTGATCAAGCCCAAGGCCGCCATCGCCCGCATGGAAGGCGACTTTGGCTATGTGCGCCTGCCCGGCTTCAACGAGAAGGCCACCGACGCCCTGGTCTCCTCGATCAACGACCTGAAGGCCAAGAACCCGAAGATGAAGGGTCTGGTCCTGGACATGCGCAACAACCCCGGCGGTCTGCTCGACCAGGCCGTGGGCGTGGCCGACGTGTTCCTGGACGGCGGCGAAGTGGTCAGCCAGCGCGGCCGCGATCCGCGCAACATCCAGCGCTACAACGCCCGCCCCGGCGACCTGCTGAACGGCCTGCCCGTGGTGGTGCTGATCAACCAGGGCTCGGCCTCGGCCGCTGAAATCGTCGCCGGCGCCCTGCAGGACCGCAAGCGCGCCGAACTGGTGGGCCTGACCAGCTTTGGCAAGGGTTCGGTCCAGACCGTGATCCCGCTGCGGGGCGGCGCCGACGGCGCCCTGAAGCTGACCACGGCGAAATACTTCACCCCGTCGGGTCGCTCGATCCAGAAGACCGGCATCGCGCCGGACCTCGAGGTCGCCCAGACCCGCGACCAGGCCCAGGACATCGCAAACCGCGTGTGGTTCAGCGAGGCCAGCTTCAAGAACGCGCTCAATGCCGATGAGGGCAAGACCCGCATCGGGGCCCACACCCCGGCCGAAGCCCCGCCGACCGCCTTCGACGACAAGAAGGGCGACTTCCAGCTGCAACGCGCCCTGGCCGTTCTGCAGGCCGGCTCGGTCGCCGCAACGCCGAAAATGCCCAAGCCGGCCGCCAAGATCGCCGAGGTCACGGCCAAGGCCGCCGCCATGGGCAAGCCGGTCGTCGAGAAGAAGTAGCCTTCGAAACGGCCCCCATCTTCGCGATGGGGGCCAATTCGCCGCAGCGCTTTGTTAACCATAAATTTGAAGCTTGCCGGCTAGGGTCCCGTCCATGGCCGCCATGTTCTCTCGCAAGCCCGCCTATGCCGCCTCGGCCCCCGCGCCCGAGGCGAGCGGCGACCTGCGCGCTCGCCTGATGGCGGCTGTGTCCAATCCCTATATCGCCGCCAGCGGCGCGGCCTGCCTGTTCATGGTCACCCTGGCGGGTCTGGTGCTGGTCACCGGCGACCCCAAGGCGGGCGCGCCGGTCATCCGGGTCGAACTGACCAAGATCGGCGCCACCAAGAACGCCCCTGATGGCTGGAAAGAGGCGCTCGCCGACGAGGGCGAGCACGAAGCCCCCTTCAAGCCCGACACCTTCGACCTTTCAGCCAAGCCCATTGTCGACAGCCCGGTCGAGGCCTCGATCTCATTCCCCGGCGAAACTGCTCCCGGCGAAGACGCCCCCGGCATGGTCCACGCCGCCGGCGGAGCCCTGCCCCAGGCCCCGATCGCCGGTCTGGCCGGCCCGGGTCCCGGCGGCGCTTCGCTGCCGATCATCGCCGCCAATGGCCGCACCGCCGCCGAGGCCTATGCCCGCCCGTTCACCGCCACGGGCCGCCCCAAGGTGTCGGTCGTAATCGGCGGCCTAGGCCTGAACCCGCAGACCACCCGCGCGGCCATCGAGACCCTGCCGCCCGAAATCACCCTGTCCTTCGCACCCTATGCCGAAGGCCTGCAGGGCTGGATCGACCTGGCCCGCGCCAACGGCCACGAGGTGCTGCTGGAAACCCCGATGGAGCCGGCCGACTATCCGGCCAATGATCCCGGCCCCTACACCCTGATCGCCGGCAACCGGCCCGAAGACACCGTGCGCAAGCTGGAATGGCTGATGTCGCGCGCCACCGGCTATTTCGGCCTCAGCAACTATCTGGGCGCGCGGTTCATCGACTCCGACGCGGCCATGAATACCTTCAACGCGGCCCTGAAGGCCCGCGGCTTGGCCTTTGTCGACGACGGCCTGGCCGCGCGACGCGGCGGATCGATCCCGCGCGCTTCCGCCGATCGGGTGATCGATGATGAGCTGTCGGCTTCCGCCATCGACGCCCAGCTGCGCGCCCTGGAGACCGGGGCCAGCGCCCGGGGGCAATCCATGGGTTCGGGCTTCGCCTATCCGGTGACGATCAACCAGGTGCGGACCTGGGCCAACGGCCTGACGGCGCGGGGAATACAACTGGCCCCGGCTTCGGCGCTCACCCGTCGATGAGCCAGGACCCTCTGGCCCGCCACCGGCCCAATGTGGGCGTGGTGTTGTTCCATCCCGACGGCCGCGTCTGGCTGGGCCGTCGCAACCAGCAGCCCCCGCCCCACAACTGGCAGTTCCCACAGGGCGGTGTCGACGACGGCGAAGACCTGCTCGACGCCGCCAAGCGCGAGCTGGCCGAGGAAACCGGCGTGGTCTCCGCGACCCTGCTGGGGCGCACCGAAGGCTGGATCGCCTATGACTTCCCGCCCGAACTGGTCGGCTCCAAACGCGCACGCGGCTGGGCGGGCCAGAAACAGGTGTGGTTCGCCTTCCGGTTCATCGGTGAAGAGACGGAAATCGACCTCGAAGCCCATGGCGAGGTCGAGTTCGACGCCTGGACGTGGGGAAAGCTCGACGAAACCCCCGAACTGATCGTACCCTTCAAGCGCGGGGTCTACGAACAGGTGGTCGCTGCTTTCGGAAAGTTCGTGGCGGGCGACTGATCGCTCCCACAGGGAGAACGATCGGCATGGCCAAGACCGTCCTGATGATTCATGGCTATGGCTGCGCGAGCAGTTGCTGGGGTCCAGTCGCCGAACGTCTGACCGCCGAGGGCTACAGGGTCGAGGCGCCCACCATCCGCGCCGACCAGCGCAAGGTCGCCGCGCCCGGCGCGGGCCTTGCCGGCCTCAGCCTCGCCGACTATGTCGCCGACATGAGCGCCCTGGCCGCCTCCCTCGCCAAGCAGGACGGCGAAGCGCCGATCGTGTTCGGACATTCGATGGGCGGCCTGATCGCCCAGAAGCTGGCCGAGTCCGGCCTGGTCTCCGGCGCCGTGCTGTTTTCGCCCGCCTCTCCCGCCGATGCGCGGGGCAAGCCCAAGCTGTCGCCGGTGTTCGCCTTCCTCAACGCCGTCCTGATGTCCAAGCCCGAGACCCGGACGGTCAAGCAGTGGAAGACCGGCTTCAAGCTGTGCGTGATGAACGCCGTGCCGGCCAGCCGGCATGACACCCTGTACGCCAAGATGGTCTACGATTCGGGCCGCGTGCTGGCCAATCTGGCCTGGCCCGACAAGGACCCCAACAAGACCGCCCATGTCGATGTCGACAAGGTCACGGTTCCCATCCTGGTGGTGGCCGGCGCCCTGGACCGCACCACGCCTGTCGATGACATGCGCCTGGTGGGCCAGAAATATTCCGCCGTCGGCGGCGACTATGTCGAATATCCCAACAACGCCCACTGGCTGATCGACGAGCCGGGCACGGACGTCATCCTGGGCGATGTGATCGGCTGGCTGAAGACCAAGGCCCTGGCCGCCGCGCCGGCCAAGGCCGCCGCCGCTGAAACGGCCCCCGCCAAGGCTGCGCCTGCGCCGAAGGCCAAGGCTGCCCCGGCTGCGGCCAAGTCCGCCACGGTCGTCGAAGTCGCGGCGCCCCCCAAGGCGGCCAAGCCGAAGGCTGCGCCCGCCAAGGCCGCTCCAAAAGCCGCCGCCGAGAAACCCGCACCCGCGCCAAAGGCCGTAAAGCCTGCCGCCGCCGCCAAGGCGACCCCGGCCAAGGCCGCGCCCAAGCCTGCCCCGGCCGCCAAGGTCGTCGAAGCCAAGCCGGCCGTGAAGGCCGCCGCCAAGGCGAAAGCTCCGGCCAAGGCCGCGCCCGTCGCCGCCCCCGCCAAGGTCGCGGCGCCCGCCGCCAAGGCCCCAGCCAAACCCAAGGCCGCCGCGCCGAAGCCCGCTGCGGCCGCCAAGGTGACAGCTGCTAAAGCCGCTGCGCCGAAGGCTCCGGCCAAGGCTGCTGTGACCAAGGCGCCGCCAGCCAAGGCGGCCGCGCCCGCCAAGGTCGCGCCGAAAGCGGCCGCCAAGCCGGCTGCGACAACGAAACCCGCCAAATCTTCGCCTAAGCCCAAATAGAGCGTGTAAGCTCTCGCCGTCGGCTGCTTCGCCGACGGCGTTCGAAAGGCGCCCATGCCCGCACCGGTCATCATGGTCCACGGCGCCTTCTGCGGCGGCTGGACATTCGACAGCTTTCGCCAGCCTTTCGAGGCCGCCGGTCACGCGGTGCTGACGCCCGACCTTCTGGGACATGACGGCAAGGTTTCGGTCGCCGGCCGCTCCATGACCGACTACGCCAAACAGATCGCCGAACTGTGCGCCACCTGCGAGGAGCCCCCGGTCCTGATCGGCCACTCGATGGGCGGCCTGGTCGCCCAGATGGCGGCCGCGCGGGCCAAGGTCTCGCGCCTGATCCTGCTGGCCCCCTCGCCGCCCTGGGGCGTGCCGGGCGCCAGTCTGGAAGAGGCGGTCTCGGCCGTCAGCCTCTACGCCCTGGGCCCCTACTGGCTGCAGGCCGTTGATCCCGACTACAGCGTCGTGGAACGCTACAGCCTGGACCGGATGGACCGCGCCGACCGCAAGGCCCTGTATGCCCGCATGACGCCCGAAAGCGGCCGCGCCCTGTGGGAGACCCTCAACTGGTGGCTGGACCCGTTCATGACCACCAGCGCCACACCCTCGGGCGCGCCGACCCTGGCCATCGCCGGCGGCAAAGACGTCATCCATCCCACGGCCACTGTCCGCCAGACCGCCGCGCGGCTGAACGGATCGGTCGAGGTGTTTGCCCAGATGAGCCACTGGCTGCCGGGCGAACCGGGCTGGGAAGCCGTCGCCGAGCGCTGCCTGGACTTCATCACCGCTGAGGGGCGCGCCGCGGCCTAATCAGGCCGGCGGCGAGAACAGCTTCAGCCCCAGGATGCCCGCCACGATCAGGCCAAAGCAGACCAGCCGCGCCGCCGTGGCCGGCTCCTTGAAGACCACGATGCCGACAATGGCCGTGCCGACCGCGCCGATGCCGGTCCATACCGCATAGGCCGTGCCCAGCGGCAGGGTCTTCACCGCCCAGCCCAGCAGGCCCATCGACAGCACCAGGCTGATCGCCGTCAGGGCGGTGGGGATGGGCCGGGTGAAGCCCTCGGTGAATTTCAGGCCCACGGCCCAGCCGATCTCGAACAGACCCGCGATGAAAAGGATGATCCAGGCCATGACCTGCTCCACTTTTTTCTAGAGCAAAGGTCGCCATGATTGAATCATGTCGTTTGCTCTAGGTTCTTGTTTTGACGCGTTATTTCTGCGGCGAACCGGTATCCACTTCGCCGAATAACGCTCTGGCGGGGTCGTCCCCGGAAACGACAAAAGGCGCGGAGTCGTCTCCGCGCCTTCCGTTGATATGGGACAGCATGTCAGGAGGGCAAGCCTCCCGCTCCGGCCTTAGCGGCTGGTGGTGCTGTACAGAACCTGAGCCTGTTCGAAGTTCTTGCCCACGGGCGAGCCATCGGTCTTCTTCAGGCGCATATAGACCAGACCGGCGTGACCGCTGGCCCAGTTGTCATCCCAGGACACCGTGAAGCGACGGAAGTCGCTGCTGACCACCTGGTCGTTGCGGATCAGGCGCAGCTGCGGGCTGTTTTCCCAGGTGGCCCAGTCATGCAGGGCGCTGGCCAGAGCCTGGGCCTGAACGTCGCCCTGGGCGTACTGGATGGTGATGGTGCAGACGTTCTTGTTGGAACCCGGGTTGTCCAGGACGATCTGGAAGGGCTTGCCCAGGTCCAGAACCCACTGTTCCTTCTTCTTCTTCAGACCGGCCGCCTTGACCAGGGCCTGAAAGTCGCCGCCGACCACGGCGGGCTTACAGATGCGATCCAGCACGCTGAGCAGCTGCAGCGAGACGGGGTCGGTGGTGGGCGGCGGACGGACCGGTTCGACATAGGTGTCGGCCGGAACCGTGCCGGCGGCCGGAGCCGGGACAACAGGCGCGGCGGCCGGATCGACGGGCGCGGCCGGAGCAGCGGGAGCCGGTTCCGGCGTCTGGGCCGGAGCCGCAGCAGGCGCTGCGGCGGGAGCCGGAGCGGTTTGCTCCTGGGCGACGGCGGCGGTCGAAACCACACCGAGGGCGATCAGGCTGGCGAGCGCGAGGCGCATTATCGAGATATCCCCATCAGGCTAGAGGTCGGCATTAAAGCCGACAGACGGTCCCTCGCAACCCTTATGGCGACAGATTGCGACGGAGATTGGGCCACAAGTGTAATTTCCTGCGTCCATACGTCGCGCAGGTTCCCCCCAGACGCGAAAACGCCTCCGCCCTGGGCAGGACGGAGGCGTTTCTTCGAATCAGTCTGGAGCCGATCAGGCCGCTTCGACAGCGTGCTCGGCCAGGATCGTCAGCCCGTCCGGGCCCACGTCGGCGAAACCGCCCTGGATGTCGAACAGCTTGGTGGTCGCGCCGTCCTTCACGGTGACGCGGCCTTCGCGCAGCGTCGTCATGAAAGGCGCATGGTTGGCCAGAACACCGAAGTCGCCTTCAGCGCCCGGAGCCTGGACCATATCGACCTCGCCCGAGAACAGTTCGCGTTCCGGAGCGACCAGAGAAAAGTGCAGCTTGGCCATTATTCCACGATCTCCACGTCGCCGAGGGCCGCCTCGACGTCTTCGTCGGTCTGGATCTCGGTGCCGCAGAACGGGCAGAAGCGGATGGTGGCCAGCACGACGCCGGTCTCGCCCTCTTCTTCCCGCTCTCCGAGATTGAGCAGAATCAGGCCGCTGTCATGCTGGACAAGAGCATCGGCCGGGTCCGAAGAGACCGCGTCCTCAAGCTCCTCGCAGCAGAAGCCAACCAGGTCGTGGTCGTGTTCGTCGGTCATCAGGCTTCGCTCGCCAGCTTTTCAGCCTTGGCCACGGCTTCTTCGATCGTACCGACCATGTAGAAGGCGGCTTCCGGCAGGTGGTCGTATTCACCGTCGACGATGCCCTTGAACGAGCGGATCGTGTCCTTCAGCGCGACGAAGGCGCCGGGGGTGTTGGTGAACTGCTCGGCCACGTGGAAGGGCTGGCTGAGGAAGCGCTGGATCTTGCGGGCGCGAGCGACCGTCAGCTTGTCCTCTTCCGACAGCTCGTCCATGCCCAGGATAGCGATGATGTCCTTCAGCGACTTGTATTGCTGAAGCACTTCCTGGACCGAACGGGCCACGTTGTAGTGCTCTTCGCCGATGACCAGCGGGTCCATGATCCGCGAGGTCGAGTCCAGCGGATCGACGGCGGGGAAGATGGCCTGGGCGGCGATGTCGCGCGACAGAACGGTGGTGGCGTCCAAGTGGGCGAACGAGGCGGCGGGCGCCGGGTCGGTCAGGTCGTCGGCGGGCACGTAGATGGCCTGGACGGAGGTGATCGAACCCTTGTTGGTCGAGGTGATGCGCTCCTGCAGGTTGCCCATCTCGGTGGCCAGGGTGGGCTGATAGCCCACGGCCGAGGGGATGCGGCCCAGCAGAGCCGACACTTCAGCGCCGGCCTGGGTGAAGCGGAAGATGTTGTCGACGAACAGCAGCACGTCCTTGCCTTCTTCATCGCGGAAATATTCAGCGATGGAGAGGCCGGTCAGGGCCACGCGGGCGCGGGCGCCGGGGGGTTCGTTCATCTGGCCGTAAACGAGGGCGCAGCGGCTGCCTTCGGTCGAGCCATTGATCTTCGGGTCCACATTGACGTTGGACTCGATCATCTCGTGATACAGGTCGTTGCCTTCGCGGGTGCGCTCACCCACGCCGGCCAGAACCGAATAACCGCCGTAAGCCTTGGCGATGTTGTTGATCAGTTCCTGCATCGTCACGGTCTTGCCGACGCCGGCGCCGCCGAACAGGCCGATCTTGCCGCCCTTGGTGTAGGGGCACATCAGGTCGATGACCTTGATGCCCGTGACCAGCACTTCAGCGGTGTTGGTCTGCTCGGCGAACGACGGCGCCTCGCGGTGGATCGAGCGGAAGATGTCCGACTTGATCGGGCCCTGCTCGTCGATCGGCTCGCCGATGACGTTCATGATGCGGCCCAGGGTGCCGGGGCCGACCGGGACGCGGATGGCTTCGCCGGTGTCGCGCACGGCCTGGCCGCGAACGAGGCCTTCGGTGGCGTCCATGGCGATGGCGCGGACAGTGCTCTGACCCAGGTGCTGGGCGACTTCGAACACCAGGCGCTGGCCGGTCGCGATGTTGACCGTTTCCAGGGCGTTGAGGATCGCCGGCAGTTCACCGGTGAACTCGACGTCGACGACGGCGCCGATGACCTGCACCAGCTTGCCGGTGGCGGCGCCGATGGTGGCCGGAGCAGCCTGGGTCGACTTCGGCGCTGCGGCCTTGGGGGCGGCAGGCTTCTTGGCGGCCGGAGCCTTGGGGGCGACGGCGGGCGTTGCGGCGGCGGCGGGCTTCTTCACGGCGGCCGGCTTTTCAGCGGCGGCGGCGGGAGCCTTAACGGGGGTCTTGGCCATGGCGTGCGGGTCTTTCGTGCGTGCTCGTGCGTGCGTTTTTTACGTTAGGCTTTTGATCAGACGGCTTCGGCGCCGGAGATGATCTCGATCAGCTCCTTGGTGATCTGGGCCTGGCGGGAACGGTTATATTCGAGGGTGTAGCGCTTGATCATGTCGCCGGCGTTGCGCGTGGCGTTGTCCATCGCCGTCATCTGGCTGGCGTAGAAGCCGGCCATGTTGTCGAGCAGGGCCGACAGGATCTGGACCGTCAGGTTGCGCGGCAGCAGGGTCTCGAGAATGGCCTCTTCCGAGGGCTCATACTCATAGACGGCGCTGGCCCCCGTCGCCGGAGCGGCCGAGGTGTCCACCGTCGCCGGGATCAGCTGCAGCGCGGTCGGGGTCTGGATAACCACCGACTTGAAACGGCTGTAGAACAGCGTGACGACGTCGATGTCGCCGGCCTCATAGAGGCGCGTGACGACGTCGGCGATCGGCTGGGCCACCGACAGGGTGAACTGGCGATAGGCCGACAGGTCGAAATTCTCGACGATGCGGTCGGCATACAACCGGCGCAGCTGCACGGTCGACTTCTTGCCGACGCAGACGATCTTCACGTCCTTGCCCTGGGCGATCAGCCTGTCGATGTGCAGGCGCGCGGCCCGCACGATCGACGAGGTGAAGCCACCGGCCAGACCGCGATCGGCCGCCGCGACGATGATCAGGTGGCGATCATCGCGACCGGTGCCGGTCAGCAGGGCCGGAGCCCCGTCTCCCGACACACCTGCCGCCAGGTTGGCGATCACAGCCGCCAGACGCCGGGCGTAGGGACGGGCTGATTCAGCCGCGTCCTGGCTCCGGCGCAGCTTGGCTGCCGCCACCATCTGCATCGCTTTCGTGATCTTTTGCGTCGCTTTGACGCTCGAGATCCGATTGCGCATTTCCTTCAAACTGGCCATTCGGCGCTACTCTCTCCGAGCGTTCCGAGGGCTTAGGCGAAGGTCGACGAGAAGCTGTCGAGCGCGCTTTTCAGCGTGTTCTCCAGATCCTTGTCGAGGGCCTTCTTGGTGCGGATGCCGTCCAGCAGATCCTTGTGCTGGCTGTGCAGGCGCGCCAGGAACTCGGTCTCAAAACGACGAACCGACGAGGTCGGGATGGCGTCCAGATAGCCGCGCGTGCCGGCATAGATCACGCAGACCTGCTCTTCGACGGCTTGCGGCGAATATTGCGGCTGCTTGAGCAGCTCGGTCAGGCGCTCGCCGCGAGCAAGCATCTTCTGGGTCGAGGCGTCGAGGTCCGAACCGAACTTCGCAAAGGCGGCCATTTCGCGATACTGGGCCAGTTCGCCCTTAATCGCGCCGGCGACCTGCTTCATCGCCTTGATCTGGGCCGACGAGCCGACGCGCGACACCGAGATGCCGACGTTCACGGCGGGGCGGATGCCCTGATAGAACAGGTCGGTTTCCAGGAAGATCTGGCCGTCGGTGATCGAGATCACGTTGGTCGGGATGTAGGCCGAGACGTCGTTGGCCTGGGTTTCGATGATCGGCAGAGCCGTCAGCGAGCCCGAACCATTTTCTTCGTTCAGCTTGGCGGCGCGTTCCAGCAGGCGGGAGTGCAGGTAGAACACGTCGCCCGGATAGGCTTCGCGGCCCGGCGGGCGGCGCAGCAGCAGGGACATCTGGCGGTAGGCGACGGCTTGCTTGGACAGATCGTCATAGATGATCAGGCCGTGCAGGCCGTTGTCGCGGAACCACTCGCCCATGGCGCAACCCGAGAACGGGGCCAGGTACTGCAGCGGCGCCGGCTCGGACGCCGAGGCGACGACGACGATGGTGTATTCCAGGGCGCCATGCTCTTCGAGCGTCTTGACGATCTGGGCGACGGTCGAACGCTTCTGGCCGATAGCGACATAGACGCAATAGAGCTTGGCGCTCTCGTCCTTGCCGGCGTTGGCGGCCTTCTGGTTCAGGATGGTGTCGATGGCGACGGCGGTCTTGCCGGTCTGACGGTCACCGATGATCAGTTCGCGCTGGCCGCGGCCGACGGGGATCAGGGTATCGATCGACTTCAGGCCGGTCTGCACGGGCTCGTGCACCGACTTGCGCGGGATGATGCCCGGAGCCTTGACGTCGACGCGGCGACGCTCGGTCGAAACGATCGGGCCCTTGCCGTCGATCGGCTCGCCCAGCGGGTTGACGACGCGGCCCAGCAGGCCACGGCCGACCGGCACGTCGACGATTTCGCCCAGACGACGGACTTCGTCGCCTTCCTTGATGGCCTGGTCCTGACCGAAGATCACGCAACCGACATTGTCGCGCTCGAGGTTCAGGGCCATGCCCTTCACGCCGGCCTTCGGGAACTCGACCATTTCGCCGGCCTGGACATTGTCCAGACCGTAGATGCGGGCGATGCCGTCACCGACGGACAGCACCTGGCCGACGTCGGAAACAGCGGCGTCGTCGCCGAAATTGGCGATCTGCGACTTGAGGATGGCCGAAATCTCGGCGGCGCGGATGTCCATGGCTGTCTTGGGCTCTCTGCGATTTTTATCTTTTGACGCGCTTATAAAGGTTTAGGCGCGCTTCAGGGCGAATTTCAGGGAATCGAGCTTCGAACGGAGCGAAGCATCGAACAGGCGGGAGCCGACGCGCACCTTGACGCCACCCAGGAGGGAGGCGTCGATGCGGGTCGAAAGTTCGGGGGTCTTGCCCAGCGCCGAAGCCAGGGCGGCTTGCACGCCCTTCAGCTGGGCGGCGGTCAGTTCGGTCGCCGAGATCACCTCGGCCGAGACGACGCCGCGATGCTTGGCCGAAAGTTCGGAAAAGGCGGTGATCGCGCCCATCAGGTCGCCGGCGCGGCCATTGGTGGCCACCAGGCCGAGGAACTTGCTGGTCAGGGGCTGGAAGCCGGCCTTCTTGGCGATGGCGGCCAGACCCTTGGCCTTGTCTTCCGACGAGAACGCGGGCGAAGCGACAAGGCGGCGCAAATCGGCGCTGTCGGCATACATCGCCTTCAACGACTTCAGGTCGGCCTCGACCTTGGTCAGTTGATTGCCTTCGATCGTCAGTTCGAACAGGGACTGCGCATAGCGCTGACCCGCATCCGTCGCCTTGGTTTCGTCCGCCACTTGGTATCCGCCCGGTGCGTTGCAATGGCCGCGGACAAGAAGATTAACCCTTGTCCCGGCTTAAAGGCTTGAGCGCGCTTGGAAAAAGCACATGTAGAACCGGTGCTGATGCGCCGGCTCGTCTGAAGCCGCGCGCCTGATAACACGGGCTTTTCGCAGTCGCAACCAAACCGGCGCGATCAGACCCCGACGCGGCGAAACACCGCCGAGGCGGCGGCGGCGAGGGTTCCGTTACGGCGCCGCACTTCGCCCTGCGCGAACACCAGGCTGCGCGTCGACCGTTCCACCCAGGCGCGGACCGCCAGGTCGTCGTCAGATCCTGCCTCGGAGCCGTCCGGGCCGTAGTCGATGGTCAGGGACGATGGGCGGGTTTCAGCCCCGGCGATATCGCGCAGGGCGGCTTCCAGTTGGGCGGCGAGGGTCGTGCTCATGGATGTTCAACTACGCAGGATCGGCGAAAAGAAAAAGGGCGGCGGGACAGGCCCGCCGCCCCATCAGGCGAATGCTCGAGGAAACAGCCAGACAGGACGAAGATCGCCCCAACGCGTCCGGGTACTAAACAGAGGTGGCTCAGGCGGCCTTGGCCGAGGCGTTGCAGCGCGCCAGGTCTTCGGCGTCCAGCGACTTGGTCTCGCCGCCGAAGGCCGAAACGCGGCCGACTTCCTTGGCCAGGACCTTGCAGGACGCGGCCGTGATGGCGCGCGAGGGGGCCGAGGTCGCGACGCATTCAGCGCCGTCGCAGACAAACACCGCGCCGCCGGCGACGATCTTGGTCTTGGCGGCGACCGGGGCTTCCAGAGCTGCGGCGACGCGGCCATCGGCCAGGGCGGCGCCAGCAAACATGGAAACGGACAGGGCGGCGACAGCCGCAAGGGTACGGAGCTTCATAGGAGCCCTCCAACGTTCAGGGGAGTTATGTGAAGATCGATGATCGGCGAAAGCGTACTGGTCGTTCAGGCTTTGGGGACGCAAGCATCGGTATCCCCACCGACGCGACAAAGCTGAACTAAGCACTGCTTAGATATCAGTGATAAGCGATTGCGCAAGCGGAATTTGATTCGCATGAGCAATTTGTAATGAAGCCCGGCGGATTTCAGAATCGACCAGCGCGCCCCGACGGGCGGCCAGCGCCGGCGCCTCCCGGGTTGGCGTCCGGGCTACAGGCCCAGGATTGAGTCGATCCGGCTCTCGGCCTTGGCGTGGATCTGCCGCTCTTCCACCATGCCCTCGAGCCGCGCATAGCGCCCGTTCTTGCCGACCTTACGGCGCAGCTGGTCGGCGGTCAGGAGGACAGGCGAAACCGCCGGGTCGGAGAAGCTGCCCATGAGGGCCGACAGCAGCGCGCCGATAAAGGCCGCCGCAACCGGTCCGGCCGCACCGTTGACGCCCTCGCCGAACACGGCCTCAAGACGGGCGATCAGCAATTCGCGGTTGGGCTGGTCGTCCAGCATGCCAATCAGCATCAGTACGCCGCCCTCGATGGCGACGGCCAGCACCACGGCCACCAGCACGCCCAGCAGTCGGGGCCGGACGAAAAGTCCGAGCGCCGCGCCGATGATCGCTGCTGTGGCGATGGTGAACATGCGACCAGCCTAGCGAGGGTTGGTCAAAAGCCCGTTAAGAACGCCGATATTCCCAAGCGGCAGGCTTGGCTGCAACCCGACGCCGCGCATACTCGCCGGCAAGACAAAGAAAACATTGCAGGGAGGCTAGGCCATGGACTTCACCCTACCGCCGGAACTGACCGCCTATCTGGCCGTGCTCGACAAGTTCATCGAGGACGAGATCGCGCCCTTGCAGGCTCGCGACGACAACGAGCGGTTCTTCGACCACCGCCGCGAATGGGCCCGCACCGATTGGGACGGTGGCGGCCTGCCCCGCCATGACTGGGAAGAACTGCTGGCCAAGGCCCGCAAGCTGGCCGACGCCGCCGGCCACTACCGCTTCGCCCTGCCCCGCGAGTTCGGCGGCCAGGACGGCTCCAACCTCTGGATGGCGGTCATCCGCGAGCATCTGGCCTCCAAGGGCCTGGGCCTGTTCAACGACCTGCAGAACGAGCACTCGATCGTCGGCAACAATCCGTTCGTGCTGATGATCCGCGATTTTGGCCGGCCCGATCAGCAGCACCTGATCACCGACATGCTGGACAAGGGGGCCTTTCGTCCGACCTTCGGCCTGACCGAGCCCGAACATGGCTCGGACGCCACCTTCATGGAGACCCGCGCGGTGCGCGAGGTTCACAAGGGCGAGGCCGGCTGGCGGATCAATGGCGAGAAGATGTGGACCACCGGCATGCACGCCGCCACCCACTGCTGCCTGTTCGCCCGCACCGACGGCGAGGATGGTTCGGCCAAGGGGATCACCGCCTTCCTGGTCCCGGCCCATGCCCCTGGCGTGAAGATCGAGGAATATCTCTGGACCTTCAACATGCCGACCGACCACCCGCGGGTCAGCTTCACCCAGGTGTGGGTCCCCGACAGCGCCATGTTCGGCCCCGAGGGCGGCGGCCTCTCCCTGGCCCAGCACTTCGTGCACGAGAACCGCATCCGCCAGGCGGCCTCAAGCCTGGGCGCGGCGACCTTCTGCATAGAAGAGAGCGTGAAATACGCCCGCGTCCGCAAACCCTTCGGCAAGCCCCTGGCCGAGAACCAGGCCATCCAGTTCCCGCTGGTGGAACTGGCCAGCACCGCCGAGATGCTGCGCCTGCTGATCCGCAAGACCGCCTGGGAAATGGACCAGATGACCAAGCCGGAGGTGGAAAAGCGCCTCTCCGACAAGGTCTCGATGTGTAACTACCAGGCCAACCGCCTGGTCTGCGAGGCCGCCGACCGGGCCATGCAGGTGCATGGCGGCATCGGCTATTCGCGCCACAAGCCGTTCGAGCACATCTATCGCCACCACCGCCGCTACCGGATCACCGAGGGGTCCGAGGAGATCCAGATCCGCAAGGTTGCGGCCTGGCTGTTCGGCTATCTGGGTCCCCGACGCAAAACCTTCGCGGAAATGGAGAAGGTTTAATCCCGGCCGACCTGACGCAGATCAACGGACGCGCTATCTAACGAGGGTATGCGAGCCGTGATGCTCGTATTGGAGGGCTGAATGAACCGTTTCGCCAAATCTTTCTCGCGCCTGGCGCTAGTCGCCGTGCTCGCCGCCGGCCTGGCCGGCTGCGGGATCAACACCATCCCCACCCAGGACGAGGCGACCAAGACGGCCTGGGCCGAGGTGCAGAACCAGTATCAGCGCCGCGCCGACCTGGTGCCCAACCTCGTGGCCACCGTGAAGGGCTACGCGGCCCAGGAAAAGGGCGTGCTGGTCGAGGTCACCGAGGCCCGCGCCAGCGCCACCCAGGTGAAGGTCGACGCCTCGACCATCACCGATCCGGCCACCTTTGAAAAATACGCCGCCGCCCAGGACAAGCTGTCGGGCGTGCTGGGCCGCCTGATGATGATTCAGGAGAACTATCCCGACCTGAAGTCGAACCAGAACTTCATGGCCCTGCAAAGCCAACTGGAAGGCACGGAAAACCGCATCACCATCGCCCGGCGCGACTACAACCAGACGGCCCAGAAATACAACACGACGCTGCGGACCTTCCCCAGCATCCTCTGGGCCAAGACGATGTATTCCAGCCAGAAGCCGGCCGTGCTGTTCCAGGCCACGGCCGCAGCGCAGTCGGCCCCGACGGTCAGCTTCGACGCGGCCCCGCCGGCCTCGGCTCCGGCCCAGTAAGTTGAAGACGACCAACCTTGTCATCCCGGCCAAGCGCGAAGCGCGCCGAGCCGGGACCGCCGGAAACGCCAGCGCTTGTCGCGGTCCCGGCTCTTCGCTGCGCTTCGGCCGGGATGACAGGACTTGGATTGGCGGTCTGATTGCCGCATTGGCAGTGCTTTGCCTCGCCCTCCCCGCCGTCGCCGCCCCCAAGTTCCCGCCGCTGAGCGGGCGGGTGGTCGACGAGGCCAATATCCTCTCGCCGCAGGTCGAAGCCGACCTGACGGGCAAGCTGAAGGCGCTCGAAGACTCCACCGGCCGTCAGCTGGTGGTGGCCACCGTGCCCAGCCTGCAGGGCTATGAGATCGAGGACTACGGCTACCAGCTGGGCCGCACCTGGGGCCTTGGCGACAAGGACCGGGATGACGGCGTCATCCTGCTGGTCGCCCCCACCGAGAAGAAGGTGCGCATCGAGGTCGGCTATGGTCTGGAGCCGGTGCTGACCGACGCCCTGTCCAGCGTCATCATCCAGAGCGCCATCCTCCCGAAATTCAAGGCCGGCGACCTGCCGGGCGGCATCATCGCCGGCGCCGATGAGCTGCTGACACAGCTGTCCCTGCCCGACGACGAGGCCCGGGCCAAGGTCGCCCAGGCGGCCAAGCCCCAACCCTCAAGCTCCGGCTCGGGCTTTTCGCCGATCGCGGCGCTGCTGATCGGCCTGTTCGTGTTCTTCCTGATCACCCGCCTGCTGCCGGGACGGCGCGGACGGCGCGGCGGTCTGGGCTCGGCCCTGCCCTGGATCATCCTCAACGCCCTGACCAGCGGCGGCGGTAGTGGTCGCGGCGGCGGCGGTGGCGGGTTCTCCGGCGGCGGCGGCTCGTTCGGCGGCGGCGGAAGTTCAGGGAGCTGGTGATGCGCAAGATGACCCCTGAGGACCAGGCCCGCATCGCCGAGGCCGTGGCGGCGGCCGAAAAGACCACCGCCGGCGAGATCTTCTGCGTGCTGGCGCCCGAGGTTTCAGACTATCGCGAGACGCCGCTGGTCTGGGCGGCGGCTGCGGCCCTGATCCTGCCGGCCGGCGGCCTGCTGGCCGGACTGCGGCCAGAGATGCTGACGACCCTGTTCGGTGGCTGGACCGTCGGCCACGCCTCGGCCACCGACGGCGCCATCCTGTCGGCCCTGTCGATCTATATCGGCCTGCAGGCGGCAATCTTCATTGTGGCCGCCCTGCTGGTCTCGATCCCGCCGATCCGCCGCGCCCTGACGCCCGGCCCGCTGAAGGCGGCGGCGGTCAGGCGCGCGGCCATGGAGCAGTTCATGAGCCACGGCCTGCACCTGACCCGCGACCGCACCGGCGTGCTGATCTTCGCCGCCCTGGCCGAGCACCGCGTCGAGGTCATCGCCGACGAAGGCATCTACAAGGCCGCGCCCCATGCGGTCTGGGACGAGGTGGTCGCCGATCTCGTGGCCGGCCTGAAACAGGGCAAGATCGCCGACGGCTTCGTCGCCGCCGTCACCCGGGTGGGCGAGATCCTGTCCAGCCACGTGCCGGTGCGCGAGGCCGACACCAATGAACTGCCCAACGGCCTGACGATCCTGCCGAAGGGCTGACGCCATGACCGGGGAAGCCAGCCGCCGGGAGTTCCGACGCGTCTGGCTCTTCCTGGGCCTCGTCTTCCTGATCAGCTGGGGCGTCGGCGGCCTCTATCTGGTGTTCCCCGCGCCCCTGACCGCCGCCTTTGGTCCCTTTGCCTATGGGTCCGCGGCCTATCTTCTGGCCGCCTGTTCGCCGACGCTGGTCGCTGTGGGACTGACCCTGGCCTTCGAAGGACCGGCCGGCCTTGCGCGACTTGGCCGCCGGTTACTGCAGGCGACGCCGCTCTGGGCCGTGGCCCTGGCGTTCCTGGCCCTGCCGACCCTCGCCCTGGGCCTCAGCCTGCTGGCGCCACCGTTTGGCGGATGGCCAGTACGTCCCGCCGACGTGCTGGTCGCCACGCCGCTGATCCTGTTCACCACCGCCCAGATCCTCACCAATTCCGGCCCGCTGGGCGAGGAGCTGGGCTGGCGGGGCTATGCCCTGCCCCGGCTGCTGGACCGCTGGCCGCCCCTGATCGCCGGCGGCGCATTGGGCGTCATCTGGACGATCTGGCACATCCCGGCCTTTCTGTTTTCGGGCATCGTCGCCACGCCGCTGTCGGATCTGGGCTGGTACGCCCTGGGCACGGTCGCCCTGTCGCTGCTGATGACCTGGCTGTTTCTGCGCACGCGCGGCAGCGTGCTGATCGCCGGGATCATCCCGCACTTCGTGATCAACGGCCTCGGCGTCGTCGGCGCCTGGCGGACAAGGCCCGCCGAAGCCATCGCCCTGGCCCTGCTGACCATAGCGCTTTTCGTCTTTTGGCCGCCAGATGGCCGCAAGCAACACTAGGGAGGACACGCCATGTCCAGCATCGATCCAACCCGCGAACAGTTCGACGCCTTCAAGGGCCTGCCACGCGACGCGCCGATCCAGATGCTGAACCTGGTGCGGCTCAAGACCATGGCCGACTATCCGGTCGATCATCCCGAGCACGGCAAGGGCCGGTCGGGCCTGGACGCCTATCGCGCCTATGGCCGCGAGACCGCCGCGCTGTTTGCGCGGCTGGGTGGCCGGCAGATCTGGGCAGGCCGGCCGGAACTGGTCGTGACCGGCCCGACCGACGAGCGCTGGGACTTGGCCTTCATCGCGCAGTATCCCAATGCCGGGGCCTTCTTCGCCATGGTCACCGACCCGGACTACCGCGAGTGGGTCAAGCATCGGCAGGCGGCTGTCGAGGACTCGCGGCTGATCCGACTGTCGCCGCTGACGCCGGGCGAGGGGTTTGGGGAGTAGGGGGCTGAAGACTTGCCCCCTCCGCGCTGACGCGCTCCTCCCCCGGAGGGGGAAGATGAAGCGCGCGAACCTCATCTTCCCCCTCCGGGGGAGGACGGCTGCGCAGCAGCCAGGAGGGGGCAAGTGACTTAGACGGCCTACTCCGCCGCCAGGGCCATCGGCGCGGACTTCGCCCCTCGCACCAGCCGCCCTGGCAGGGCTCCGGTCGGCTCGCCGTCGCGGTAGGTGACCACGCCACCGACGATCGTGGCCACATAGCCGTGGGCCTTCTGGGTCAGCCGTCGACCGCCGGCCGGCAGGTCGTAGGCGACCCGGGGCGCCTCCAGGCTCAGGGCCTCATAGTCGACGACGTTCAGATCGGCCCGATAGCCCGGCGCGATCAGGCCGCGATCCATCAGCCCGACCGTCTGGGCGGTGTCGCGGGTCTGCATCGCCACCATGGCTTCCAGCGCGATGCGCGGGCCGCGCGTGCGGTCGCGGGTCCAGTGGATGAGGTTGCTGGTCGGGAAGCTGCCGTCGCAGATCATGCCCACATGCGCCCCGCCGTCCGACAGGCCCGGCACGGTGTCCCTGTGGTTCAGCATGGCGAAGCTGGGATCCAGCGAGCCGCCGGCATAGTTCAGGAACGGGTGATACAGCATGCCCCGACCGTCGTTCTCGAGCAGGGCGTCCAGCGCGACCTCCGCCGGATCTCGGCCAGAGGCGGCGGCGCGGGCGGCCACCGTCATCTCGGCGGTCGGCTCATAGTCGGGGACCGCGCCCATCGGGAACAGATTGTCCCAGGCGCGCAGGGCGCTGCCGGCGAACGGGCCCTGTGGGTCGCCCTCCTCGGCCAGCAGGCGGGCGCGGAAATCGGGATCCCGCAGGGCGGCCACGCGCTCGGCCAGGGGCAGTCTGGCGATCTCGCCATAGACCGCGCTCTGGCTGAACGGATTGAGGGTCAGCTCCAGTCCGAACAGCACCCCCACCGGACGCCCGCAGACCTGGGCCTTGATCGGCAGACCGGCGTCGGCGGCGTCCTGCAGACCGGCCAGCATCAGTTTCCAGCCGTCCGGCGACTTGGGGCTCTGGACCAGCGAGAATGACAGGGGCCGTCCTGACCGCTCGACAATCCGGCGCAGCATGGCCAGCTCGGCCAGACCGTCGGGGAAAAAGTCGGAGACCAGCTGCAGCACGCCCTTGCCGGCGGCGGCCAGGCCCAAGGCGATGCCGGTCAGTTCATCCTCGCCCGCCGTCAGGGTCGGGGTCGGTTGGCCGTCGCTGGTGCGGTGATTGAGGGTGCGCGAGGTGGAAAAGCCCAGCGCCCCGGCCTCGACCGCCCGCTTGGCGATGGCGGCCATGGCGGCGATGTCGGCGGGCGTCGCCGGCTCGCGATTGGCCCCGCGCTCGCCCATCACGAACACCCGCAGGGCCGCGTGCGGCAGCTGGGCGCCGATATCGACGTCGAAGGCCCGCGCCTCCAGCGCGTCGAGATAGTCGGGAAAGCTCTCCCAGTTCCAGGGCAGGCCCTCGGTCAGCACCGGGAAGGGAATGTCCTCTACCCCCTCCATCAGGCGGATCAGCCGGTCGCGGTCCTCTGGCCTGCAGGGCGCGAAGCCGACGCCGCAATTGCCCATCACCACCGTGGTGACGCCATGGCCCGAGCTGGGCGTCATGCGCGCGTCCCAGGTCGCCTGGCCGTCATAGTGGGTGTGGATGTCGACAAAGCCGGGGGTGACGATGCGGCCGCGCGCGTCGATCTCCTCGGCGCCCGCCGCCAGGTCCGGGCCGACGGCGACGATCACGCCATCCTTGACCGCGACGTCGGCGAAGACGGCCGGCGCGCCGGTCCCGTCGACAACCTGACCACCGCGCAGCACAAGATCATAAAGCCGACCCGGCATCCTGGCCTCCCGCCTCTATCTTTGGCGGCAAGCGTCCGTTGGGTGGCGGCCCCGGTCAAGTGTTCCGCCCCGGAAAGCAGAACGGGGCGACCAGTCTGGCCGCCCCGCACCACCCATTCCTTAGGGTCGAGGACGGACTAGAAGCTCCGCCGCACCGTCACGCCCATCGTGCGCGGCTGGCCAACCGTGTAGCCCAGACGCGCCCGGCCGCCGCGTTCGCGGTCGAACGACAGCAGCGGGTTCTCATCGAACACGTTGTTGGCGTAGGCGATCAGGTCGACGCCGTTGTCCATCTCCAGCCCGATGCTGAAATTGACGATCTCGTAGCTGGGCAGCTGCAGATTGACGAGCGTCGGCACGGTTCCGGTGGCGCCGCCGAACGCCAGGCGCGAGGTGAAGGCGCGCGGATTGTTCTCCTGGTCGCTGGCCTGGGTATAGCGGTTGCCGATGTGCTGCACCGAGGCGGTGACATAGGCTTCCATGCCCGAGCGGACGGTCCACGAATAGGTGGCGTCGGCCGAGATCTGGAACTTGGGCACCGACGGCAGGCGGTTGCCCTCGCGAATGCCGCCCAGCACCGCGCCCGTCCCGTCCTTCACGGTCGAGTCGAACTCGGCTTCCAGCAGGCTGCCCGAAATGCCGATGTCGAGACCCGGCGCCAGACGCGCGGAGAACTCGGCCTCGATGCCCTTGGTGTGGGCCTTGGGCACATTGAACACCACGCGCGAGGAGCACGAGCCGGCGTCCAGGGTCGTCTGCAGGTTCTTGATGTCGGTATAGAAGACGGCGCTATTGAAGCTGATCCCGCCGAAGCGCGACTTCACGCCGGCCTCGTAGTTCCACAGCGTCTCGTCGTCATAGGACTGGAAGCCGCCGAAGATCGCCTTGTCCTGTGGCGAGCACAGCGGCAGGTTCAGCGGGTCGTTGACGCCGCCGAGCCGGAAGCCCTGGGCGGCCTGGGCATTGAACGTCACCGTGTCGCTGGCCTCATAGGCCACCAGAACCCGCGGCGTGAAGCCGTCGGACGCGGTCTTGTCGACCTGGTTGTCGCCGTTGGCGAACAGGCCGCCCGACTTGAACTGGCGGGTTTCCTCGAAGTCATAGAACCGCCCGCCGGCCGTGACGGTCAGCTTGTCCAGCTTGTAGCTGGCCTCGCCGAACAGGGCCTTCTGCTTGATGTTGTAGGGCAGCGAGGCGTTGTAGGGCGAGTTGCGGGGGAAGCCGTTGGCCACCGCCGCCGAGGTGCCGGCGCCCAGGGTGGCGTCGGTATAGGCGTCATAGCCCGGCGTGGGCAGGCGCTGGTCATAGATGCGGTCGACCTCGGAATAGAAGCCGCCGAACACCCACTGGAATGGGCCATCGCCGGTCGAGCCCAGGCGCAGTTCCTGGGTGAATTGCTCAAGGTCCGTGGTGTCGACCAGCTTGGACGGCAGCAGCACGGCCGCCGACGGATAGCCCAGGTCCACCGAGACGCTGCCGGTCAGGGCGCTGGCGTCGCGGTCGATGTGGATCTTGCGATCGACATAGCTGGTCACCGAGGTCAGCTCGACGGCGCCCATGCCGATCGAGGCGGTCAGGTCTGTCAGCAGGGTGTCGTCAGCGAAGCTTTCGTCCAGCAGCAGGTGCTGTTCGCGCTCGCCCAGTCGCACCGGCGTTCGGCTGGTGGTGTTGGGGTTGGCGAACAGGTTGAAGGCTTCCTGGCGGTTGAAGCCGTTGGCGCGGATTTCCTGATAGACCACCCGCGGCGTGATGCTGATGGTCTCGGTCGGTTGCAGCAGCACCGACACGCGGCCGCCGGTCCGGCTGCCGTCATTGACGTTCTTCTTGCGGCCGCCGCCCTCGATGCGGGCGTCGATGAAGCCGGCGTATTTCGTATAGTAGCCCACCGCGCGAACGGCGACCTTGTCGGAGACCGGCAGGTTGACCGCGCCCTTGACGTAGCCGCCGGTGTCGTCGCCATCGACCATGTTGGCATTGGCCTCGACCACGCCGGAGAAGGCGCCGATCTTGGGCTGGTTGGTGATGTAGCGGATGGTGCCGCCCACCGACCCCGAGCCGAACAGCGTGCCCTGCGGGCCGCGCAGGGTTTCCACCCGGTTCAGGTCAAAAAGATCGATGTCGGGGGTGAACAGCGACAGCGAGATCACCGACTCGTCGAGATAGACCCCGACCTGTTCCTTGACGCCCGGCTGGTCGCGAACCACCTGGCCGGCCGAAACGCCGCGCACCGAGACCTGGCTCTGGCCGGGGCCGAGGTTCTGGATCGTCAGGCTGGCGACATTGCGCGACAGGTCTTCCAGGGTGACCGCGCCGGAGCGCTGGATGTCCTGCTGGGTCTGGGCGTTGATCGAAAACGGCACGTCCAGAATGGTCGAGTCGCGCTTGGTGGCGGTGACGATGATTTCCTCGACGGTGGAGTCCTGGGCCGCAGCCAGGGAGGGCAGGGCCACAAGGCCCGCCAAGGCGGTGGCGGCCAGCAGCGCATGGCGCGTGCGGGGGCGCCGGTTCGTAGAGCTCATGTGTAGTCCTCCCAGATATTTTCGCGGTCTCTGGGCCAGGCCCGGCCGCAACCTGAGGGTTCATGTTCCGGTCAATCAGAGTCAACGCCGATTCAGGACGTGCTCGGACGAGTCTCCCGTCTTGTGTCCCGGTTGGCGCACATCCGCAGCATGGAGGCATGGACCGGGCTCGGGAGGGTAAAATCAGGGTCAAGGATTGCGCGGCAAAGCCAAGACACCGGTGTCCCGCCCCGTCCAACGGCGCAGGCCGCCCGCGCCGGCCGGGCCAAAGCCGCTTTACGTGCGCGTGACCTTTCGCCAGCGGGATTCCGAGTCTAGGGTGGCCGCCAATTCAAACTAACGTTTAACGGGGAGAAGCGCCCAATGCGCGAAGCGGTCATCGTCTCTTACGCCCGCACCGGTCTGGCCAAGTCAGTCCGCGGTGGTTTCAACAACACCCATGGCGCGGCCATGGCCGGTCACGCCATCCAGCACGCCGTGTCGCGCGCCGGCCTCGACGGCGGCGAAGTGGAAGACGTGGCCCTGGGCTGCGGCGGTCCTGAAGGCGCCACCGGCATGAACGTGGCGCGCAACGCCGCCATGTGGGCCGGTCTGCCGGTCACCGTTTCGGGCCAGACCATCAACCGCTTCTGCTCGTCGGGCCTGCAGGCCATCGCCACGGCGGCCAACTATGTTCGCAACGACGGCGCCAATGTCGCCATCGGTGGCGGCGTCGAGTCGATCTCGCTGGTCAATGCGGGCGGTCACATGAACCGATTCCACATCACCGAAGAAAAGCTGATGAAGTCCCATCCGGCCCTGTGGATGGCGATGATCGACACCGCCGACATCGTGGCCAAGCGCTACAATATCAGCCGCGAATACCAGGACGAATACGCCCTGCGCAGCCAGCAGCGCATCGCCGCCGCCCAGGCCGCCGGCCTGTTCAAGGGCGAGATCGTCCCGATGGCCACCAAGATGAAGGTGGTCAACAAGGAAACCAAGGAAGAGAGCTTCGTCGACTACATGGTCGACAAGGACGAGTGCAACCGCGCTGACACCACCCTGGAAGGCCTGAGCAGCCTCAAGCCGGTGATGGGCGAAGGCAAGTTCGTCACCGCCGGCAACGCCAGCCAGCTGTCGGACGGCGCCGCCGCCGTGGTGGTGATGGAAGCCGCCGAGGCCGCCCGTCGCGGCCTGACCCCGCTGGGCGCCTTCCGCGGCTTCGCCGTCGCCGGCTGCGAGCCCGACGAGATGGGCATCGGCCCGGTCTATGCCGTGCCGCGCCTGCTGGAACGCCACGGCCTGAAGGTCGACGACATCGACCTGTGGGAACTGAACGAAGCCTTCGCCAGCCAGTGCCTCTACAGCCGCGACAAGCTGGGCATCGATCCGGAAAAGTACAACGTCAACGGCGGCTCGATCGCCATCGGCCACCCCTTCGGCATGACCGGCGCCCGCTGCGCCGGCCACCTGCTGCTGGAAGGCAAGCGTCGCGGCGCCAAGCTGGGCGTGGTGACCATGTGCATCGGCGGCGGCATGGGCGCGGCGGGTCTGTTCGAGATCTTCTGATTTATGGTGTCATCCCGGAAGCCTCGCAGAGGCTATCCGGGACCACGGCAAGCGCTGAGCTTCCTGCGGTCCCGGCTCTTCGCTGCGCTACGGCCGGGATGACACGCAGATAGAGCCCAGTGGGGCCGGAAACCTTCAATCGGGTTTCCGGCCCTTTCTGCATCCTGACGGGACGTTCGGCCTTCTTTTGCGGGCGCCACTTGAACCCCGGCCTTTGGCAACCATCTGTGTTGCCAAAGGCGCATCCCGCGATTGCCGCGTGACGCCAGACCAGAGACCCGCCATGGCCATCAAGGCCTTCTTCGCCCTCGCCCTTGTCCTCGCCATCACGATCGGCCTGCTGCTGCCGACCCCCGGCGCCAACAAGCCCCGCCACGCCCAATCGTCGATCGAGACGATCGAACTGCGGCGCGGCTAGGGCCTGCGTCAGGGCTTGGGCTGAGCCGCCAGGATCGCGGTGTGCTCGGCGCAGCCCTTCAGCGTCTCGCCGTCGATCCACACCTCGGCATAGAACCGGTAAACGCGGTCCGACATGCCGTCGGTGCAGACGCCCGGTGTCAGGCGCACGACCACCCGGCCCTTGCCTTCCTCGACGCCGTTTGAATCCCACACGCCCTGCTGGCCGTCGATCCGCACGCCGGGATTGGCGTTGCTGACCTCGGGCGCGTCGGGACGGGTCAGGGCGACGCTGGCGGCGCGGATCTTCACCGCCCAGAACGGCTCTGTGCCAATCACGTCGATATCGCCGGCATAGTCGGGCGTCCTGGCCGAGGCCGGGGCGTCGGCCGGCGGCGCGGGGTCTTCGGCGGCGCCCATCGGCGCCTCGCCACAGGCGGCCAGCACCAAAAGCAGGATCGACAAGGCGGCTGTGCGAAGCATGGCGGCGGCTATTCCCTGTTGCCCGACGAGGCTAGTCTCACACGGCATGACTCGAAAAGCCTCTCCCGCCTTCCTTGAATTCTTCGCCGGCGGCGGCATGGCCCGCATCGGGCTGGGAGACGGCTGGACCTGCGCCTTCGCCAATGATTTCGACCCGCTGAAGGCGGCCGCCTATCGCGCCAATTTCCCCGACGCCGGCTCTTCCAACGGGGATGGGCACTTTCATCAGGGCGACGTCTGGGCCATCGACGCTGACACCCTGCCGACCGCCGACCTGGCCTGGGCCTCCAGCCCCTGCCAGGACTTCAGCCTGGCCGGGGCCCGCGCGGGCCTCACGGGCGGACGCTCCTCGGCCTTTTTCGGCTTCTGGAAGCTGATGCAGGCGTTGAACGCCGCCGGACGCGGGCCCGACACCATCGTCGTCGAGAACGTGGTGGGCCTGCTGACCTCGCATGAGGGCCGCGACTTCACCGCCCTGTGCCAGGCCCTGGCCGACGACGGCTATCACTTCGGGGCGCTGGAGATCGACGCGGCCCGGTTCACGCCGCAGTCGCGGCCGCGGGTCTTCGTGATCGCCACCCGCAGGCCGGTCGACGCCCTGGCCGGGCCCAGCCCGTTCCACAGTCGCGCGGTCAAGGCTGCCCAGGCCCGCCTGCCCGAGGCTCTGCAGGCGAACTGGATCTGGTGGGGCCTGGACGCGCCGCCGGCCCGCAACACCGACCTTTCCGCCCTGCTGGAGCCCGACGACGCCGTCACCTGGAGCTCGCCCGAGCGAACCCGCAACCTGCTGGCCCTGATGGCCCCGGCCCATCGCGCCGCCGTCGAGGCCCATGTGCAGCGCGGCCAGCGCTCGGTCGGGGCGGTGTTCAAGCGCATGCGAGACGGCCAGCAGCGGGCCGAGGCCCGGTTCGATGGCCTGGCCGGCTGCCTGCGCACGCCGCGCGGCGGCTCGTCGCGCCAGACCCTGCTGGTGATCGACAGGGGCGAGGTCCGCTCGCGCCTGATCAGCCCGCGCGAAGGCGCCCGCCTGATGGGCCTGCCCGATGCCTATGTGCTGCCCGGCAGCCAGACGGCCGGACTGCATGTGATCGGCGACGGCGTCGCCCCGCCGGTGGTGCGCTGGCTGGCAGCGCGCCTGCTGGAACCGCTGGTCGATAGCAAATCTGCAAGCCTTGCCGCCGAATGACCCGCTGACAGGCTAAAACCCACGCCGTAAGGTGGCTTTTGACCCGCCAACCTTTCGCGAGATCCCACCATGGCCGATGGCGCCCCCGCCTATGATGCCGCCCGCTACAAGCGTTCCGGGCGCGGCAAGATCTATGACTCGATCCTCGACACCATCGGCGACACCCCGCTGATCCGGCTGCCGCGCCTGTCGGCGCAGATCCAGCCCAAGGGCGAGGTCGTGGCCAAGCTGGAATTCTTCAATCCGCTGGCCTCGGTGAAAGACCGCATCGGCGTCTCGCTGATCGAATCCCTGGAAGCCCAGGGCGTTCTGACCCCCGGCGACACCATCGTTGAGCCGACCAGCGGCAATACCGGCATCGCGCTCGCCTTCGTGGCCGCCGCCAAGGGCTACAAGCTGATCCTGGTCATGCCCGAAAGCATGTCGATCGAGCGCCGCAAGATGCTGCTGCTGCTGGGCGCCAAGCTGGAGCTGACCCCGGCCGAGAAGGGCATGCGCGGCGCCGTGGCCCGCGCCCAAGAGATCATCGAGGCCACCCCCGGCGCGGTGATGCCCCAGCAGTTCGAGAACGCAGCCAACCCGCTGATCCACCGTGTCTCGACGGCGGAAGAGATCTGGAACGACACTGCCGGCGCCGTCGACGCCGTGGTCTCGGGCGTCGGCACCGGCGGCACCATCTCGGGCATCGGCCAGGTGCTGAAGGCCCGCAAGGCCTCGCTGAAGATGGTCGCCGTCGAGCCGGAAGCCTCGGCCGTGCTGTCGGGCGGCGCGCCCGGTCCGCACAAGATCCAGGGCATCGGCGCCGGCTTCGTGCCGGGCATCCTGGATCGCGGGGTGATCGACGAGATCGTTCAGGTCAGCAATGACGACGCCTTCGCCATGGCCCGCCGCTCGGCCGCGGTCGAGGGCCTGCCGGTCGGGATCAGCTCGGGCGCGGCCCTGACCGCCGCCTTCGACCTGGCCCTGCGTGACGACTACGCCGGCAAGCTGATCGTGGCCATCATCCCCAGCTTCGCCGAACGCTACCTGTCCACGGCGCTGTTCGACGGGCTGTAGCTGAGCCCCGGTGACCGACGTCTATGACCGGGCCAAGCGCTCCGCCGTCATGGCGCGCGTCAAGAGCCAGGACACCGGCCCCGAGCGGCTGCTGCGCAAGACGCTGACAGCGCTCGGGGCCCGCTATCGCCTGCATCGCAAGGACCTGCCGGGTAAGCCCGACTTGGTGATGCCGGGCAGGAAGCTGGCCTTCTTCGTCCATGGTTGTTTCTGGCACGGCCATGACTGCGCCCGGGGGTCGCGCGTGCCCAAGGCCAACCGCGACTACTGGCTGGCCAAAGTGGCGCGCAACCGGGCGCGCGACGCCGCCGCCGCCCAAGCCCTGACAGCGGCCGGCTGGCGGGTCGAAACGCTCTGGGAATGCGAGATGAAGGACGCCGGGGCGCTGAAGGCCCGTCTGGCCCAGACCCTGGATCAGGCCGCGACGCGGACGCCGCCGACCAGCACCTGGGTGAGCGCCGTATAGAGCTCGATCGGATCGATCGGCTTGGCGACGTGAGCGTTCATGCCGGCGGCCAGACAGGCCTCCCAGTCCTTGGGCGTGGCCGAGGCCGTGACGGCAACCACCGGAGTGTCTTGATTGGGGCCCGCGCCGGCCCGCAAGATGCGGGTGGCTTCGCGACCGTCCATGCCCGGCATGTAGACATC
Source organism: Caulobacter sp. GSs2 (assembly GCF_058680895.1). The sequence goes on along the minus strand of NZ_CM178725.1, from coordinate 2,572,381 downwards.
CATCAGCACCGCGTCGAACACCTTGGCTCCCAGCAGTTCAAGGGCCTGCTCGCCGGACTCGGCCAGGGTGGCCTCGATGCCGAAGGGCTGCAGCACCAGTTCGATGGCCCGGCGGTTGACCACGTGATCGTCGACCACCAGCACCCGCGCGCCGGCGATGGACGGACCGCCGTCTTCGGCCTTCGGCGCCTCGGCGGCCCCGACGGTCAGGGTCAGAGTGAAGGTCGCGCCCTGCCCTTCCACGCTGCTGACGGCCAGATCGCCGCCCATCAGCCGGGCCAGTTCACGGCTGATCACCAGCCCCAGTCCCGAGCCGCCATGCTGGCGAACCACATTGGTGCTCAGCTGCTCGAACGGTGTGAACAACCGCGACAGATTGGCCGGGGAAATCCCGGAACCGGTGTCGGCGATGGTGATCGTCAGGCGCTGCTCGACGCCGTCTTCCCGACTGTTGAACCGCACCGAGATCACGCCCCGGTCCGTAAACTTGATGGCGTTGGAGAGCAGGTTATTGAGCACCTGGCGCAGCCGCAGCGCGTCGCCCGCCACCCATCTGGGCAGGGTCGCGGCGCCTTCGATCCTGAGGCGAAGGCCCTTCTTGGCCAATTCGGGCCGCCATAGTCGCAGGGCGCCGGCCAGGGTCTGGCGCAGGTTGAACGGCGTCTTCTCGACGGCCATGCGGCCGACATCCAGGCGCGAGAAGTCCAGCAGGTCGTTGAGCAGGGCCCGCATCAGGCCGCCGGCGTCAGAGATCAGCTGGGCGTGGATCTTGGAACTGGCCTCGGGGACCTCGCTGTGAAGGCGCGCCGCCCCGGCCAGGATGGCGCTGATCGGGGTGCGGAGTTCATGGCTGATCATGGCCACGAAGGCCGACTTGGCGGCCACCGCCTCCTCGGCCTCATGTCGACGCAGCTCGGCCTCTTCCTTGGCGTCGGCCTCGGCCTTCAGGGCCGCATTGAGGGTGCGGCTGGCCACGGTGACCGACGCGATCAGCAGCAGAGCGCCCACCCACAGGGCGTTGGCGAGCGGCGCGTCCGGATTGGCCGCCCGGGCCACTATCGGCGCGGCCAGCAGATACAACACATGGGGTCCAGCGGCCCAAAGGGTCGCTGACTTCTGGCCGGCATTGACGACAATGACGTTGAGCAGCGCGCCGGCCAGCAGCATGCCGCCCAGGGTGGGGGCGAACCGCTGGTGCGAGGCGAAGAGCGGAAGGGCCAGAAAGCCGAAAATGGCCGCCGTGAGGAAGGGCAAGGCCGCCAGCAACAGCCACCGCCAGCGCGCGGGCCGAACCTCGGGGTTGGCCAGGACCTCACGGGTAGTCCAGAACTCGAGCGTCAGCGCCGCCAGATAGAGCCCGGCCCAGATCCACACCCACTGCATATCGATGAAGACATACAGGATGACCGAAATGGTCAGCGTGGCGAACAGGCGCAGATAGAGGTTGGCGCGTCGCGAGCTTGCGGCGCGCGCCAAGTCACTCTGCGGTTCGCTCACCCCCATCGACGCCTCGTCCCCCCCGGCTTGACGCATACGTAGTGCCACCGGCCAGCTTCAGCGCCGAAACCTGAGATGACGCGAAGCACCAGCATCCCGTCAATGGTCGAGTTGTCGGCGTTTCCGTGGGGCAGCCGCAATTTTCGTGGCGAACCCGGCCTTCACAGGATTCACCAGAGGCAAATTCTACCCTAGCGGCGCGCGGCGCGCCAGTACCCGTTGATCAGGGGCGGGGTCCAAACACGCGCTCGAGATCCGCCTCTTCAACGCCGTCGATCTCAAGCCGCTTAAGACGCGCGGTCGCGCCCGCCGCCAGCCGGACGGCGGATTTGGGAAGGCGCAGGCTCTTGGCGACAAAGGCGATCAGGGCGGCATTGGCCTCGCCCTCGACCGGGGCGCTGGTCACGCGCACCTTCAGATAGGGCCGGCCGTCAGCGTCCACGGCCCAGCCGTCTGCGCCGTCACGCCCGCCGCGCGGCGTCAGGCGGACGGCCAGCAGCATGGATCAGCCCAGCAGGCCGATCAGCGCAAACTTCAGTGACGGCAACAGGATGTCTTTGACGCCGGTGATCAGCAACAGGACGATGATCGCGCTGACATCCACCCCGCCCAGCGGCGGAATGATCCTCTGGAACGGCCGCAGCACCGGGCCGGTCACCCGGTCCAGGAATGTGCTGATCTGATAGACGGCGCTGTTGCGCAGATTGATCACATCGAACGCCACCAGCCAGCTGAGAACCGCCGAGATGATGATGGCCCACCAGAGCAGGCTGAGCAGCGCGGAAGCGATGAAGAAGACAAAGGTGATAATGGCGGCCATGGGTTTCCCGTCCGAGACTCCCGCTTCTTGCCGCGCCTTGCCCCCGCTGGCAAGCCAAGCTGCATTGCCCCGCTTGACGCAGGCTCCGCCCCGCCCTATTCCCGCGCTTCCTTGGGGCCGTAGCTCAGTTGGTAGAGCGCGTCGTTCGCAATGACGAGGTCAGGGGTTCGATTCCCCTCGGCTCCACCAAGGACCTCCAAGCCGTTGACGCGGCAGGAATTGTTTGATTACCGGCACTTGCAGGGGCAAAAGGTACCTATGACTGGTACACAGCCCCTGCGCGCAAATGTCGCGGCGACCTGAGCATTTGCTGCTGCGCGGCAGCACCTACTACTTCCGAATGCCGGTCCCAGAGCATCTTCGCTCGATCATCGGGATGCGAGAGATCAAACGTTCACTAGGCACCGGCAATTTCGCTGAGGCGCGGCGAATGCTGGCTGTTGAACGGCTGAAAGCCCTGGCGGAGCTTGAGGCCGCGCGACGACAGTCTGAGGGGGCGCTAGGTCGCCCCAAGCGACGAGCAAAAAGTCTAGCGGAAGACGAACTCTGGCAACTAATGAGCCGGTGGTTCGTCGCTCGGGAACGCCGCGCAATTACGCTTGGGTCGCGTGACGTAGATGCAAGCGCTCGGCTGGAAGAAATCGGCTACCTTTCCGACATTGAGGAAGGCGCGAGTGCGCTGGCCTCCGTGCACGGCGAGACCAGAAAGCTGCTTGCCCACGAAGGCGTTGATCTTGACGTGTCCAGCCCCAGCTTCGCACGGCTCACAAGCCTCATGCAGGAAGCTATGATCGAACATGAAAAGCGCATCGTCACCCGCTTCTCTCATGGGCTCCACGTCCAACTAAACCCGCGCTTTTCCAACCTCGGGGTTGATACGCGCTTGGATGTTCCAGCGGCCCTAACGTTGGGGTCTCTTGCCGCTCAATTTGATGCTGAGAGGACTCCCAGGCAACGGTCGCCGACGGCAAAACTGCGGAGGGACGCGCATCGCAATCTGCTCCTTGCGGTACTCGGCGAAAGCACTCCTGTCTCAGGCGGACGATGGTGTGGAGGTTACACTCCTCCATCAGATGTTCCTTCAGCCGCGTCTTGATACCCTCGCCAAACAGCGAGCCATCGGGCAGCACTACGGCGGCGCGGCCATCCTTCCGCAACAGGCGTACGATCAGCGCCAGGAACAGGTCCGCCGTTTCCTTGGTGCGGAAGGTGGGGAAGTTGTTCTCGACACCGTCCTCTTCCTTGCCGCCGAACGGCGGGTTGGTGAGCCTTCGCCAATTCCGCCATCCTCCACCCTGATATCGCCCCCTATCTTCCAGCGTTTGCCCGCGTCGAACCCGACAGGATGGCCGGTGCCCTGTTCTTCGTCATCGGCCGGACCTCGCTCGACGAAGTTGCCGCGATCGTCGTCACTGACGAGCTGGTCGATACACTACGTCTGCTCGCGGGCCGTAAGGACAGTTTTAAGCCGGCCGCGCAGATGATCTTGCGCCTGGCTGCTGTTGCGGACAGCGACGCCTCGCCCTCGATCGTCAAGCTCTTGCGCCAGCTTTTCCAGGTCGCGTTGGCCGGAACACAGGCCGACGATCGCCGTCGCCGCGAAGCACTTGAGGAGGCGCTTGAGGAGGACGATCCCAGGATCAGGCGGGCCGGTGTGGAGGCTTTGGGATCGATGATCCAGACCTATATCTCACGCTCAGACGACTTCGAGCAGGTAGGTGCGGAACCCTATCGTCCCGAATGGGCACCCGCCGATGAAGGCACGATCCACGCCTATTTCAACTGGGCGCTTGTTAGGCTGCGCGAGGTCTGGCGCAAGGACTCCGAACTGCGTCCTGTCATCGAGGACCATCTCTCAGGCGACCTGCGCAACCTGCTGCTGCCCGAGCTTTTTCCAACGATTGAAGCATTTGTCCGCGAGGTGGTCGCCTCCACGGGCTCCTACTTTGGGGCGGCAAAAAGCATCGGCGACTGGCTCTATTTCGACAGCCCCGAGAAGCCGACCAATTTCTCGGATGCGGTTAAGGCCCTCTACGATGCAACGCTCCCCGTCGATCCGGTCGATCAAGCCCAGTTTTACAGCAGGTTCTGGGCCTCGGACATTCACGATCCCAATACGCGCTACGCACAGGATCAGGAGAACCCCGACTTCGAATATTCGGCGCGGCGAGCGGCGGCGCTCGCGCCTGAGATCGCGAAAAGTCCTGATCAAATCGGGCGCGTGATCCGCGCCATGGCTAGCCAGGAAATGAACTCGCCTCAGCCCTTTGCCAATGCTCTAGTCGAGCATCTATCCGATCCGCTCGGTGCCTTTGAGCAGGCTGTCGAGGCGCTCGATGCCAGCGGCAGTCGTGCGGGCGTGAACTTTGTCGGGACGCTCCTAACGGCCCTCGACCGTAGACTTGCCGACAATGTTGATGACGTCAGTGCGCTCGTCGCGATCGCCAAGAAATCGGTGATTCTCGCGACAAACCCGATGTATATCGTGACCTCGCTCCGCGTTACGGATGAGCGATTGGACGCGCTCACCAACGAGATCCGCGTTGGGATGGTTACTCCCCGACAGACTGTAAGCATCTCCCATGGCAGAGGGCTCGATCAAGTCTCGGAGGCCGGCCTTAGCCGGTTCGTCACCGCACTTATTGATCGGGGCGCGGATGGCGGCGCATGGGCTGCCCTCGAAATCCTTTCGATGGTCACACACGGCAACGCTGCCCCCTCCCCGGAGATCATCAAGTTAGTGAAGTGCGCCATCCTATCACCATCGATCGCCGAAGGTGCCGAGGGCAACCCAGCGAACGCCGGTTACAATTACGGCCGCATGGTTCGGATGCTGGATGCGTCAGGTGCAATCGACGGTGATTTTGCCCGCGCATTTGCTCTCCAGATCGAACAGGTCTGCCGCACGACGGGTGGGCGGCGCGGCCGCCCTTCGGACGCCCTGCGCGATGCTCTCGAGGTCATCGTCAAGCGGGCTCCGAATGAGGTCTGGCTGGCACTAGCCAGCTTCTATGAGATCGCAACGCGCGTCGAGCGCGAGCGCTTGAGTTCGATCACGTCGGCGACGAAACTTTTTGCCTATGACGTATCGCGTACTGGTTCGGGCGCACTGTTCAATACGCCGCTCAACTTGATGCTCGACTGGGTGGCAGTCGATCCGGACAACCGGATCGGGTTCCTGCTGAGCTTCTTCCCGATCCTTGAACAAAAGGGCTCGGCGTGGGCTTGGCATCCCGCACTGCAACACCTCGCTCAGATTTATGGCCATTCAAAACGATTCAAGGCCGCCCTTCGGCTGCGGGTCTATCCAAGCTCTTGGGGCGGCTCGCTCAATGCGCATCTCACCAGCTTCAAGGCACCCTTGGCGGACTGGGTCGACACACCCGTTCTTGGCGACTGGGCCAGCGACATGCTCGATGCCATCACCCGGTCGCTGGGAGACAGTCGCTACAGTTTCTAGGCGCGCATTGCCCGGGCGTAGCAAAGCCTTGGGTTGACCAGCGTTGGAGTGCAAGCCGTGTACTAAGCAGACATCCTGACACGTAGCCTCGGGTCGCTTGGCGACTCAACGGCCCCGAATAAGGGCTTCGATCAGGTCTGCCGCGATCCGCAAATTGGCGTCGTCCAGCTTGCGAGCTCGCAACATAACCTTTGCCAGCAACCCTGCTCGCTCATCTCCCTCTTGATCACTCCCACTATCGAAGAAGGTTCCGAGCGGCACTTCGAGTGCGGAAGCTAGGCGGTCCAGCGTTTCAAAACCCGGCAGCATAATCCCGCGCTCTATAGCGGAAATAGTATCCACCGACCGGCCCGACACGTCCGCAAGCACCTCTTGGGTCATACCTGCATCGTCGCGGCATTCACGCAGACGGCGTCCAACGCGGGTTTTTAGAGACATCCCGTAAGATCCACCGGAACGGATCTTCGCCACCACCGCTCTCAGCGCCGGATTTCGCCGTCAGTCCGTATAATAATACGGCAATTGCCGGGCCTTAATGTGGCGACCCAACGATGTTCCGCTCATCGGAGCGGGTGCCACACCCAGGGAGCCACGACAGCTATTGATGTACCCTTTCCGAACACCTCCCATCGGGACGCTCTCGGTGACGCGACGCGGACTGGCAGAGTGACGTCCGCACCTAACATAGCGAAGAGATGCGCGGAATCTCCACGGCACGAGACACTCTCCCCGCAGCATGCGCCGCCAAGGCTTCCAGACGGGCCCACAGGCACCTTGAGAGGTGGGCCGCGCCCTTTGGGAGCCCCGTGAGAAAAACGGCCTTCTGGCGCATCTATGGCGCGCGGACGATTTTGATTGCCTGCGCCAAACCTAAGCGACGCAGCAAGATGGATGCGAGAATGGTCGACCCGCAAGTCGAACGTAAGCCGCAAGCCGTCGAGAAGGAGCTCGCAAAGCGCATCCGGGCGGATTCCACCGGCATGGCCGACTTGGCTGAACCAAGCGCGAAGCTGGAGCTACTCGCGGACTACGGCACGGCCACAATCAATTCCGCCGGTATGGCGCGAGTTGAAGCACAACCCTCGGAGCTTAGGCGACGAGTGTGGTATGTTCCTTAGAGGTTTTACCCTTAGTATATAGAGTGGCAATTTTTACCTATCACGAGTGCTCATTATGAGCACTCTTGAGTCGTCTCAACCACTCCCCTCAGTCTGGCCGCCAATCGAAGTTGATCGCGTACCAATATCCGTCTCGCACGCGCAACCGGACGATGATGCCTTGGGCCTCTAGTGAAGCTATTGCCCTACGAACTGTAGCCTTGCTTAGGCCCGACCCAGACTGCTTACCGACCCCATGCACGAAGTGATCAAGCGTGAAATGATCAGCAAACTTTCCCCACTCCGTCGTGTTTGTAAATATAAACAAAAGCACTTTCAGCTCTGACCCACTAAGTGCACGAGCCCATTGCCGATCAATAAGTCTGCGATACTCCGTCTTCTGGGAAAGTGTCATTTTTTCTTGCAAAGCCAGACCTCTCTATGACGACCAACTTTGGCAGGTTGAATGATCCTCCCACAGCATAGCCCCTTGATGAACCCCGGTTCGATTAAGGCGAGCTGAAGGTGGAGGCATTCAGAAGCATAGCTAGCCAAGTGCCCTCCCATCGCTCCATGACCGGTCATTGGGACTAACAAAATCGTCGTAAGGCGGCGGCGCTTTACGCGCCTGCAAGCTGGGGGAAATGGTACACTTTACGGGTACAAAGCCCCTACCAGAGACTCGGAAAAATCATCAAATTACAACGACATAGCGCCCGCCGGATCGCCTCCCCTCGGCTCCACCAAGGACCTCTCTGAAAAGACCCTTCCGGCGCCTCCCGGGGCCGGATGACGGCAACCCGGCGGGTTGGCGCCTTCGGTGGAATTTTGGGGTCTGGTCGCCGCCCCGCGCCTCCGGCGGGGCCCCCGGCGCTCTGCCGGCGGATGCTCAACGATCACGACGCCGCCACCCGGGCCGAACTATTCGACGAAGACCCCGCGCCCCCGGCGCAAGGCTAATCCACCTTCCGCCCTCGCAAGACATTTTCATGCCCCGCCACCCGTCCTCAGCGTCATACTGACGCAGGCCAGGCCCCAGGAGGTGCGCGACAACTCGTCGCGGGCTTCCGCACGGGTCAGTTAACGGGATGTCCGCCGCCGCGCGCCATCCTCACCAAGCGTTCGACAGACTTTCGACGCGCTGGAGCCGTCAGATGCACGCACAGTTCAGGACCAGCGTTCGCCGGCGCCGTCGCGCCCTGGGGATCGGCTCCGTGGCCGCCGCATCTGTGCTTGGCGCATCCAGCCTGGCCCTGGCAGACGAGGCCCAATCGCCCGCTCTTGACCTGAGCATAGGCTACACCGCCGGCGTCACAGGCGTGATCGACGGCGGAATTTCGAGGCGCGGCCGCTTTCTCGACAATCTCGAGCTGGGCCTCGATCTGGATCTGGACAAGGCTGTCGGCTGGGCCGGCGGATCGGCCCATCTGCTGGTGCTCAACAACAGCGGCGGAATACCCAATGACGACGCAGGGACGGCCCAGGGCGTCGACAATATCGAGGTCTCGCGCCAGCGCACCCGCCTGTTCGAGGCCTGGGTGCAGCAGAGCTTCGCCGCCGACAGCGCCTCGGTGCGGATCGGCCTCTACGACCTCAACAGCGAATTCTACGCCAATGACAGCGCCGGACTGCTGATCGCCCCGGCCTTCGGCATCGGCTCGGAACTGGCCGCAACCGGCCCCAACGGCCCGTCGATCTTTCCCTCCACCGCCCTGGCCGTCCGCCTGAAATGGGCGCCGCGCGAGGATCTCTACGTCCAGGCCGCCGCGCTGAACGCCGAGGCCGGCGTGCTGGGTGACCCCGACGGGATCGACACCTCGTTCGATAGCGGCGCCCTGCTGATCGCCGAGGCGGGCTGGGCCGGCTCAAGCAAACTGGCCATCGGCGCCTGGCGCTATACCCGCGAGCAGGACGACATCCGCGACCTGGACGCCGCCGGCGACCCGGCGCGCCGCAACGCCCACGGCGTCTATCTGCTGGCCGAGCATCCGCTCCACGCGCGAACCGAAGGCCCGCGTCGCGGCGTCGCCTTCGCGCGCCTGGGCCTGTCAGACGGCGCCACCACCGACTTCTCGGGGGGCTGGCAGGCCGGGATCCTGATCCAGCAGGTCTTTGCAGGTCGCCCCGACAGCGCCCTGTCGTTCGGCGCCAACCAGGCCTGGTTCAGCGACAGGAGCCGCGCCAACGCCCTCGACGCCGGCACGTCCCTGCGCCGCTCTGAAGCGGCCCTGGAACTGACCTATGCCGATACGGTCGGCCCGATCACCCTGCAGCCCGACCTGCAATATGTGATCAACCCGGCCGGCGACGCGAGCATCGGCCACGCGGTCATCGCGGCCCTGCGGATCAGCGTCGGGTTCTAGCGCAAAGCGACAACCGCCCTCGCGATCTTGAATGTAAGGCATTTTTCCCTTACATTTTGGGTCAGGGAGACGCGACATGAATACGCTCACCGTCACCAGCAAGGGTCAGGTCACCCTTCGCAAGGGATTGCTCGATCACCTGGGCATTGGCCCCGGCGACAAGATCACACTGAGCAAGCTGCCCGACGGGCGGATTGAGGTGAGGGCCGCGAAACCTGCCGGCAACATCGCCGATGCGTTCGACTTCCTGAAGCGCCAGGGCGGGCCATCCCTCTCCATCGAGGAGATGAACGCCATCGCCTCCCGCGGCTGGGCCGGCAAAAGGTGAAGATCACCGCCGACACCAACATCCTCGTCCGGGCCATCACCGGAGACAATCCGCAGCAAAGCCCTCGGGCCCAGGTCGAACTGGCCAATGCAAAGCTTGTCGCCCTGACCCTGCCCGCTCTGTGCGAACTGGTGTGGGTGCTGTCCAGGGGCTATCGGGTCCCCGCATCAGACATCGGCGAAGCCATCCAGCGGCTGATGAACGGCGCCAATGTCGTCGTCGACCGTCCGGCAGTGGAGGCTGGCCTGACCGTGCTCAGGGCCGGCGGCGATTTTGCCGATGGCGTCATCGCCCATGAGGGCGGCTGGCTGGGCGCCGAGACCTTCGTGTCGTTCGACGACGAGGCCGTCAGGTTGCTGGACGCCCAGGGCCTGAGCGCGCGCCTCCCCGCGTGAGGCGGAATTTCGCGGGCTGAAACGGTCCCGATGCAAAGCGGGCCCGCCGTGGATGCGGCGAGCCCGTTTGGTCGAACCTCTATCGGAAGCGTTGAATCAGAACTCTTCCCACTCTTCCTTGACCGCAACGGCGGCCGAGCTGCGGCCCGGACGGACGGCGGTCTGCGGACGGGCGCGCGGCGGCGGCGCGGCGCGGTTTTCCGCCTGGGCCGCGCCACCGGCGGACACCTTGAACCGGCCCACCAGATTGGCGAGTTCGCTGGCCTCGCCCTTCAGGGCGTGGGTGGCGGCTGTGGCCTGTTCGACCATGGCCGCGTTCTGCTGAACCACCTGGTCCATCTGGTTCACGGCCTGATTGACCTCGTGCAGTCCCGTGGACTGCTCGGTGGCCGAGGCGGCGATCTCATTGACCAGGGCGTCGATCGAGGCGACCTGGGTGACGATGCGCTGCAGGGCCTCGCCCGTCTGGCCCACCAGGCTGACGCCCGTGCCGACCTGCTGGGTCGAGGTCGAGATCAGGACCTTGATCTCCTTGGCCGCGTCGGCCGAGCGCTGGGCCAGCGCCCGCACCTCCTGCGCCACGACCGCGAAGCCGCGACCCGCCTCACCCGCGCGAGCGGCTTCGACGCCGGCGTTCAGGGCCAGAAGGTTGGTCTGGAAAGCGATCTCGTCGATCACCCCGATGATGTTGCCGACCTTCTGCGAGGACCCCTCGATCTCGGTCATGGCGGCGACGGCCCGGCTGACGATCTCGCCCGAGCGCTGGGCGTCGGTGCGGGCGTTGGCCACCACCTCCGAGGCTTCCTTGGCGCCCGAGGCCGTCCGGCGGACCGTAGCGGTGATCTCGTCGAGGGCGGCGGCGGTTTCTTCCAGGCTGGCGGCCTGCTGCTCGGTGCGGCGCGACAGGTCATCAGAAGCCCGGGCAATCTCGTCCGCGCCGGCGCTGACGCCGCCGGTGGTGGCGGTGATCGCCTTCATGGCGTCAAGCACCCGTTCGGCGGCGGTGTTGAAATTGCTCTTCAGGCTCTCGGCCTTGGGCGAGAACGGTATCGTGATGCGGTGCGTCAGATCGCCCGAGGCCAGGCGATCCAGGGCCTCGTTGAGGGCGGCGAAATTGGCCGCGTCGCTGCGGGCCACCTCGCTCTTCTCGTCCTCGTTGGCGGCGCGCTCGGTCTCGACGGCCTGGCGCTGATGGGCGGCGTCGGCCTCGATGCGGATCTTCTCGAGCGCGGCCTCCTTGAAGTGGCTGACGGCGGCGGCCATCTGGCCGATCTCGTCCTTGCGGCCGGCGGCCGGCACGGCCACCGAATGGTCGCCCGAGGCCAGGCGGCGCATCGCGCCGGTCATGGCGGCGACCGGGCCGGCGATGCCGCTGGTCAACAGCAGGCCGCTGGCCAGGGCGATGGCGGTGGTGACCAGGATGCCGATGGCCAGGGTCAGGGTCGAGGCGGTCGAGGCCTTCTTCTGGGCGGCCGCTTCGGCGGCGACCACGGCCTCGGAGTCGTCGACGATGGCCTGGATGGCGTTCTCGACCGGCTCGACGGCCTTGTCGGCGACGCCGTCATGCTTGACCAGATCGATGGCCTGCGGGCGGGTCAGGGGATCGCGGCCCAGGCTCAGGGCGGGCTCGATGGCCTGCGAGCGATAGTCGGCATAGGCGGCGTCAACGGCGGCGATGCGCGCCAGATCGGCCTCGTCGCCCTTGTTCAGCTCGCGCAGCTTGTCCAGCGCCGCTAGGAACTTGGGCTTGTGGGCCTCTTCTAGACGCTGGACGTAATACTCATCGCCCGACAGCAGGAAGCCCCGCAGCGAGTTTTCCTGTCGGGTCAGGCGGAAGGCTGCGGTGTCGGCGGCGCGCAACGACTGATAGGCCCGCTCGGTCCGCTCGACGGAACTGGTCAGGCTCAGCTTGTTGGCGTAGAGCGCTGCGCCCATCAGCATGATCGTGACCAGCATGACGGAAAACACCGTCATCAGCTTTTGCGGAATTCTCAGATCGCCGAACGACACAGCCAACTCCCGGATTGTGTGAGGGCGCCGTAAAGCCATAGAAATTACAGGGATTTAAGCCTGAATCCAGGGCAAGCGCCGAGCCTAGCCTTGCCCTGCAATCCGTTTCCACGGCCTTAACGCTGCCGCAGCGTAATGTCGCACATCGGGCAGGTCAGCCGCTTTTTTGATCAGTGGGCCTCATCCCAGTTGAGCGCCGCGCGGGCCTCAACTGTCAGAGGCACGGAAATGGCCACCGCCGGCTCGGCAGCGCCTTCCATCACCCGACGCGCCACGGCGCAGGTCGCTTCGGCCTCGGCTTCGGGGGCTTCGAAGACCAGTTCATCGTGCACCTGCAGCAGGACACGCGCCGACAGGCCGGCCTCGACCAGGGCGCCGGGCATGCGGATCATCGCCCGGCGCATCACGTCGGCCGCCGCGCCCTGGATCGGCGCATTGATCGCCGCACGCTCGGAGAACTGCCGCTGGGCCGCCGACTTGGCGTGGATGTCGGGGATGTTGATCTTGCGGCCGAAGATCGTGGTCACATAGCCATGCTCGCGCACGAAGGCCTTGGTGGCGTCCATATAGGCCTGGATGCCGGGGAAGCGCTCGAAATAGGTCTTGATATAGGCCCCCGCCTCGCCCTGGCCGATGCCCAGCTGGTTGGCCAGGCCGAACGCCGAGATGCCATAGACGATGCCGAAATTGATCGCCTTGGCCCGGCGGCGCACCTCGCTGGGCATGCCCTCGATCGGCACGCCGAACATTTCCGAGGCGGTCATGGCGTGGATGTCGAGGCCCTCCTGGAAGGCCTTTTTCAGCTGGGGGATGTCGCCGATATGGGCCAGCAGGCGCAGCTCGATCTGGCTGTAGTCGGCGCTGATCAGCAGTTTGCCCGGCGCGGCCACGAAGGCCTTGCGGATCTTGCGGCCCTCCTCGGTGCGGATCGGGATGTTCTGCAGGTTGGGATCCGACGACGACAGGCGCCCCGTCGTGGTCGCCGCCAGGGCGTAGGAGGTGTGGATGCGGTTCTCACTGCCCGGCGCGATGGCCGCGATCAGGTTGTCGGTATAGGTGCCCTTGAGCTTGGACAGCTGGCGCCAGTCCAGCAGCACGCGCGGCAGCTCGTGCTCCAGGGCCAGTGACTCCAGCACGTCGCTGTCGGTCGACCACTGGCCGGTGGCGGTCTTCTTGCCGCCCTTCAGGGCCATCTCGCCAAACAGCACCTCGCCCACCTGTTTGGGGCTGCCCAGATTGAACGGATGGCCGACCAGTTTCTGGGCCTGGGCCTCGAACTCGGCCATGCGCATCGAGAACTCGTTGGACAGCCGGCGCAGGGTTTCGGGATCGACCCGGATGCCGTCGTTCTCCATCGCCGCCAGCACCGGCGGCAACGGACGCTCCAGGGTCTCATAGACCGTCAGCAGGCCCTTGGCGGCCAGCTGGGGCTTGAGGATGTTGTAGAGCCGCAGGGTGACGTCGGCGTCCTCGGCCGCATAGGCCGTGGCCTCGACCAGACCCACATGCTTGAAGCTGATCTGGGCCTTGCCCGTGCCCGCCACCGACTTGAACGGGATCGGCTTGTGGCCAAGCCACAGCTCCGACAGCTCGTCCATGCCATGGCCGTGCAGACCGGCCTCCAGCACATAGCTGATCAGCATGGTGTCATCGATCGGCCCGACCTGGACGCCGTAGCGCGACAGCACGGCGATATCGTACTTGCCGTTCTGGGCCACCTTCAGCACCGCCGGGTCTTCCAGCATCGGGCGCAAGACGGCGATCGCCTCGGCCAGCGGGATCTGCTCCAGGCTGGCGGCGGTTTCGAAGGCCAGGCCCTCGGCCTTTTCCTCGTGGGCCAGCGGAATGTAGCAGGCCTCGCCCGGCGCCAGGGCCAGGGACACGCCGACCAGACCGGCGGTGGCCGAACCCAGGGCGTCGGTCTCGGTGTCGAAGGCGACAATGCCCTTGGCCGTGGCCCGGTCGACCCAGGCCTGCAGGGTGGCCAGGTCGCGCACGCAGGCATAGGCGCTGGTGTCGATGGCCACAGGATCGCTGGCCGGAGCCGCCGCCGCCCGGGCTGCGGCGCCCGCATAGGACACGGTCGCCACCGGCGCACTGGGCGCGGCGCCCAGCCCTCTTTCACCCGGCGGGCGATCCAGGGTGCGCGGCGCGGCGGCGGCGCTGCCGTCCCCGACCCGGCGGGCCAGACTGCGGAACTCCATCGCCTCGAGAAAGGCCTGCAGAACCGCCTTGTCGGGCTCGCGCAGGGTCAGGTCAGCGATCGGTTCGGGCAGGGGCGTATCGCAGTCCAGCTGCACCAGCTGGCGCGACAGGCGGATCTGGTCGGCAAAGTCGATCAGGGTCTCGCGGCGCTTGGGCTGCTTGATCTCGCCGGCCCGCGCCAGCAGCGTATCGAGGTCGCCATACTCATTGATCAGCTGGGCGGCGGTCTTGATGCCGATGCCGGGAGCGCCGGGCACATTGTCGACGCTGTCGCCGCACAGGGCCTGAACATCGACCACCTTGTCGGGATAGACGCCGAACTTCTCGAACACCTGCTCGCGGTCGATACGCAGGCCCTTCATCGGGTCAAACATCGAGACGCCGTCGCCGACCAGCTGCATCAGGTCCTTGTCGGACGACACGATTACCGCCTCGCCGCCCATTTCGCGCACCCGGCAGGCATAGGCGGCGATCAGGTCATCGGCCTCATAGCCGGGCAGTTCGATGGCCGGCACGCCAAAGGCCAGGGTCGCCTCGCGCACCAGCGGAAACTGCGGGATCAGGTCCTCGGGCGGCGGCGGGCGATGGGCCTTGTACTTGTCATAGAGTTTGTTGCGGAAGGTCTTTTCCGAGTGGTCCCAGATCACCGCCAGATGGGTGGGGGTATCGCCCTGCATGTCGCGCAACAGCTTCCACAGCATGTTGCAGAAACCCTGCACCGCGCCCACCGGCAGGCCGTCGCTCTTGCGGGTCAGGGGCGGCAGGGCGTGATAGGCGCGAAACAGATAGGCCGAACCGTCGACCAGGAACAGCCGCACGGCGGGGCCGTCTGCGGGCATGGTCGGGGCGGTGGCAGAATCGGCGGGCGCAGCGGTGTCGGTCATGGCCGGACCATAGGCTGGCGACCGGGCGGCGGGAAGACTTGGCGGGGGGTGGGAGGCCCTCCAATAGATCACCGTCATTCCCGCCCTTGTGGCGGGAACCCCTGTTTCAGCGGACACGTGAAGCGCCAGCGAAGTGCGCGCGCACTTCGCCCCTCCCGCACTTGCGGCGGTACGAGGGGTTCCCGCCACAAGGGCGGGAATGACGGGAGGTAGGGGATAGGGGACGCTCAATCCCCGCCTTTTCCAAAAAAGATGCTAGCCTGATCAATCGCTTGTAAAATAATCGATCGCGCCAATCCTCGGCGCTCAAACCTCCCGCATAATCGTAGCTGTCCCCGTCGCAGGGGGAGGCGCCTGGATCCGGCCCAACAGCGGCGATGGGGATGGAGCTGAGCGGGGCCGCGCGGTCACGCGGCGAGGACGAAGGTGGTCTGTTCGTTGGATAGATCCGGGACCACCGGAAGGCTCGTCGGAGGAACAGCGCGGAGCAACAGGGCGAGGGATCGTAAACCCGCCTATCGCGCATCGTCGGGGGTCGAGACGGTTAGCCGATCGACCTTGGTGCGCGCCCGTACGGGGGCTCTTGGGTATCAGAGCTGAAACACGCTCGCTTGGCCCAATCCTCACGCAAGAACAGCTTCTGCGAAGCGGACAGGTCGAGCCGAAACGCAAACAACACATCACGGTCATCCGGGGTCGTCCCGGCCGCTTCGCGCCTCCCCGACTAGCTCAGTGGCTGATGCCGCGTGAGGCTGAGAGCCCGTGTCCGCCAGACTTGCCCCCTACGGGTCGCTTCGCGACCGTCTTCCCCCGCAGGGGGAAGATGAACCGCGCCGACCTCATCTTCCCCCTCCGGGGGAGGACGACCTGCGCAGCAGGTCAGGAGGGGGCGAGTGACGATCCATCCAACCCAGGAGAACGCCCCATGCCCAAGTCCAAACCACCCCGCAGCCGCTATCGTCCGCTTCGCCGCGTCAACAAGACCACAGAGCGCGCGATGACGATGTATGACCGGCTGGAAGAGGTCACCGAACAGCTGCATCGGCAGATCGCGCCCTTTCTCGACCAGATCCCGGCGCGCGAGCGGACGCTGATGCTGACCCTGCTGGCCGACAATCGCGCCCAGATCGCCGGCGGCCGGGCCGACATCCTGCAGCCCAGCGCCACGCCGGTGCTGGACGAGCTGATCCGGCAGGACACCGAGCGTCGGCGGCGCGCGGCAAGCCGCTCATTGACTCCCCCGCCCCCGCCCGTATTTTCCGCCCGTTCGCGTGACTGGCGTTGAAGGTGGGCGACCACCGGGGAGCGTGAACCTCATCCGCCGCGCGCCTGGGCTCCCTTACCGTCTTGTTTCACCAGACCCGGAGTCCCGCCGTGCCCGCCGCCCCCGACTATCCGTCCGCCCCCGATCTCGTCATCCCCAAACGCGCCCTGCTGTCGGTCTCCGACAAGACCGGCCTGGTCGAGGCGGCGAAGGTCCTGCACGAGGCCGGCGTCGAGCTGGTCTCGACCGGCGGCACCAAGGCGGCCATCGCCGCGGCCGGCCTGCCGGTCAAGGACGTGTCGGACCTGACCGGCTTTCCCGAAATGATGGATGGCCGGGTCAAGACCCTGCACCCCATCGTCCACGGCGGGCTTCTCGGGGTTCGGGATGCTCCCGAACATGCGCAAGCCATGGCCGACCACGGCATCGGCGGCATCGATATACTGTATGTGAACCTCTATCCGTTCGAGGCCACGGTCGCCAAGGGCGGGTCCTACGCCGAGTGCGTCGAGAACATCGACATCGGCGGCCCGGCCATGATCCGCTCGGCGGCCAAGAACCACGGCTATGTGGCGGTCTGCACCGACCCGGCCGACCTTGGCGAAGTGCTCGACGCCCTGAAGGCCGGCGGCACCACCCTGGCTCTTCGCCAGACCCTTGCGGGCCGCGCCTATGCCCGCACGGCGGCCTATGACGCGGCGATCTCGGCCTGGTTCGCCCAGGCCCTCGGCCAGGACTTCCCGGCCCGCAAGGCGATCGCCGGCGAGCTGCGCCAGGTGATGCGCTATGGCGAGAATCCGCACCAGAAGGCGGCCTTCTATGCCTTCCCCAGCCCCCGCGTCGGCGTGGCCACGGCCACCCAGCTGCAGGGCAAGGAGCTCAGCTACAATAACATCAACGACACCGACGCGGCCTTCGAGCTGATCGCCGAGTTCGATCCGGCCCAGGGTCCGGCCGTGGCGATCATCAAGCACGCCAACCCCTGCGGCGTGGCGGTGGGCGGCTCGCAGCGGCAAGCCTATGAGCGGGCCCTGGCCTGCGACCCGACCTCGGCCTTCGGCGGCATCGTCGCCGTCAATTCGCGCCTGACCCGCGAGGCGGCCTTAGCGATGGTCGAGATCTTCACCGAGGTGGTGATCGCCCCGGAAGCCGACGACGACGCCATCGCCGTGTTCGCGGCCAAGAAGAACCTGCGCCTGCTGGTGACCGGCGGCCTGCCCGACGCCCTGTCGACCGGCGACACCTTCAAGAGCGTGGCCGGCGGCTTCCTGGTGCAGTCGCGGGATGACGCGCGGATCACCGCTTCGGATCTGAAGATCGTCACCAAGCGCCAGCCGACCGACACCGAGGTCCGCGACATGCTGTTCGCCTTCACCGTCGGCAAGCACGTCAAGTCCAACGCCATCGTCTATGCCCGCGACGGCCAGACCCTGGGCGTGGGCGCCGGCCAGATGAACCGCAAGGACAGCGCCCGCATCGCGGCCCTGCGCGCCGCCGATTTCGGCCTCGACCTGCAGGGCTGCGCCTGCGCCTCGGAAGCCTTCTTCCCGTTCGCGGATGGCCTGATCCAGGCCGCCGAGGCCGGCGCCACGGCGATCATCCAGCCGGGTGGCTCGATGCGCGACGGCGAGGTGATCGAGGCCGCCGACAAGCTGGGCCTGACCATGGCCTTCACCGGCGTTCGGGTGTTCAGGCACTAGGATCCGGATGATGCAAAGCGCCACCTGGGGAACCAGGGTCATCGAGCACTCGCAGGTGTTCAAGCCTGACGGGCCCGGCCCTTTCCCGGTGGCGCTGATCCTGCACGGCTGCGGCGGCAAGACGCCGTTCCTGGAAGCCTATGCCCAGACGGCGGTCGAGGCGGGCTATGCCGCGATCGTCGTCGATTCGCTGAAGCCGCGCGGCATGTCGACCCTCGACGCCAAGCTGACGGTCTGCACCGGCGTGCGGCTGCATGGGCTGAAACGCGCCGCCGACCTGTTCGGGGTGATGGCCTGGCTGGAGGACCAGTCCTGGGCCGATCACGAGCGGATCTTCCTGGCCGGCTGGAGCCACGGCGGCTGGACGATCATGGACGGCTACGCGATCGGGGCCAATGCGGCCAGGGTCACGGGTCTGGTCGACGCCGATCCGGCCCGGCTGCGGGCCCGGGTCAGGGGCGCCCTGCTGGTCTATCCGTTCGCCGGCTATCCCGCCCTGACCACGCGCCACGGCTGGGGCGCCGGCGGCCCCCGGGTGTTTTCGGTGCTGGCCGGTCGCGACCAAGTCGTCGGCTGGAAGGCGCCCCAGCGCGCGCTGCAGCGGCTGACCCTGGACGGGCTGAGCGTCGACACCGTGTTCCACGCCGACGCCACCCACGCCTTCGACGACGACAAGGCCAATGACCCGCGCGCCAAGTACCGTCCGGACCTTCTGGCCCAGACGCGGGACTATTTCGGGCGGGCCCTGACGGAAACCCTGACCGACTAGGCGCTCGCCGGGGCGGTCGATGCGCCGGCAAGGCGCCAGTTCAGCGTCTCACCGGCATGAAACGGCACCAGGCTCTCCGATCCCGGCGTCATTTTTTCGGGAACCGGACACGATTGAAGCTCCAGAACAATGACGCCCTCGTTGAGCGGCAGACCATAGAAGCGTGGGCCGTTTTCAGACGCAAAGGCTTCGAGATGGTCCAGCGCCCCCTCCTCGTCGAAGGTCTTGGCATAGCTTTCCATGGCGAAGGGCGCATTGAACACGCCCGCGCAGCCGCACGAGGATTCCTTGTCGCCAACGGCGTGCGGCGCAGAATCTGTGCCCAGGAAGAACTTGGCGGAACCGGACGTCGCCGCTCGGCGCAGGGCCAGCCTGTGGGTCTCGCGCTTGGCGACCGGCAGGCAATAGAAGTGGGGCCGGATCCCGCCATCGAACATGGCGTTGCGATTGATCGCCAGGTGGTGCGGCGTGATCGTCGCCGCCAGATTGGGGCCGCCGGCCTCCACGAACGACACGGCGTCGGCCGTCGTGATGTGCTCGAACACTACCTTGAGCGCCGGGAAATCCGCGATCAGCTTGGCGAGAATGCGCTCGATGAAGACGGCCTCACGGTCGAAGATATCGACCTCGCGATCGGTCACCTCTCCATGGATCAGCAGGGGCATGCCGATCCGCTGCATGACCTCCAGCACAGGCTGGATGTTGCGGATGTCGGTGACGCCATGGGCCGAATTGGTGGTGGCGTTCGCGGGGTAGAGCTTGCAGGCCGTGAAGACGCCCTCTGCAAAGCCGCGCTCGACTTCGCCTGCGTCGATGGTGTCGGTGAGATAGCAGGTCATCAGCGGCTCGAAGGCCAGGCCCGGCTCAACGGCGGCGAGGATGCGGTCGCGATAGCCCTTGGCGGCCGCGACCGTCGTGACCGGCGGACGGAGATTGGGCATGACGATAGCCCTTGCGAACTGCCTGGCCGTGAAATTGACGACGGAAGACAGCATGTCGCCGTCACGAAGGTGGACATGCCAGTCGTCGGGTCGGCGAAGGGTCAGGCGGCGCTGCGCCACGGGGTGGGAGCCGGCTTCGGTCACAGGCCTGTCTGGGATCGTCATTCATCGGCTCCTTGGCAGGCGTGGCTGGTATCAAGACGCAGCGGTATTGGGCTTGCCGCTCTCATATCGCGTCAGCAAGTCCGCGAGCAATGCGTTTGGGAACCGACGGTTCTGAATGATGGCGTAGAAACTTTCCGTGAGCTGCGGGATCCGGCAGTGCTCGACCAGCACGCCGGATTCCAGCTCGTCACGGACGACGATCGGCGGCACCAGCGTCACGCCTTCGCGCTCGCGGGCCAGCAGGCGCAGCATCGCCATATCGTCGACTTCGGCCAGGATGATCGGCCGGATGCCCGCCAGATCGAGCAGAAGGTCGAACCCGACCCGGATGTCGCTGTCGAGGCTTGGCAGCAGAATGGGCTCGCTGCGCAGATCCTCCGGGAAGCGGAAGGGTGGCTTGCCGGGCCTGGGCCGGCCCACCAGGCTGACGGGCTGTTGGTTGAGCAGGTGATTGCGAAAGGGCGCGCGGGCGTCGCGCTGAGCGGCGCTGTTGGACAGAACCACGTCGATGGCGTGAGCTTCGAGCTGGGCGAGCAGGTCGCGTGTCGTGCCGGACCGCACGATCAACTCCACATCCGCGCGGCCGACCAGAGGGCGCAGGAACTCAAGCTGGAAGTTGCGCGACAGGGTCGTCAGCGCGCCGACCCTCAGTACCTGGGCGCTTGCGAGAGGCCGCCCTTCAAGGGTGCTCATCAACTCGTCTCCGGCCTGGAACACGGTGTCCGCATAGTCCAGCGAGATCTGACCCGCCTCGGTCAGGACGAGCCGCTTGCCGACACGCTCGAACAGGGCGTGCCCCATCTGGTGTTCGAGTTTCTGGATCTGCACCGAGAGCGCCGACTGCGACAGATTCAGTCGCTGGGCCGCTCGGGTGAGGCTGCCTTCATGCGCGACCGCCCAGAAATAGCGGAGATGGTTGAAGTTCAGGGATCTCATATCGTTCTATAAAACAGAACGATATTGCAGAAACAATGAATTTTCCGCACGCTCCGGAACGATCTAACTCGGCGCCCGGCCCGCAACAGGCGGTGAGTGGGGAAAAACCAGTGCCAATCGATCTCCTGCCGTTTGCCGCGCCCCTGGCGCTTTTGATGTGCGCCGCCGTCGGCTTCATCACCCCTGGCCGCAGGCCTCGCATGCTGCCTCGGCTGGCTGAAGCCGCGGCCCTTGTCGCCCTGGTGGTCGCGGCGATCTCGGCGGGAGGGCTTGTCCTGTACGGGTCGGGGGACAGCCGCCTGATCGGGCTGCACGGCATCGGTCTATCCCTCCGGCTCGACGCCGTCAGCGCCGTGATGTTCCTGCTGGTCTCGTTCATTGGCTGGGTCGTGGTGCGCTACACCGCCACCTATCTGGACGGCGAGGCGCGACAGGGCGCGTTCACCGGCTGGCTCTGCATGACGCTGGCCTCGGTGCTTCTCCTGGTGCTCTCGGGCAATTTGGTCCAGCTCGTTCTGGCGTGGATCGCGACGAGCGTCTTTCTGCACCGGCTGCTGCTGTTCTATCCGGAGCGCGTCGCCGCTCAGCGTGCCGCCGCCAAGAAGCGCGTCACCGCGCGCCTCGGCGATGCGGCCCTGATCACTGCGGCGGTGTTGCTGGCCCTGGCCTACGGCACGGCCGACATCGCGCAGATCCTGAGCAGCGCGCGCGCCGGGAACGGCGGCGGACTCGCGATCGCGGCGGCCGGCTTCCTCGCAGCGGCGGCCATTCTGAAATCGGCGCAGTTCCCCGTGCACGGCTGGTTGACCGAGGCGATGGAGACGCCGACGCCGGTGTCGGCGCTTCTGCACGCGGGCGTCATCAACGCCGGCGGGTTTCTGCTGATCCGCTTCGCTGACGTGATGTTGCTGGCCCCAGGCGTTCTGGCAGTCCTGGTGGTGGTCGGCGGGTTCACTGCGCTCTTCGGCGGTCTGGTGATGCTGACCCAGCCTGCGGTGAAGACCTCGCTGGCCTGGTCGACGGTCGCCCAGATGGGCTTCATGATCCTGGAATGCGGGCTCGCGCTCTTTCCGCTGGCCTTGCTGCACATCGTGGCTCACTCGCTCTACAAGGCCCATTCCTTCCTGGCTTCCGGCGGGGCGGTCGACCTGATCGCCGCCAATCGCAGGCCAGGTCCCGTGGCCATTCCAAAGGCCGGCGCAGTCGGGCGCGCCTTTCTTCTGGCCCTGGCGATCTATGCCGTGGTCGGGTTGGGCTTCGGGTTCGTGTTCCAGCACAAGTCGCCGCAAGCCATCGCCCTGGGCGCCATTCTGATCTTCGGCGTCGCCTACATGCTGGCGCAGGGCCTTGCTGACGCGGCGCCAAGGGCCCTGACCCGGCGCACAATCGTCTACGCCGTCGCCACCTCGGTCAGCTACTTCGCGCTTCAGGTCCTTGCCATCTGGCTGACCTCTGGCGTCCTGCCCGCCGCCCCGGCGCCGGGGCCGCTGCAATGGGCGCTGATCATGCTCGCGGTCATCAGTTTCGGCCTCGTCGCCGTGGTCCAGGCGATGTTTCCGCTCTGGGCCTATCACCCGGCCGCCGCAGGGCTGCGCGTGCATCTCTCCAACGGCTTCTACGCCAACGCGGTGTTCGATCGGCTGCTCCGCGGCTGGCGTCTGCGCAAAGCAACTTGATCCGCCTGGAGGACAAAATGATGAATTCAGAGACTCCGATCATGCTCGACACCCCAAGGCTGGACGCCGCCGCTGATCGCGCCGCCCGGGCCATCGCTCCGGTCTGGCCACTGGCGTCTAGCGTTGCGGTCAATCCGTTCCTCGGCCAGACCGATGAGACCCTCGCCACAGTCGCCGCGCGGTTGGCGCGGGTATCGGGCGTCGCGGTGACCATGCCCCGAGGCTGGTACCAGGAGCGGATCGCCAGCGGCGTCATCACCGACGGCGACCTGTCGGAGGCCTTGGCCAGCGCTGTGCAGACGCCGCGTCCTGCAAGCCTCGCCGCGCTCAAGTCAGCCGCCCATGTCTCGAAACCCACTGCTGGAGCGCTGCCGACGATCGCCGACCTCGCCGCCGAGGTGTCGGGAATCGACTGGCCAGGGTTGATCGCGGAGCGCTTCGGGGCGTGGGCGGCAGGATACTTCGATGAGGGCCAGGCGCTCTGGGCGGCCCCACGCGGTCGCGGCGCCTACGCCGCCTGGCGCGCCGTCGCCACCCATGATCTGACGCCCGAGATCGTCGGCCTGGCGGGTTTTGCCACCCGTGTTTCGGAAGCCCCGGAAACGGCTTCAGGCGCGATTGCGAGCGTGACGCAGCGGATCGCCATTCCGGCCGAGGCCCTGGAAACCTATTTCCACCAGATGCTGATGACACTGGGCGGCTGGGCGCAATATGCCCGCTACCGGCTCTGGCAGGCGGAGCTGGGCGGCGCTGAAGACCCAACCATAAGCGACTTTCTGGCTATCCGTCTGATCTGGGAAGCGGCCCTCCTCGAGCGATACGAGGCGAAGATCGCAGATCGCTGGGAGGCAATTGTCGCCCATCATGCGGAGCCTGTCAGAGCGACGGCCGACCATGTGGTGGACGCCATCCTGCAGGACGCTTTGGAGCGCTCGGCGCAGCGGGCCCTGGCTGAAACGCTCGCGGCGCCGGGGACACTTGCGACGGGCAAACGACCCGCGCTCCAGGCCGCCTTCTGCATCGATGTCCGGTCCGAGGTCTTTCGGCGGGCGCTGGAGTCGGTCAATCCGGATGTCCAGACCCTGGGGTTCGCAGGGTTCTTCGGGCTGACGGCCTCCCATCGCCGCTTTGCATCCGATGTGCAGGAGCACCGATTGCCCGTGCTGCTCAATCCGGGCCTGATCACGTGTTCTGGCGGCCCCGATGACGCCGAGGCGGATCAATCGGCGCGGTTCAAGGCTCGCGCGAAGCGGGCCTGGGGTCGCTTCAAGCTCGCCGCCGTCTCTTCCTTCGCCTTCGTCGAGGCGACGGGCCCGGTTTATGTCAGCAAACTCGTCAGCGATGCGTTGGGACTTCACGCCACGGCCGCGCCCCATGATCCCGCGCCCCGTCTTGATCCCGCTCTCGATCTGGCAACGCGGACCAAGACCGCCGAGACTGTGCTGCGGGCCATGTCGCTCACAAGCAACTTTGCGCGCCTTGTGCTTCTGGCCGGACACGGCGCGAACGTCGTCAACAACCCCCACGCCAGCGGCCTTCACTGCGGGGCCTGCGGCGGCTATTCCGGCGAGGTCAATGCGCGGCTGCTGGCGACGTTGCTCAATGACCCGGAGGTGCGCTCGGGCCTGTCATCGGAAGGAATCGAGATTCCAGCCGATACGCTGTTCCTCGGCGCTCTGCATGACACCACGACCGACGCTGTCACACTCTATGCGGACGATCATCCCTCGACGCCGCATCAGCACGATATCCGCCAGGCGGAGCTTTGCCTCGAGGCGGCAGGCGTTATTTCACGAGGCGAACGGGCGCTACGCCTGCCAAGAGCCGGGGGGGAGGGTCGCGTTAAGCATCGAAGCCGCGACTGGGCTGAGGTGCGGCCCGAATGGGCGTTGGCCGGTTGCAAGGCGTTCATTGCCGCGCCCCGTCGGCGGACAGCGGGCAAGACCCTTGAGGGGCGCGCCTTCCTTCATGACTATGACTGGAAGATGGACCGGGGCTTTGGCGTTCTGGAACTGATCCTGACGGCGCCCGTGGTCGTCGCGAGCTGGATCAGCCTGCAGTACTACGGATCCACCGTGGCGCCCGCCGTGTTCGGCGGCGGCAACAAGCTGTTGCACAACGTCACCGGCGGCATCGGCGTCGTCGAGGGGGCGGGCGGCGTGATGCGCGCCGGTCTCCCTTGGCAATCCGTGCATGACGGCGAGCGTTACGTGCATGAGCCGCTTCGCTTGTCTGTCTGCATCGAAGCGCCGCGCGAGGCGATGACCGAGATCCTCAAACGGCATGAGAGCGTTCGCTCGCTGTTTGACAATCGCTGGCTGCATCTCTTCGCCCTCGATGAGACCGGCAGGATGGCGTGGCGCTACGCCGGCGATCTGCAATGGACCGCGATGAACGTCGGGCCCGATCCGGCCATTCCTCTGAAGATAGCGGTCTGACTTGTAAAACGCGTCGGCTCTCACCTGCCTTGGCTGAGATCGGAGACCATCCACATCCTGCGCGCAGCGTTCGCTGAAGCCCGCAACCCGGTCATGCCCTTCTCAGCGAGGAAGGGCATGACCGTGATGGCGCACCTGGCGCTGAGGGCTTTGAGCATTCTGCGACCTGACTGAATCGCCAGAGTCTCCCATGCGGCTCCCCCGACGGCTCAGGAAAGTCTCTAGGCTCCCGCCCTGCTCCGCTGGATCGGGGTCGGACCGCGATAGAGCCGGCGCCAGAACCACTCCAGCGGGCCCATGCTGAATCGGTCCATCCACCACTTCGACCACAGAATCTGGGCGATCCAGATGGCCACGACGATCAGGGCCAGGCCGGGCCGGTCGACCTTGCCATGCAGGCTCAGGCCCCGGCCGCCGTAGAAGATCGCCGTCATGATGAACGACTGGGCCAGATAGTTGGTGAAGGCCATCTGGCCGACGGGGGCGAGGATTTCGGGGATCTTCTTCCAGAAGCCCGCCGACCGCGAGGCGAACACCACCAGGCTGACATAGGCCAGTGTGGTCAGGGGCGCGGTGGCCATCTGGACGACGCCGGCGATCATGCCCAGCGGCCTGGGCAGGCCGGTGAGGGCGACGGTGATAAACAGCGCGCCGGTGACCGCCAGGGCCAGCAGGCCGACGACGGTGAGGATCGCATAGGTCTTCTTCGAGGCCTCGCCGGTGAAGACCCCGGTCTTGAAGCAGCCCAGGCCGATCAGCATCAGGCTGCCCGTCATCATGACGATGACCGGCTCGCCAGCCAGCAGCGGCAGGCGGTCCTTGGCGTTCTGGATCAGCGACTGCATGAACGTGCCGGCATACTGGGCGGCGGCGGCGCTGTTCGTGGCGGCTTCCTTGGCGGCCTGGGCCGCTTCTTCGGCCGCATCGTGCGGCATCAGCATCGAGGCGACCATGCCGGCGGCCATCAGCAGCGAGAAGCCGATCCAGATGCCGATCCCGACCTTGAACAGCCGCTTGGGCGCCCAGGAGCGGGCGAACATCACCAGAAAGCCGGCCAAGGCGTAGCTGAGCAAAACGTCGCCAAACCAGATGGCGAAGCCGTGCAGCAGACCAAAGACCACCATCCACATCAGGCGCTTGCGCAGGGTCGCGCCGCGCTCGGTCTCGGACCGCTCGCCACCGACCAGGAAAATCGAGACGCCGAACAGCATGGCGAACAGGGTGACGAACTTGCGCTGAAACAGCCACTGGGTGGCGACCCAGACCGAGACCGTGTCCGCCCCGGTCCCGTGCGGCCAGTGGCGCACCGACTCTGCCAGGCCCGCCGTGACGGCGAAGTCCGGCGCGTTGCACAGCAGGATGCCCAGCACCCCCAGACCCCGCAGGGAGTCCAGCAGGACGATGCGATTCTTGACCATGTGCCCCCCAAGGCATTGTGGCGCGAGCCTAGTCCGACCAGGGCCCGCGCCACAACCTTCGCGTCAGGCGCGCCTAACCCGCGTTGGCCAATTCGCGCAACGCGGCATTGGCGATGGTCAGCTTGGCGAAGGTCCAGCCACCGCCGGCGTTCTCGATATCCTCCACCGTACGCTTGGCCGAGCGGACAGGACCCATACGCAGGGCGGCCCAAGAGGTCACCGCCGCCTTGGCTGACAGCTCGTCCTCGCCGGCCTGGGCGCTGGCCGAGAACTTCAGCACCGCCTGGGTGATGGACGTCTGCTCGCTGAGCAGGTCCTCGATCAGGCGGCGCACAGCCAGGCGCTCGAAGGCGTCGCCGCCGACGAACGAGCCCGCCGCGCCGCGCAACCGGTCAAAGCCGAAGGCCGCCCCGGTCTGGTGATAGAGGCGCGCCACGTTCTTGACGGTCCAGCTGGAGGCGCTGGCAAGGTCGACGAGATCGGCGGCGATGGTCAGGGGCTGCAGCGCCGCCACGCCCTGGGCCAGGGCTTCCGGCGCGCCGTCGGCGACATAGGCCTTCACCCGCTTGGCGACAGCCTTCTGTTCAAACGCAGAGAGCACGGCAGGAGTCATGGCCCGCAGTTCAGAGACCGAAGGGCCGTAGCTCTCGACCAGCGCCTCTACCTTGGTCTTGTCGCGGAATGCGCGCCTGGCCAGCCAGAAGGTCAGGCTGCGCAGCGCGTAGGACAGAGCCTTGTAGAGCGCCGTCTGGCCCTCCGCGGAGGCGTGGTTGTCCAGGGCCGAAACCTGATCCCACAGCGCGTCGATCCCGAGGATCTCGCGCGCCGCCGTGAACCCGGTGATCAGGGCGTCGGTGTCGCAACCGGCGGCGGCCTTAAGGCGGGTCGCGAAGGTCGGGCCGCACATGTTGACCATCTGATTGCCGACCACCGTGGCGATGATCTCGCGCTTCAGCCGGTGCGTCTGCATCTGGGCGGCATAGCGGTCGAGGCCCTTGGGGAAGTAGCCCCGCAGAGTCTTTTCGAACCACGGATCGTCAGGGGCGTCGGAGGCCACGATCTCATCGAACAGGTCCAGCTTGCCATAGGCCAGCAGCACCGCCAGCTCCGGTCGGGTCAGACCCTTGCCGGCCTGCTTGCGCTCGAGGAGAGTCGTATTGGTCGGCAGACCTTCGACCTTGCGGTCCAGGCGCCCGCGACTTTCCAGATCGACCATATAGCGGATCTGGGGGTCGACCTCGCTGGTGGCGTCGCTTTCCAGCAGGGTCAGCGCGAGGGTCTGATCGTAATTATGCTCCAGCACGTGATGGGCGACGTCATCGGTCATGGAGGCCAGCAGCGTGTTACGGCTGGGACGATCCAGCTCACCGCCTCGCTCCAGCAGGCCCGTGAGGATCTTGATGTTGACCTCATGGTCGGAACTGTCGACGCCGGCCGAGTTGTCGATGGCGTCGGTGTTGATGTGCCCCCCGGCCGCAGCGAATTCGATTCGGCCTGCCTGGGTCAGGCCCAGATTGGCGCCCTCGCCCACCACCTTGACCCGCAGGTCCGCGCCATTGACGCGTACGGCGTCATTGGCCTTGTCGCCGGCGTCGGCGTTGCTCTCGCCCTGGGCCTTCACATAGGTGCCGATGCCGCCGAGATAGAGCAGCTCGGCCCTGGACTTCAGAATCGCGGTCATCAGTTCGGCCGGTGAGACGGCCTCGGCCTTGATCTCGAAGAGGGCGCGGACTTCCGGCGACAGGGGAATGCTCTTGAGGCTGCGGGCGAAGACGCCGCCGCCAGCCGAGATCTTGCTGCGGTCATAGTCGTCCCACGAGGAGCGCGGCAGCTTGAACATCCGGTCGCGTTCCACCCACGAGGATGCTGTGTCCGGATCGGGATCGAGGAAGATGTGCCGGTGATCGAAGGCGGCCAGCAGTTTGGTTTGCTTCGACAGCAGCATACCGTTGCCGAACACGTCGCCGCTCATGTCGCCGACGCCCACGACGGTGAAGGGCTGGGTCTGGATGTCCTTGCCCATCTCGCGGAAGTGGCGCTTGACCGCCTCCCAGGCGCCGCGGGCGGTGATGCCCATGACCTTGTGGTCGTAGCCGACCGAACCGCCAGAGGCGAAGGCGTCGCCCAGCCAGAAACCGTAATCCTCGGCCACGCCATTGGCGATGTCGGAGAAGGTCGCCGTGCCCTTGTCGGCGGCGACGACCAGATAGGGGTCCTCGCCATCATGCACGACCACCGAGACCGGCGGCACGACCCTGTTGTCGGCGTCGATATTGTCGGTGATGTCGAGCAGGCCCGACAGGAAGGTCTTGTAGGCGCGGATCGCCTCGGCCTGGACCGCGTCGCGATCACCGCCGCGCGGCAACTGCTTGGGATAGAAGCCGCCCTTGGAGCCGACCGGCACGATCACCGCGTTCTTGACCTGCTGAGCCTTGACCAGTCCCAGCACCTCGGTGCGGAAGTCGTCGCGGCGATCGGACCAGCGCAGGCCGCCGCGCGCCACGGGGCCAAAGCGCAGGTGCACGCCCTCGATGTGCGGGGCCGAGATGAAGATCTCGCGATAGGGCTTGGGGGCCGGCAGGTCTTCCAGCTCGCGCGAGGCGATCTTGAAGCTGATATAGGGCTTGGGCTGACCATCTTCGGCGGGTTGATAGAAGTTGGTCCGCAGGATCGCGCCGACTAGGGCGGCGATCCGGCGCAGCACGCGGTCGGCGTCGAGGCTCTCGACAGCCTGCAGAGCCTCGCCGATCTTGGCCTCGACGGCCTTGGCCTGTTCCCGCCGGTCCTTGAGATCTGCCAGGACGGCCGGGTCGAACTTGGTCTGGAACAGGTCGAGGATCAGACGGGCGACGCCGGGATGATCGGCCAGGGCCTGCTCCTGCACACCCTGGCTGGGGTCGAGGCCCGATTGCTGACGATAACGGGCCAGGGCGCGGATCAGGGCCGCTTCGCGCCAGCCGATGCCCAACTCCAGCACCAGCCTGTTGAAGCCGTCGCTCTCGGCGCGGCCCGTCCAGATGGCGACGAAGGCAGCCTCGAAGGCCAGCTTGACGTCGGCGAAGGTCAGGTGCTCGCCCTGCTCGTCGGCCAGGACGAACTCATGCACCCAGACGGGCGCGCGCGCGCCGCCGTCGGAGGTCGGCGAAACCTTATGGCCGTCCTCGATCAGCGCCTTGAGGCCCATGTGCTCGAGGATGGGCAGAACGTCGGCCAGGGGCGCTGCGGCGCCGGGGCGATAGAGCTTGAAGCGGAAGGTCGTCGCGCTGTCGTCGGGACGACGGAAGGCGCGCACGCGAACCGCCTCGCCTTCGGCCAGGGCGTCGACGACCTCGATGTCGGCCAGGGCCTCGGCGGCGTCATACTGGTCGCGATAGCCGGGCGGGAAGGCGCCGGCGTAACGGGCGAGGGTCTCGGCGACCCGCCCCGGGGCGCCGCCGTCACGGATCGCCGCCTCGAAGCGGTCCTCCCAGGTGCGGGCGGTCTCGGCGATGGCGGCTTCAAGCTGAGCCATGTCCGGCTCGTAGTGATCGCCCGGCGTGACGCCGACAATGAAATGAACCCGCGCCAGCGGCGCGTCGGAGAAGCTGGGATAGTAGGCAGAGACCCGGCCGCCGAAGGCCTCGGCCAGCAGCTTGCCGGCCCGTTCGCGGACGCCAGAATCGTAACGCTCCCGCGGCACGAACAGCAAGGCCGAGATGAAGCGGTCGAAGGGGTCGCGGCGGGTGAACAGCCGTACGCGGGGTCGATCATAGAGGTGCAGAACCCCCAACGCCATGCTCAGCAGTTGGTCGGTATCCGTCTGGAACAGCTCGTCGCGGGGCCAGGTCTCCAGGATGTTTCGCAGGCGCTTGCCGTTGTGGCTGTCAGGATCCTTGCTGGCGCTGTCCAGAACGTGCGCCACCTTGCGACGGATCAGCGGCACGTCATGAGCCGGGGTCTCGTAGGCCTCGGCGGTGAACAGGCCGACGAAGCGGACCTCGCCGGAGGGCTTGCCGTCGGCGCCGTACCGGCGCACCCCGACATAGTCCATGTAGCCGCGCCGGTGGACACGCGAGCGCAGGTTGGACTTGGCCACCACGATCGGGTCGCCGATCTCGATATGGCTGAGGACCTGACGCGACAGGATGGCCGGCTCGCTGCCCCGGCGCAGCACGGTACGGACCTCGTCGCGCAGGACGCCCAGATTGCCCTCCGGCCGATCCAGGGGCTCCTCGGCCGCATAGCCGCCGTCGCTCGTGCGGGGATAGTCGTAGACCCGGGCGCCGAGAAACACGAAATGGTCGTCGGCCAGCCAGTCGAGGAAATCCATGTCCTCGGCCCGGGCCTCCGCCGGAATGGCGACCTTGGTGTCGCGCAGCTCAAGGATCGTGCGGCGCATCAGGCCGCGCATGGCCTCGAAGTCCTGCACGGCCAGGCGAACATCAGCCAGGGCCTCGCCCACAGCCTGGATCAGAGCCGCCTCGCGGTCCTCGCCGACGGAAGCCAGATAGATCTGGATCATCGAGCGGCGCTGGCCGCCAACCTCGACCACCGGATGGAACATGGCCCGGACCTGAAAGCCCGCCTCGGCCACTGCGCCCATGATGCTGTCGACCAGAAAGGGTCGGTCCTGCTGGACGATCTCGAGGAGGTCGCCGCGCAGGTAGGTCCCGTCGGGCTTGCGCGCCTGACGCAGACGGATGGCCGGCTCGGTCACATCGGTCACGTCCTGACCGAAGCGCCAGAAATCGGCAAGGGCGCGAGCGGTATCGCCGGCGTCGAACCCCGGCATTTCGTCGGCCGACCAGTCGTCCTGAGCCTGAGCGAGGAAATGAGCCGCCTGAGCCGGCAGCGCATCGGCGGCATGACCCAAAGCCTGGGCGAAAGCCGTCAACAACTGGCCGCCCGCCATTGAAGCCTGGGGGTCATTTTTTGCACCGGCCATGGGATTTCCTCGCGAATTTTTGGCGACAACCTAGACTTTTCGGGCTGTGATTCAACCAGGACATCGAAAACCCGCCATGGATCTTGCGGATTTCGAACGCGCCGGGAATGTCGGGAGAAAACGGAAGCGCCGCCGGTGGGGGAAACCGGCGGCGCAGACCCGCCCGGGGGGAGCGGGCGGGCATTTTCCGCTTCGGACGCGCCGGAGAACCAGGCTGCGTCGGGCGGGGGTCCGACCGGGGGTGTCGGACCAAACAGAGATAGGCGCCGCGTTCAGGATTTTAAGTCCCCCTTGGCGACTTTCTGTCGGGCGGCCGACCTTGGCGTCTCAGCCTCCGACGCCTCTCCGCCCGAGGTTACACTCGCCCCCTGCGGATCACCGTCTTCGGACAGCAAGATGGCGATCCAGCGCGAGCCGTCAAACTGGGCCAGGATCACCATGAAGGCCACCGTCAGCGGGGTCGACAGGAACATGCCGGGCACGCCCCACAGGGCGCCCCAGACCGCCAGGGACAACAACACCACGGTCGGGTCCATGTTCAGGCTGTCGCCCTGCATGCGGGGCAAGACGATGTTGCCGACCACGAAATAGATCGCCTGCAGGGCCACAAAAAGGATCGTCGCCGGCAGGAAGCTGTCGGGAAACTGCACGATGGCGAACAGCGGTGGCAGGAAGCAGCCAATGGCGCCGCCCAGGATCGGGATGTAGCTGGCGAGGAAAATCAGGAAGGCCCAGAAGAAGGCGTTGTCGAGCCCCAGCAGCGCCATCACCAGCCAGGCGCCGACCGCGATCATCAGGCCCGTGACCGTCTGGATCCACAGATACTGCTCCACGCCGTCGCGGATGCGGTGGAACAGCACCATCGCCTTGTCCCGCTCGCCGCCCTGCGGAAACAGGGCCACGATCTTGCGGTTGAAGCCCCGGCGCGAGGCGATGATGAAGCCCAGATAGATCAGAACGAGCACGGCGCTGGAGGCAAAGTTCTGCAGGCTCTGGGCCGCAGCGCCGATAAAGCGTTGCGGATCGAGCTGGGTGATCAGGTCACTCAAGGTCGGCGCGACATGGATGCCGACCGCGTGGGCCAGCCTGGCGATCACGTCATTGAGCCTGGGCGCATAGTCCTTCAGCTGGTCGACAAAGCTGGCGCTGTTTTCGGCCACCACCCACACCGAAAGACCGAAGAGCAGGGTCAACAGGACGATCGCAGTCGGCAGGGCCACGCGCTTGGGGAAGCGCGCCTTGATGGTCAGCACCCGCGAAAAGCTGTCGATCATCACCGCCAGGAAGACCGCCAGGGCCAGGGGCGAAAGGATGTCGCGCATCCAAAGCAGCGCCGCGCCGCCCGCGATCACCGCCAGAAAGACCACGGCGTTGCGAGTGGCGGCGGACGACGAAACGGTCATTCAAGAACTCCTGGAGATCGTAACACTTTGCCTACCGCGATTGGCGCGGCGCAAGGGCGCGGTTAGGGTCAGTGCTCAAGTTTGGAGGATGTTGCATATGACCTTGTCGATTGGTGAAGGCGAAATCCTGATCGGGCTGGGCGAGGGTCCGGTGACCCAGCGACTGGATCGCTCAAATCGGCACGGCGTCGTGGCGGGCGCGACCGGCACCGGCAAGACGGTGACCCTTCAGATCATGGCCCAGGCGTTTTCGGACGCCGGCGTCCCTGTGTTCGCCGCAGACGTTAAGGGGGATCTTTCGGGCATCGCCCTGGCCGGGACGCCCAACGAGAAGATGCTGGCCCGCGCCGCCTCGATGGATCTGACCCTGACCCCGGCCGCCCCGCCGACCGTGTTCTGGGACCTGTTCGGCCAGAAGGGTCATCCGATCCGCACGACGATCTCGGAGATGGGTCCCGTACTGCTGGCGCGCCTGCTGGAGCTCAATGATGTTCAGGAAGGCGTCCTGACCATCGTCTTCCACGTCGCCGACAAGGACGGCCTGCTGCTGCTGGACCTGAAGGACCTGCAGGCCTGCCTGAAATATGTCGCTGACCACGCCGCCGACATCGGGACGCTCTATGGCAATGTCTCGCCCGCGACGGTGGGCGCGATCCAGCGCAAGCTGCTGACCCTGCAGAGCCAGGGCGCCGACAATTTCTTCGGCGAGCCGGCTCTGAACCTCGCCGACATCATGCGCACCGACGTCGCTGGACGCGGCTATGTGAACCTGCTGGCCGCCGACAGGCTGATCCAGTCACCCAAGCTCTATTCGACCTTCCTGCTGTGGCTGCTGTCGGAACTGTTCGAGGAACTGCCTGAGCTGGGCGATGTGGACAAACCACGCCTGGTGTTCTTCTTCGACGAGGCTCACCTGCTGTTCAACGACGCGCCCAAGCCCCTGCTGGAGAAGATCGAGCAGGTCGTGCGCCTGATCCGTTCCAAGGGCGTGGGAATCTATTTCGTCACCCAGAACCCGGCCGACATTCCTGACGCGGTCCTCGGCCAGCTGGGGGCGCGGATCCAGCATGCCCTGCGCGCCTACACGCCCGCCGACCAGAAGGGTCTGAAGGCCGCCGCCCAGTCGTTCCGGGTCAATCCCTCCTTCGACACGGCCGAGACCATTCAGGGCCTGGGCGTCGGTGAGGCCCTGGTCTCGACCCTCGACGCCAAGGGCGCGCCCTGCGTCGTGCAGAAGACCATGATCCGCCCGCCCGCTTCGCGCCTGGGTCCGCTGACGCCGGAGGAGCGCACCGCGCTGATCGCCGGGAGCCCGGTGGCCGGCCTCTATGACACCGCCCAGGATCGCGGCTCGGCCTATGAGGTCCTGCAGGGCCGAGCCCAGGACGCCCTTCGCCAGACCGAAGCCGCCCAGGACGCGGCCGAGGCGGAGAAGGTCCGGATCGCTGAAGAAAAGGTTCGGGCCCGGGAAGAGGCGCGCGAAACGCGAGCCGCCCCTCGCCCCCGCGCTTCAAATCGCCAGGGCATGGCCGAGACCTTCGCAAAGTCGCTGCTGCGCACCGTCGCCAGTCAGGCCGGCCGCGAGATCATGCGGGGCCTGCTTGGGGGTCTGAAGCGCGGTCGCTGATCGGTCTCAGGCGGCGGAACGCCTGGCGCGCTTGGGCGCCTGGGCGGCGACCGGGGCCGGGGCCACCTTGGTCCAGGCGTCGAGGGTGTGCAGCGGTCCCGGCCGACCGATGGCGTAACCCTGCAGCTCGGCGCAGTCCTCGCTGCGCAGGAAGTTGATCTGCTCCTGAGTCTCCACGCCCTCGGCGACGACCGGAATCTCCAGGCTGCGACCCAGGCCCAGGACAGCGCGGACAATCACGGTCGCGCGGTCATGGCGGTGGATGTTCTCGACGAAGCTCTTGTCGATCTTGATCTTGTCGAACGGGAACGACTGCAGGGTGGACAGCGAGGAGAAGCCTGTGCCGAAATCATCCATGGCGATGCGAACGCCCAGCGCCTTGAGCCGGCGCAGGTTGTCGAGCGCCCGCTGATAGTCCTTGAACAGCGCGCTCTCGGTAATTTCCAGCTCCAGCCGGTGGGGCGAAAGGCCGGTGGCGATCAGCACCTCGTGCACCAGGGTCGGCAGGGCGGGGTTGTTCAGCTGCAGCGGCGAGAGGTTGACCGCGATGCGCAGCGGCTTCTCCCAGGCGGCGGCGTCGGCGCAGGCGCGACGCAGGACCCATTCGCCCAGCGGGGCGATCAGGCCGTTCTCTTCGGCCACCGGAATGAAATCGAGCGGCGGGATCATGCCGCGGGTCGGATGCTGCCAGCGGACCAGGGCTTCGAAACCGCAAACCTCGCCATCGGAAGCCCGGGCCAGAGGCTGGTAGTAGACCACCAGTTCGCCGTCGGCGATGCCCTGCTTCAGATCGCGGGCAAGGGCGCGGCGCTCGCGGATCGACTCGTCCATCTCGCGCTTGAAGAAGCGATAGATCCCGCGACCGCCTTCCTTGGCGCGATACAGCGCCATGTCGGCATTGGCCATCAGTGACTCTGTCGTGCGGCCGTCGTCGGGGTAGAGGCTGACACCCAGGCTGGCGCCCATGGCCAGGTCCTGACCTTCGAACATGACCGGGGTCGCCAGAACGTCCAGAAGTCGGCCCGAGAGCTCGGCGGCGGCTGTCGGTTGGTCGCCCGCCCCCACCTGCACAACCATGAACTCGTCGCCGCCCAGCCGTGCGGCGAAGGAGGGCGCCGAGATGGAATCCTGCAGACGACGGGCTGTCTCAACGAGCAAGGCGTCGCCCGCCGGGTGACCATGCTGGTCGTTGGCTTCCTTGAAATGATCGAGGTCGATACAGATCACCGACAGGGTCTCCCCCGAGGCCTCAACGCGCTCTATGGCGGCGGCCAGGCGGGTCTGCAGTGAATTGCGATTGGGCAAACCGGTCAGGCCGTCATGCTCGGCCAGATAGCGGATCTTCTCTTCGGCCGAGCGGCGTTCGCGCAGGTCACGGACCGCCAGCACGGTAAGGCCCGAGGTCTCCGTGCGGGCGCCGTCGTCCATCAGACGCGAGAACACCTCGACGGGAATTTCGCGGCCGCCTTCGAGCGGTTGCAGAAAGCCTTCGCGGCGCACGCCGTCGCGGGAGGCCTCGTCGCCGTCGAAGGTGAGGATCGCTTCGAACAGGGGCTTGCCCTTGATCTCTTCAAGCGGCGCCCCGACCAGCTCGCAGAAGGCGGCGTTGGCGTCGTTGATACGGCCGTCCTGGACGACCACGATGCCCTCATAGGCGGCGTTGGCCATGCGGCGGATGCGTTCGAGGGCCGAGCGTGTGGTCTGGGATTCGATCGCGACGGCGCCGAGCCCGCCTAGGATGATCAGGCCGGTGATGCTGGTGACGGCAAGGGTCAGGAAGCCGCCCGAAAGCAGTTGCTCGGGGACCACGATCGAAGTGTCGGGCACAATGGTGATGGCGCCCATGCCGGTGAAATGCAGGGCGCAGACGCCCAGGGTCAGTATGGCGCCGCCCAGAATCTGTTTGCCGATGCTGCGAGCGCGGCCCGCGAGGATCAAAGCGGCCGTAGAGCCGGCTACGCCAAACAGCACCGAGGCGCCGACCGTCGCATGTTCCCAGACAATGTGGCCCTGGGTCACGAAGGCGGTCATCCCGGTATAGTGCATGGAGGCGACGCCCATGCCGAGGATCAGGCCGCCGGCCATGTCATTGGTGCGCGTGCGCTGCGCCGAGGCGACGACAAAGCCCGAGCCGATGAACAGGACGGCGATCATCAGGGACAAAAGGGTGCCGGTCGGGCTGTAGCCCGTTTTCAGACCGGGGTCGTAGGCGACCATACCGATGAAATGGGTGGCCCAGACCCCCGACCCGCACACCAGGCCGGTGAGCAGCAGCCAGGCCGCTCTGACGAGGCCCTTGGCGCCGCGCATGCGTGAGTAGAGTCTGAACGCGGTGAAGCAGGCGGCGAAACAAACGACCGCCGCCACGCCGACCAACCGATAGTCATGCTCGGTCGTCAGACAGGCCAAAACCTTCAACACACGCGGTTCCCCCGGATCACAGCCCTCAGACGATACCGGGAGAGTTACAAATAAACTCTTTCAACGCGCGGTCGTGCGACAATTGGCCAGGATCCCGCCGGATCAAGGGCTGGATCATCCCTGATCAACCTTCACCGACCGGCGGCGGCCTGGGTCTGGTGCCAGCGCCAGGCGCTGCCAAGCACGGCGTCCAGGTCACGCGACGGGGTCCAGCCCAGCTCGGCGCGAGCCTTGGCGTTGTCGCCGACCAGGATGGGCGCATCGCCCGAGCGGCGCGCGGCGATCTGCACAGGCAGGGGCTTGCCGGTGGCGCGTTCCACGCCGGCGATCAGCTCCTTGACCGTCGTGCCATGGCCTGTGCCGAGATTGTAGCTGGTGCTCGGCGCGCCATCCAGCAGGCGGTTCAGCGCGGCGAGGTGGGCGTCGGCCAGGTCCAGCACGTGGACATAGTCGCGCACGGCGGTGCCGTCGCGGGTGTCGTAGTCGTCGCCAAAGATCGTGAAATGCGGCCGCTGCCCCAGAGCCACCTGGATCGCCAACGGAATGGCGTGGGTCTCGGGCTCGTGCCACTCGCCTATGCGGCCGTCCGGATCGGCGCCGGCGGCGTTGAAATAGCGCAGCACCGTGCTGCGGAAGCCGACATAGCGGCCGTAGTCGGCCAGGGCCTGCTCGACCATCAGCTTGCTGCGGCCATAGGGATTGAGCGGGTTCTGCGGATGGGTCTCGTCCATCGGCACCCTCACCGGATCGCCGAAGGTGGCGCAGGTCGAGGAAAACACCATGGCCTCGACGCCGGCCCGGCGGGCGGCCTCAATCAGGTTGATCGTGCCGGCCACGTTGTTGTCGAAGAAGGCGCCGGGATCCTTGACCGACTCCCCGACCTCGATGCGAGCGGCGAAATGCAGGACGGCGACGGGCCTGTGGGCGGCGAACACCGCGTCCAGCCTGGCGGGGTCGCGAATGTCGCCGATTTCCAGCGGCCCCCACTGGACGTGCTCGCGGTGGCCGTTGGAGAGGTCGTCGAACACCACGGGGCTGAAGCCCGCCGCCGCCAGGGCCAGGCAGGTGTGGGAGCCGACATAGCCAGCGCCCCCGGCCACCAGAACGGTTTGCATGAAATTCCCCTCGCGATGCAGGCCTCTGGCTATCGGCTTTAGGTCAGGGGTGGAAGACCGGTGTGACCCACCGAGACGTTCGTCATGATGTTGTCATGGGTTGAGCGTCTAGGGCAGACGGCTTGCCTCGGCGCCGCGATTGCTGGATTAGGCACAAGCGTCGCCCGTCGGGCGATGATCAATCGGATCAGGGTGTTTCGATGCGCGTAGCGATGATTGGCACGGGTTATGTGGGCCTGGTGTCGGGGGCGTGTTTCGCCGACTTCGGTCACGTGGTGACGTGCATCGACAAGGATCCGAGCAAGATCGAGCGGCTGGAAAAGGGCGAGATCCCGATCTTCGAGCCCGGTCTGGATGACCTGGTCGCCCGCAACGTTCGCGAGGGCCGCCTGTTCTTTACCCTGGAAGGCGCCGAGGCGATCAAGAACGCCGACGCGGTGTTCATCGCCGTGGGCACCCCCACCCGTCGCGGCGACGGCCATGCCGACCTGTCCTATGTCTACGCCGCCGCCGAAGAGATCGCCGGCCTGATCGACGGCTTCACCGTCATCGTCACCAAGTCGACCGTGCCGGTGGGCACCGGCGACGAGGTCGAGGCGATCATCAAGCGGGTTCGCCCCGACGCCCAGTTCGCCGTGGTCTCCAACCCCGAGTTCCTGCGCGAAGGCGCGGCGATCGAGGACTTCAAGCGTCCCGACCGCGTCGTAGTGGGCACCGAGGACGAACGCGCCCAGGCGGTGATGCGCGACCTGTATCGCCCGCTGAGCCTGAACGAGACGCCGATCGTCTTCACCGGCCGCCGCACCAGCGAGCTGATCAAGTACGCCGCCAACGCGTTCCTGGCGATGAAGATCACCTTCATCAACGAGATGGCCGACCTGTGCGAGAAGGTCGGGGCCGACGTGCAGCAGGTGGCCAAGGGCATTGGCCTGGACAAGCGCATCGGCGGCAAGTTCCTCAACGCCGGTCCCGGCTATGGCGGATCGTGCTTCCCGAAGGACACCATCGCCCTGGTCCGCACCGCCCAGCAATATGGCGCGCCGGTCAAGCTGATCGAGACCACCGTGGCGGTCAACGACGCCCGCAAGAAGGCCATGGCGACCAAGGTCGCCGACGCCCTCGGCTTGAGCGATCTGACCGGCAAGACGATCGGCGTGCTGGGCGTGACCTTCAAGCCCAACACCGACGACATGCGCGACGCCCCCAGCCTCGACATCCTGCCGGCCCTGCAGGCGATGGGCGCGACGGTGCAGGCCTATGACCCTGAAGGCGCCAAGGAAGCGGCTCACATGCTGCCGGGCGTCGAGTTCAAGGCCGGCGCCTATGAAGCCGCCGAGGGCGTCGACGCGCTGGTGATCCTGACCGAATGGGACCAGTTCCGGGCCCTGGATCTGGATCGCCTGAAGCTC
Source organism: Caulobacter sp. GSs2 (assembly GCF_058680895.1). Next base: position 2,533,116 of record NZ_CM178725.1, on the reverse strand, counting down.
CTGATGAACAGCCCGGTCGTCGTCGACCTGCGCAATGTCTACAAGCCCAGCGAGATGGTCCGCCACGGCTTCACCTATGCCAGCATCGGACGAGGCTGATATGCCTTCGCCGATCATTGTCACCGGGGCGGCCGGCTTCATCGGCATGCATGTGGCCGAGCGGCTGCTGGATCGCGGCGAGACGGTGGTCGGAGTCGACAACTTCAACACCTACTACGACCCTGCCCTGAAAGCGGCCCGGGCCGCGCGGCTGGAAGGCCGCGACGGCTTCACCATGGTCCGGATGGACATCGCCGAGCACGAGGCCTTGCTGGAGTTGGTCAAGACCTCCGGCGCCAGGCGGGTGGTGCATCTGGCCGCCCAGGCCGGTGTCCGCTACTCGATCGACAATCCGTTCGCCTATGAGCGCTCCAACCTGGCCGGCCATCTGGCGGTGCTGGAAGCCTGTCGTCACTCAGGCGTCGAGCATCTGGTCTATGCCTCGTCGAGCTCGGTGTACGGCGATCGGCCGCTCAACGGCTCGGGCTTCAAGGAGACGGATCCGGCCGAGACGCCGGTGTCGCTCTACGCCGCCACCAAGCGCTCCTGCGAGCTGATCAGCCAGAGCTACGCAGCGCTATATGGCTTTCCCCAGTCGGGCCTGCGGTTCTTCACGGTCTATGGCCCCTGGGGCCGGCCCGACATGGCCTATTACGGCTTCACCGAGAAGATCCTCTCGGGCGAGCCCATCGAGGTCTATGGCGAGGGCGAGATGGCGCGCGACTTCACCTATATCGACGACATCGTCGACGGAATCGTCGGCGTCCTCGACAACCCGCCGGCCCAGGGCGGCCACGAGGTCTACAATATCGGCGACAACGATCCGGTCGGACTGATGGAGATGATCTCCACGCTTGAAGCCGCGCTCGGCGTCGAGGCCACGAAGATCATGCGGCCGATGCAGCCCGGTGACGTCACCGCCACCTTTGCCAATATCGACAAGCTGCACGCGCTGACCGGCTACCGGCCCAGGGTCAAGTTGGCCGATGGGCTCGCGAAGTTCGTCGCTTGGCGGCGGGGCTATTCCGGCGACTGATCGACCAGGGCCGCGCGCCTGGATACCTGGTGCTCGCGCCAGGAGATGAACAGGGTTGAGCCCACCACGATCACCGCGCCGATCAGGGTCGCCGTCTTCGGGACCTCGTGGAACAGCAGGAAACCGACCAGCACCGCAAAGACCAGTCGGGTATAGTCGATCGGCGCCATCACCGCCGCCTCGCCCAGTTGCATGCCCTTGATATAGGCCCCCTGGGTGAGGGTCCCGATCACGCCCATGGCGGCCAGCAGACCCAGATCCGGCCAGCTGGGCCAGCGCCAGACGAACAGGGCTGGCGGGATCGAGAACACCAGGCCCAGCACGGCCGCATAGACCAGCAGGGTGAACGGCGAGTGGTCGCGGGTCATCACCTTCATGCCGGTGATGGTCAGGGCAAACAGCAGCGCCGCCGCCAGGGCCGCCGCCTGCGGCCAGCCCAGCCAGCCGCCGGAACCGTCAGCGCCGGGCTGCAGCATGATCAGCACCCCCAGGAACCCAACCACGGCCGCGCTGATCCGCAAGGGTCCGATCGGCTCGCGCAGGATCAGGCCGGCGAACGGCACCAGCCACAGGGTCCGGGTGAAGGACAGGGCGTTGGCGTCGGCCAGCGGCAGTTCCTGATAGGCGTAGAAGCTGAGGATCAGGGCCAGCACCCCGGCGCTGGACCGGAAGATCAGGATGCCCGGCCGGGTGGTGTAGAACGTGCCCCGCCAGTCGCGCGCCATCAGCGGCAGCAGGATGATCACCCCCGCCAGCTGCCGGTAGAAGGTCTGCAGGGCGGCCGGATAGCCCGGCCCCAGATACTTGATCAGGGTGGTCATCGCCGTGAAGCCGACCGCCGAGGCCAGCATCCACAGCGCGCCACGCAGGTTGGGTGTTAGAGCGCTTGCCGTCACCCGGCCGCGCCGCCCTGGTTTCCTTGGGGGGCCATGGCCATCCGCATCTGCTCGGCCTGTTCCGGCGTGATGCCCATGGCCGACAGGATGGGCGAGGGTGCGTTCTTGTCCCAGCTGCTGCGGCCGCCCACCGTGATGCCGCCGTCGACCACGATGTGGGTGCCGGTCACGAACTCGGAATCGTCACAGGCCAGGTAGAGGGCCGCGCGGGCGATATCTTCGGGCAGACCGGCCTTGGGGATCGGCTGGATCTTGGGACCTACCTCGGCGACGCGGGCGGCCATCTGGTCGGCCACCTCGCGGGGCAGGCCCATCGAGGCCCCGAAGATCGAGGTGGCGATCAGGCCCGGGCAGATGGCGTTGACCCGGATCTTGTCGGGCGACAGCTCGGCCGCCGCGCAGCGGCTCAGATGGATCACGGCGCACTTGGCGGTCGAATAGGCCAGAGGGCCAAAACCCGCCTGCAGGCCGGCGATCGAGGCGGTGTTGATGATCGAGCCGCCGCCGCGCTCCAGCATCAGCGGTACGGCGTACTTCATGCCCAGGGCCGGGCCACGCACCAGCAGGGCGAAGGTCTGGTCCCAGCCTTCGGCGGTCATGTCGGCGACGCCCAGCGGCGTACCGCCATGGCCGGCGTTGTTGAACAGGATGTCCAGACCGCCAAAGGCGTCCTTGGCCATGTTCACAGCCTTGGCGATGTCAGCCTCGACGGTGACGTCGCAGCGGGCGAAGCGGACGGTGTCGGGGAAACGCTTCTCCAGCATCGCGCCCTTGTCTTCCTGCATGTCGGCGGCGATGACGCTGGCGCCCTCGGCGACAAACAGTTCGACCGCGCCCAGGCCAATGCCCGAGCAAGCTCCAGTGATGACGGCGACCTTGCCGTTCAGACGTCCAGCCATTGCGTTGTTCCTTCGCGCTCCCGCCCCGACCTCTGATGGATCGGTGATCAACGATCATACTCGCGGAGGACGGAGGGCTTGGCTAGCCTGGAAAGGCGCTCGCGCCTTCGATCTGGGCGGCGGGCTTGGTCAGGAAGGCCTGGCGCAGGTCTCCCATGGCCGGCCCGATCAGGAACCAGGGCTCGACGCAGTAGCGCGAAAAGAGCCGGCGCGGGTCGGCCATCAGGCGAAACAGCCACTCGACGCCGATCTGGCCCATCCAGCGGGGCGCGGCCTTCTGGATGTCGGCCTCGTAGTCAAAGGCGCCGCCGACGGTAAAGTGGGCGCAGGGGCTGGTGATCGCCTTGTGGTTCTCCAGCACCCAGACCTCCTGGCGCGGCATGCCCATGCCGACCAGCAGGATATGGGGCTTGAAGGCGTTGATCTGCTCGACCACCGCCGCGTTTTCGTCGGAGCCGGGGCTGGCGTCGAAATAGCCGTGATGCGTTTCGAGCTGGACGCCCGGATGGTCGGCCAGGATCTTTTCGCTCGCCGCCTCGGCCACGCCCGGCGCGCCGCCGACGAAGAACACGCGCCAGTTTTCGGCCCGGGCCTTGGCCCAGAAGAAGTCGCGCCAGTCCAGATAGGTGCAGCGGTGGAACTGCCGGCTGCTGCGCCCGATCACCCGAGCCCAAGCCAGCAGCGGCGTAGAGTCGACCTCGACCAGATCGGCGACGGTGAAGAAGGCCCGGACCTTGGCGCTCTTGCGGGCCAGGTAAAGGCTGTGAAGATTGTGGTTGGCGATGATCGAGGACACGCCCCGGTTCAACCGCGCTCCGACGAAGTGGAAGACTTCCTCGTGGCGCACCAGGTCCATGGTCTCGCCCAGCAGCTTGACCCGCTCGTTGGCGCGCCGCTTGAGGCGGAACGGTCGGGCGCCTCCCTGCGGGGGCGAAACGGAACGGGCAGTCTGCGACATCTGCGGCTTTCGTGAGAACCGCGTTCAGTCTCGGGGATGGCTCGTAAGCATCCCGATAAATTTCGTCCTTAGCGCCCCTTAACCCTGACGACGCAACGGTCCGCCGTCAGGGCCCGAAGGGTTCTAGTCGTTGGTCACAACCACCTTGCCCATGGCCTTGCGGCTGGCCAGGTGGGCGATGGCGTCGCCGGCCCGCTCCAGCGGGAAGCGCTCGGAAACGTGCGGCTTGATCTTGCCCTCGGCGTAGAGCGCCATCAGTTCCTTGACGTTCTGGGCGTGGCCGGCCGGATCGCGGGCCACCGAGGCCCCCCAGAACACGCCCACGATGTCGCACGACTTCAGCAGGGTCAGGTTCAGCGGAATCTTGGCAATGCCCGACGGGAAGCCGATCACCAGGAAGCGACCGTTCCAGCCGGCGGCGCGGATGGTGGCTTCGGAATAGTCACCGCCGACCGCGTCGTAGGCCACGTCCCAGCCATTGGGGCCGCAGGCCTCCTTGATCAGATTGGCCAAGGCCTTCTGGCCGTCCTTGTCGAACGGACCGCGCGGATAGACCACGCCGCTGTCGGCGCCGTGGGCGATGGCCAGATCGACCTTTTCCTGGCTGGAGGCCGCCGCGATGACGCGCGCCCCGGCCGCCTTGCCCAGTTCCACGGCCGCCAGGCCGACGCCGCCGGCCGCGCCCAGCACCAGCAGGGTCTCGCCGGCCTTCAGGCTGCCGCGATCCTTCAGGGCGTAATAGGAGGTGCCGTAGGTCAGGATAAAGGCCGCCGCTTCATCGAAGGGCATGTTGTCGGGGATCTTGGTGCAGCGGGCCTCTTCCAGGGCCAGCTTCTCGGCCATGCCGCCCCAGCCGGTCGAGGCCAGTACGCGGTCGCCGACCTTGAACTTCGTCACGCCCTCGCCGACGGCGGCGATCAGGCCCGAGACCTCGCCGCCCGGCGCGAAGGGACGGGTGGGCTTGAACTGGTACTTGTCCTCGATGATCAGCACGTCGGGATAGTTGACGCCGCAGGCCTTCACATCGATCAGCACCTGACCGGGACCGGCCACGGGATCGGGCAGTTCCGACAATTCCAGGGTTTCGGGGCCGCCGACTACCGTGCTGAGAACCGCCTTCATCTGTCTTCTCCCGTCTTTATTCGTTAAGAGGCCGGACGCTAACGCAGGGCGCGCGACCAAGGAAGCGGAATGTCAAACAAACGTTTTAGTCTCGCCCTGCACGGTGGCGCGGGCTCGGCCCCGGGCCATGACTATGGCGCCGAGATCGCCCACATGGCCGGCCTGGTCGAGGCGGCGCGTGACCGTCTGGCCGCCGGGGCCAGCGCCCTGGACGTCGCCGTCGAGACCGTGGTCGCCTTGGAAGCCAGCGGCCTCTACATCGCCGGCAAGGGCGCCTCGCCCAACGCGGCTGGAGCTTATGAGCTGGACGCCTGCCTGATGGACGGGGCCACCGGCCGCGCCGGCTCGATCGCCGCCCTGCAGGGGTTCGAGAGCCCGATCCTCGCCGCCCGGGCGGTGATGGAGAAGACCCCGCACGTGATGCTGGCCGGCGAAGGCGCCATGGCCTTCGCGCGCTCGCAGGGCCTGAAGGAAATCGCCGATCCGGCCAGCTGGTTTACCCAAGCCGGGGCCTTCGAGAGCAACCATCCGCCCGATCACCCGACCGGCACCGTCGGCTGCGTGGTTCGCGACAGCGAAGGCCGGCTGGCGGCGGCGACCTCGACCGCTGGCGTGTTCGGCAAGATGCCCGGACGCATCGGCGACAGCCCCCTGATCGGGGCCGGCGCCTGGGCCGACGACACCGTCGCCGTCTCCTGCACGGGCCAGGGCGAATATTTCATCCGCACGGCGGTGGCGGTGCAGATCGCCCACCGCATGCGCTTTGGCGGCGAAAGCCTGGAGAGCGCGGCGGCCGCCGCCATCGCCGGGGTCGCGGCCCTGGGCGGCGACGGCGGGCTGATCAGCATCGACCGGGACGGCAGGGTCGCCATGCCGTTCGCCTCGGACGGCGTCAAACGCGCCGCCCTGATGCCGGATGGAACAATCTTCAGCGCCGCGTTCTGAGGCGCCAACCGACGGTGGGGAGATTAGGGCGAACGGTCGATTGAACCTGTAATCTTGGGTGGATAGGTTGGCGCCATGCATGCACGCGCTGGCCAGCTGGCCCGACCCGAAGACCTCATCGATCTGGCCGCCCTGACCGGCGCCTATTTTGACCTCAAGCCCGACATGTCCAGTCCCGGCCAGCGGGTGGCGTTCGGCACCTCGGGGCACCGGGGCTCCAGCCTCGACGGCGCGTTCAACGAGGCCCATATCCTGGCGATCACCCAGTCGATCGTGGAATACCGCGCCGCCCAGGGGATCACCGGCCCGATCTTCGTCGGCCGCGACACCCACGGCCTGTCCGAGCCCGCCTGGCGCAACGTGATCGAGGTGCTGGTCGCCAACGGGGTCGAGACGCTCATCGACGACCGCGACGGCTTCACCCCGACCCCGGCGGTGTCGCACGCCATCCTGGCCTTCAACCGCGGCAAGACCTCGGGTCTGGCCGACGGCATCCTGATCACCCCGTCGCACAACCCGCCCCGCGACGGCGGCATCAAGTATAACCCGCCCTCGGGCGGACCGGCCGACGGCTCGGCCACCTCGGCCATCGCCAATCGCGCCAACCAGCTGATCGAAGGCGGTCTGGCCGATGTGCCCCGCATGCCGTTCGAACGGGCGATCGCCCAGGCGGGCCGCTTCGACTTTCTGGGCCGCTATGTCGACGACCTCCCGAGCGTGCTGGATCTCGACATCATCCGCAGCGCCGGCGTGAAGATCGGCGCCGATCCGTTGGGCGGGGCCAGCGTCGGCTATTGGGGCGAGATCGCCACGCGTCACCGCCTGGACCTGACCGTGGTCAACCCGACGGTCGATCCGCGCTGGGCCTTCATGCCGCTGGATACCGACGGCAAGATCCGCATGGACTGTTCGTCGCCCTGCGCCATGGCCAACCTGATCAAGTCGATGGCGGGCGGCGCGGGCTATGACGTCGCCACCGGCAATGACGCCGACGCCGACCGCCACGGCATCGTCACCCCCGACGGCGGGCTGATGAACCCCAACCACTTCCTGGCCGCCTCGATCGCCTATCTGTTCAGCCATCGCGAGGGCTGGGGCCCGGACGTGGCCGTCGGCAAGACCCTGGTGTCGTCCTCAATGATCGACCGCGTGGTGGCCGGCCTTGGCCGCACGCTGCTGGAGGTGCCGGTCGGTTTCAAGCATTTCGTGCCGGGCCTGCTGGACGGCAGCGTTGGGTTTGGCGGCGAGGAATCGGCCGGGGCCGCGTTCCTGCGTCGCGACGGAACCGTGTGGACGACGGACAAGGACGGCCTGCTGCTGGCCCTGCTGGCCGCCGAGATCCAGGGCCGCACGGGTCGCAGCGCCAGCCAGCTGTATGACGATCTGGCCGACCAGTATGGCCGCCCTTCCTATGCCCGCATCGACGCCCCGGCCGACCGGGCGCAGAAGGCCCGGCTAGGCGCGCTGAGCCCGTCCGACGTCACGGCCACCAGCCTGGCCGGCGAGCCGATCACCGCCACCCTGACCACCGCGCCCGGCAATGGCGAGGCCATCGGCGGGCTGAAGGTGGTGACGCAGAACGCCTGGTTCGCGGCGCGGCCGTCCGGGACCGAGGAGGTCTACAAGATCTATGCAGAGTCGTTTCTGGGGGACGAGCATCTGAAGCAGGTGCAAGCCGAGGCGCGGGAAGTCGTGGCCGGGGCTTTGAAGGGCTGATCCGGCCACGCCCTTCCACCCGCCGAGTGGCCTGAAGTCGAGCGTGCCAGACCTGCTCTTACAGAGCTCCCTCAATCCCCGAGCAGCTCGCTCACCCACTGGCTCACCTTCTCCGTCGCAGGCCCGTAGATCCGCCTGTCGAAGGCATGGGCATTGTCCGACCGCGCCACATTGATCTCGCAGGTCGCGATCCCCAGGGCCCGCGCCTCGGCCACGAAGCCGGCGGCGGGATAGACCGAGCCGGACATGCCGATGGCCACGAACAGGTCGGCCTCTTCCAGCGCCTGATTGATCTGGTCCATGAACATCGGCAATTCGCCAAACCACACCACGTCCGGCCGAGTGGCGCCGACCGTTCCGCATTCCGGGCAGACCTGGCGGGCGGTCAGCGGACCCCGGTCGATCCAGTCGCCGGAACACTGGGTGCAGCGAGTGGCGGTCAGCCGGCCATGCATGTGCACGACCCGCTTGCTGCCGGCCTTTTCGTGCAGGTCGTCGACATTCTGGGTGCAGAGAAAGACCCAGCCGCCCAGGGCGGTCATTTCGCGCTCCAGCCGCGCCAGGGCGGTGTGGGCGCGGTTGGGGGCGGCGATCTCCAGGATCTTGCGGCGGGCCGAATAGAAGTCGCGCACCCGGCCCGGGTCGCGCGCGAAGCCTTCCGGCGTAGCCAGCTGGGCCAGGTCGTTCTGGGTCCACAGGCCGTCGGAATCGCGAAAGGTCTTCAGACCGCTCTCGGCCGAGACGCCTGCGCCGGTCAGGATGAAGATGTTCAGCGGCTGGACCATTTCAGCTTCCCCCCTCTGGGTTCCTCTGGACGGTCGCTGGCGGGTCGCCTCTGGAGCGAACCTGACGCGTCCGTCATTTTTAATTTGACCCGTCTGCGAGATTGAGTTGACACTGTTTAGATCGTTGGAAGCTGGCGCAAGACCCGCCCCGACCCAGGCCACCGGAGGAGCCCCCCATGACGGACAAGAACATCACCAAGGACGCCATGTACGACGCGGTGGCGCCGGACGACTTCGAGTCGATGCTCGAACTTGACCGCTACAACAACCGCTCCACGGCCTTCGACAAGATCATTTCGGCGACCCACGACCACTTCTGGGATCCGCTCGACAAGGCCTATATCGATTTCGACGTGCCGTTCGACATGGAGAACCAGGCCCTGGTGCCTGAGGATCTCGTGATCGCCCTGTCGACCGACTATGTCTCCAATCACCTCAGCGATCCCAAGACGCGCATCCGCTTCATCAACCAGTCGGTGCTGCGCAGCTTCTCGTCGATCCTGCACGGTGAGCAGGGCGCGCTGAACCTGTCGGCCTCGCTGTGCCACGTTCTGAAGGATCAGGGCGCGCAGGAATACGCCGCCAACCAGACCCGCGAAGAGGCCCGCCACGTCACGGCCTTCGCCAAATACATCAAGGCCCGTTGGGGCCGGCCGGTCGAGTGCGGCCCGGCCCTGAAGACCCTGCTGGTCGAGATCATCGGCGCGCCCGAGGTCTACAAGAAGATCATCGGCATGCAGATGCTGGTCGAGGGCCTGGCCATGGGCGCCTTCGCCACCTTCTACAACCAGATCAATGATCCGGTCGGCAAGAAGATGCTGCAGCTGGTGATGACCGACGAGGCCTTCCACCACAAGTTCGGCAAGATCTGGGCTGACCGCACCGTGCCCAAGCTGTCGCCCGAGGAACACGCCATCATCGAGGACTGGGCGGCGCACTGCTTCCAGACCCTGCTGTTCAACCTCGTCTCGCCGCACCAGCAGATGGATCTCTATGCCGAGTTCGGCCTGGATCCCGACAAGGTGGTCGAGGAGTACGGGAAGATCATGACCGACGACGTGCGTCGCGAGGCCATGAAGGAGCAGACCAACATCTTCCGCGTGCTGGTCAAGACCCTGTTGAACGCCGGCATCATCACCGACCGCACCAAGGCCTTCTACGCGATGTATGTCGACATCGAGGAGCTGCGGGGCGAAGGCGACCGCACGGTCGGCGACGACATCGCCGAAGAGGGCATTCGCCACCTGCAGGCCATCAACTTCCGCGATCGGCCGGCCGGCGCGATCGGCATCGCCGCCGAATAGGCTTTCGATCAAGCCAAACAGGCCGCTCGCCCGGAACAAGGGCGGGCGGTTTGCGTTTGAGTGGCCTTGTTGGCAAGGTTTTCTCCATGCGCAGTCTGAACCTGATCTCCGCTGGCGGACTCGCCTGCGCCCTCGGTGTTGCTGGAATGGCGGGTTCGGCCCACGCCGCCGCCAAGCCTCCGGCCAAGGCCGTCTCCGCCGAGTTCTATTCGGGCCAATGGTTCGAGATCGCCCGCACGCCCAATTCAGGCCAGCGCGACTGCGAGGCGGCCTCAACCCAGTTCACCAGCACCGGGGCCAGCAGCTTCAAGGTCGTGCAGATCTGTCGCAGGGGCTCGCCCACCGGCGCGGCCAAGACCTTCAACACCAGCGGCAAGATCGTCGCAGACACCTTCAACGCCAAATTCTCGATGAGCTTCCTGGGTGGCCTGAAGACGCAGGAATACTGGGTGCTGGACCGGGCCGACGATCAGTCGTGGGCGATCATGGCGACGCCGGGGGGCAACTATGTGTGGCTGCTGTCGCGCCAGGCGGACATGCCTTCGGACATCAGGGCGTCAGCCCTGTCGCGGGTGAGGGCGCTGGGCTACGCCAAACTCGAATTCCCCGCCCATCCGGACGTCTGATCGCATGAAACCCTGGACCCTCTCCCTGACCCTGCCCCTGCTGCTGGCCGCCTGCGTGGCGGGGCCCAGCGGCAATCCCAGCCCGCCCCAACCGGCCAAGGCCGTGGAACTGGATCGCTATCTGGGCCTCTGGTACGAGGTCGCCCGCTACGACATGCGGTTCGAGAAGGGCTGCGAAGGCGTCACCGCCGAATATTCCAAACGTCCCGATGGCCTGATCCGGGTGCTCAACACCTGCCGCCAGGGCGCAGTAGACGGTCCAGTCAAGAGCAGCGAGGGCCGGGCCAAGGTTGTCGATGCGGCGACCAACGCCAAGCTGCAGGTCTCGTTCTTCGGCCCGTTCTGGGGTGACTACTGGGTCATGGACCATGCCGACGACTACAGCTGGAGCATCGTCGGCGAGGGCTCGGGCAAGTATCTCTGGCTCCTGACCCGCAAGCCGCCGACCGGCCTGGAGCGCGAGGCCCTGACCGCCCGGGCCAAGGCCATGGGCTATGACGTCTCGATGCTGCGGCCGACCCTGCAACCGGCGCCCTAAGGGCGCTTGCCCGGCCAGGTGAGATAGCCGTTGGCGTCGCGGCCGGCATAGCGGACCTCAGGCGGCGGCGGAGTCCTCGACGGCGGCGCCTCATAGGGCCGGGCGTAGGGGTACTCGACATAGGGCGGCAGCGGCTGAGCCGGCGGCGGCGCCTGGCGTTCGAACTCGGCGATCGCCACCGATGACGCCGCAAGGGGGGCAGGTTCGATCCTTCGCGGAGGCGTAGGAAGACCTGGCGTGGCCTCAATCCGGATCGGCGGCGCAACCACCGGCGCTGGCGGCGGAAGTGTCGACATCACAACAGCGGCCGGCGTCGCCACCCGGGTCTCGATTCGCGACGTCTCGGCGATCGTCCTCGCCTGCGGGAAGGGCGCGATCCCTCGGCCCTCCAGGGGCCGCTCCGACGGAGGGTAGAGACTTCTGATCGCGATCTTGAACTGACCCAGACAAGCCTCATGGCCCGCCGCGAAGTGCGCCTTGGCGAGTTCCCCGGCGTCAGGGCGATAGAGGGCGCTCTCGCTTTTCAGGAGCGCCGGAGCCTCCCACCGGCAGAAGGTGTTGACCGCGACGGCGCCGGTGCGGCCGTCGATGACGTCCAGCTTCGCATGATAGATCGCGTCCTTTTCGTAACTCGCCGATCCGACCACGCGCCAGCCCATGTTCCGCACATCGACGATGTAGCGGGCGCCGACGGCCATTTTGGCAATCGCCTTGGGCCTTTGGCGCTCGATGGCGATCGGCTGCTCAAGAACGACCGCTTCCCGGCGCTCGGCCAGCGTCCGAGCCAGTTCGCGCGCCAGGTCAGGCGTCGGATCGACGATCTGGCTTTTCCGGGCCAGCTGCGCGCCGGACATGTTTTCAACGATGGCCTGGCCGATCACGGCGCCCACCATGCCAGCCAGTCCCATGCCGGGGGGATTGAGGTTGACCTCGACGCCGGAGCGCAGACCGGGCGACTTGCGCTGAGTGAAGGCGATGGTCTCGGTCGAAGGCTCGGCGAGAGCCGCTTCGGCCGGAGGGGGCGTGCGCGGCGCGGCCGTCGCAACGCCTTGCGACGCCAGAGCCACGATCGTGGCGACCGCCAGAACAGAACACGTCTTCACAGCACCGCCCACCTAACGCCCTGCTTGATGGATCCGGGCTATTGCGCTGAAAGGTTGTGGTCAAAGCGTCGCGCCCAGAGCGGGAACCCGGCTCGCCCGGCGGGACGCTATTTAACCTTGATCCGCGAACAAAGCTGGAACAGGATCAGGCCATGGACGTCGTGATCGACCTGCGCCTATCGCGGCCCGAGACCACCGACGCGGTCACCCGGGGGGCCGCGCGGTTCCTGGTGTCGCTGGGCTATGCGCCCTTGGCCGAGGTGACCTTGCCCAACGGGCGGCGGGCCGACCTGATGGCCCTGGGACCCAAGGGCGACATCCTGATCGTCGAGGTCAAGTCGGGGCTGGAAGACTTCCGCATCGACCGCAAATGGCCAGAGTACGCGCCCTATTGCGACGCCTTCTATTTCGCGGTCGCCCCGCATTTTCCGGACGGCGTCCTGCCCGAGGAACCGGGGATGATCGTGGCCGACGCCTTTGGCGGCGCCGTGATCCGCGAGGCGCCGGTCGCGCCGCTGGCCCCCGCCCGCCGCAAGGCCCTGACCCTGGCCTTCGCGCGGCTGGGGGCGATGCGGGCCTGTGGCGTCAAGGCCGACCAGCTCTAGCTTTCTGTTTTCGCATCGTTTTTGCGGGAAACCGGCATCCACTTTTCCGCACGATGCTCTAGTTCTCCCGAACCACCTTCAGCACCGCCTCGCCATAGCGGTCCAGCTTGCCCTGCCCCACGCCGCCGGCCTTGGCCAGGCCCGGCAGGCTGGACGGACGCGCGGCGGCGATCTCGGCCAGGGTGGCGTCGTGGAAGATCACATAGGGTGGCACATGTTGGGACTGGGCCTGTTCGCGGCGCCAGGACCGTAGAGCCTCGAACAGCGCCTGATCGTCCACGGGCACCGTCAGGGCCTTGCCCTCACGGCGCTTGCGCGGCGCGCCGGAGCGGGTGGTCGGATCGGACGCCTCGACCTGCTGACGCAGGCTGACCTTGCGCTCGCCACGATAGACGGCCTTGACGCCCTCGACCTCGCCAAGACCGATCAGGGGGCGGCCATCATTGGGGTCTTCGCGCAGCAGGCCCTCGAACACCAGGGTGTCGAGCAGGTCGCGCCAGGTGACCGGGCTGAACTCGCGGCCGATGCCGAAGGTCGACATCTGGGCCTCCTGCGGGGTGACGTCCTTGGTCTTGCCCAGCAGGTGATCGATCAGGCGACCCCGCCCGAACCGTCCGCCCAGGCGATGGGCGGCCGACAGCGCCTTCTGGGCCGCCTGTGTGGCGTCGATCCCCTGGGGCGGCGAGGTGCAGATGTCGCAAACACCGCAGACGGCCACGCCCTCCTCGCCGAAATAGCGGCGCACGGCGGCGGCGCGGCAGGTGGTTCCCTCCAGCATCGCGTAGAACTGCCGCAGCTTGCGGGTCTGGACCTGTCGGACCTCATCGGGGGCCTCGCGCGCCTCGATGCGTTTGCCGGCCCAGGCCAGATCGGCCGAGCCATACAGGGTGATGCCCTCGGCCGGCTGGCCGTCGCGCCCGGCGCGGCCGATCTCCTGCCAGTAGGCCTCGATGGCGGCGGGCGGATCGGCGTGGATCACGAAGCGGACGTCGGGCTTGTCGACGCCCATGCCGAAGGCGATCGTCGCCACCATCACCGCCGCGTCGGCCTCGAGGAACTCCTCCAGCCGGCGGGCGCGGACGTTCTTGTCGAGGCCGGCATGATAGGCCAGCGCGGGGATGCCCTGGGCGATCAGCTTCTCGGCCAGTGTCTCGGTGGAATCGCGGCTGCCGGCATAGACGACCCCGGCCCGGCCCGGGCGTTCCAGGACCAGCTCGACCACCCGGTCATGACCCTTGCCACGCTTGCGTTCGGCGTTGAGGGCCAGTTCGGGGCGGGCGAAGCTGTCGACAAACTCCGCTGCCCCTTCGAGGCGAAGTTCGGCGCGGATGTCGTCACGGGTCCGGGCGTCGGCGGTGGCGGTGACGGCCAGGCGCGGGACGTTGGGGAAGACCTCGGCGATGCGACCCAGCATCCGGTACTCCGGACGGAAGTCGTGGCCCCACTGGCTGACGCAGTGGGCCTCGTCGACGGCGACCAGGGCCAGGTTCAGGCGCGACAGCCGGTCCAGCATCGACGGCTGCATCAAGCCTTCGGGCGACAGGTACAGCAGATCCAGCTGGCCCTCGTCGATGCGTCGCCAGATGTCGGCGCGCTCGCCGGGCAGGGTGTTGCTGTCCAGCCGCTCGGCGGCGACGCCCGCCTGCTGCAGACCGGCGACCTGATCGGCCATCAGGGCGATCAGCGGCGAGACCACCAAACCCAGGCCCGGACGGATCAGGGCGGGGATCTGGTAGCACAGGCTCTTGCCGCCGCCGGTCGGCAGCACGGCCATGGCGCTGCGGCCGGCCAGCAGCTCGCCGATCACCCCGGCCTGCAGACCTCTGAAGTCAGCATGGCCGAACGTCCTGCGCAGGACGTCACGGGCGGTGTCGAGGGGGGCGGAATCAACGATCGTGGGCACGGCGGACTTGTGACAGCGGGGATGCGCAGCGCCAAGGCATTCCTGGCGCACCGGTGGATTTCAGAACACATCACTCAACTTGAAATGGCAATACCGCGACTGCGCCGCCGCGCCACAACAGCGCCGCGTTCAGCGTTCACCTCTCGTCAATCTTGTCGCGCGTTTTGTGGGCTTCGGCTAAACGGGACGCTGACGCGCGCCCCCTCACACCCTTTTGGCGCACCGTGGGATAAGAGACGACATGGCCAACGGCACCTTCGGCGGGAACAGACCGGCGAAGCCCCAACGTACGCCGCTGCAAGCCGCGCTCTATTGGGGCACGGTCGTCGGCGTCTGGGGCCTGATCTTCATCGTCGCCTTCTTCGCCGTGTTCGCCAGCGATCTGCCCGACACGTCCAAGCTCTATGACGTCAAGCGCCAGCCCTCGATCAACTATCTGGATCGTTCGGGCGCGCTTCTGGCCGTGCGCGGCAGCCAGTACGCGCCGCCGGTCGATATCGACGCCCTGCCCAAATATGTTCCGGCCGCCTTCGTGGCCATCGAGGACCGCCAGTTCTATCGCCACTTCGGTTTCAACCCCTGGGGCATCCTGCGCTCGCTCGCCTGGAACATGACCAATTCGGGCGGCCCCCAGCGCGGCGGCTCGACCATCACCCAGCAGCTGGCCCGCAACCTGTTCCTCAGCCCGGCCCAGAACTATCGCCGCAAGGCCCAGGAGCTGATCCTGGCCGTCTGGCTGGAGCTGAAGTTCAGCAAGAAGCAGATCCTGGCCCTCTACATGAACCGGGTCTATTTCGGGGCCGGCGCCTATGGCATCGAGGCCGCCTCGCAGCGCTATTTCAACAAGCCCGCCAATCAGCTGACCATCGGCGAGAGCGCCCTGCTGGCCGGCATGATGAAGGGCCCGGCCCGCTATTCGCCGGTCAGCGCCAGCGAACGCGCCGCGCGCCGCGCCACCGTCGTGCTGGACGAGATGGTGCGCATCAAGGCCATCACCGCCGAGCAGCGCGACGAGGCCTTCAAGACCCCCGTGCAGGTCTCG
The DNA here is from genome assembly GCF_058680895.1 of Caulobacter sp. GSs2. Next base: position 2,517,599 of record NZ_CM178725.1, on the reverse strand, counting down.
GCCACCCTGGCCAACCAGCGGGCCCAGTATTTCACCGACTATATCGATGGTCAGGTGCGCTCGCTGGTCGGCGAACCCACCGAGGACCTGGTGGTCGAAACCACCCTGGACCTGCCCATCCAGGTGGCCGCCGAACGCTCGGTGAAGCTGGGCGTCGAGGGTCACATCAAGCAGGGCGTCGAACAGGCGGCCCTGGTGGCCATCGACGGCGAGGGCCGCATCCGCGCCTATGTCGGCGGGGCCGACTATGGCGAAACCCAGTTCGACCGCGCCACCACCGCCCGCCGCCAGGCCGGCAGCGCCTTCAAGCCGTTCGTCTATCTGACGGCGATGGAGCAGGGCCGCACGCCCAATGTCATGGTGGTCGACGAACCCGTGAAGATCGGAAACTGGGAGCCCAAGAACTACACCAACAAGTATCTGGGCCCGATGACCCTGCAGACCGCCCTGGCCCAGTCGATCAATACGATCGCCGCGCGCCTGGCCAACGAGGTCGGCACCAGCAATGTGGCCAACACCGCCCGTCGCCTGGGCATCACCAGCAAGATCCAGCTGGACCCCTCGATGGCCCTGGGCGCCGTCGAGGTCTCGCCGATGGAAATGGCCCAGGCCTATGCCCCGTTCTCGAACGGCGGCTTCCTGGCCAAGGGCTACGGCATCGAACGCATCCGCACCGCCAGCGGCAAGGTGCTGTACGACCACGGCGTCGAGAAGACCTCGCGTCCGGCCGTGATCGGCTCGCCGGGCCTGCAGTACATGAACCAGATGATGCGCCAGGTCGTGACCGCCGGCACCGGGACGCGCGCCAAGGTCGCCAGCTATGATGTCGCCGGCAAGACCGGCACCACCAGCGACTACCGCGACGCCTGGTTCGTCGGCTATTCCGGCGGCTTCGTCGCCGCCGTCTGGACCGGCAAGGACGACAATACGCCGATGAAGCGGGTGACCGGCGGCGGCGCGCCGGCCGAGATCTGGCGCAACTTCATGGCCGCCGCCCTGCCGCGCCTCAAGTCCACCCCGATCCCGGGCGGGGTCATCGAACCGCCGCCGGTGGTGGGCGAAGACCCGATCGGCGACCTGATCGATCCGTCCGCGCCCCTGGACGGCCCCGGCGCCGAGGTCCCGGCGTCGACCGCCCCGTCGGCGGATAACCTGCCCTATTGACGGCGCTTGGGCGCCTGGCGGCCTTGCCCGCCCGGCGCCCGGCCCCGCTCAGCGGCAAATGGCGAAAACAGGCGGGCCGGTGTCGCCCGGCTCTTTACGCTGCGCGCCAAGCCCGTTAGCGGTGAAGCTTGAGGGATGGGGGTCTCTTAGAGCCAGGCCAAACCTGTATGAGCGCGACGCAGACTTCGGATCCGACGCCCAACGCCCGACAAAAGGGCTTTCTGGGCGCCGTCGAGCGACTGGGCAATCTGCTGCCCGAGCCCGTCATGATCTTCGTGTGGTTGATCCTGGGGCTGATGGTCCTGTCGGCCGTGGGCCAGGCCCTGGGCTGGTCGGCCTCGATCACCTATGGCGGCCACGAGGCCCCTCAGTTTGGCGAACTGGAAAACGGCGTCCTGACCTATGCGGCCAGCAGCCTGTTCTCCGAGGCCAATCTAGCCCGGCTGTTCACCGAAATGCCCAAGACCCTGACCAGCTTTGCGCCGCTGGGCCTGGTGCTGGTGGTGATCCTGGGCGCGGCGGTGGCCGAGCGCTCGGGCCTGTTCAGCGCCCTGATCCGGGCCAGTCTGCGCGAGGCGCCCAAGGCGATCCTCACCCCGCTGGTGGTCGTGATCGGCATGGTCTCGCACCATGCCTCGGACGCCGCCTATGTGGTGTTCATTCCGCTGGCGGGCCTGCTGTTCGCGGCCGTGGGCCGCCATCCCCTGGCCGGCATCGCGGCCGGCTTTGCGGCCGTGTCGGGCGGTTTCGCCGGCAATCTGACCCCGGGCCAGTTCGATGTGGTGCTGTTTGGCTTCACCCAGGAAGCGGCCCGGATCATCGACCCGACCTGGACCATGAACCCGCTGGGCAACTGGTGGTACATCCTGGCCATCGTCTTCGTCTTCACGCCCATCGCCTGGTTCCTGACCGACCGGGTGATCGAACCGCGCCTGGGCGCCTGGGGCGGCCAGGCCGATGATGGTCTCAAGGCCGAACTGGCCAAGTCGGCGGTGACGCCGCAGGAGAAGCGCGGCCTGAAGCTGGCGGGTCTGGCGGCCCTGGCCGTGGTGGCCCTGTTTGCCGCCCTGACCCTGGTCCCCGGCTTCACCCCGCTGATCGACGAGACCAAGACCGGGCCGGCCCAGCTGACCCCGTTCTACAGCGCCCTGATCGCCGGCTTCATGCTGCTGTTCCTGTCCTGCGGCGTGGCGTTCGGCATCGGGGTCGGCACGGTCCGCTCGGACAAGGACGTCGTCAACATGATGACCGACGGGGTGCGTTCCGTGGCGCCCTATATCGTCTTCGCCTTCTTCGCCGCCCATTTCGTGGCGATGTTCAACTGGTCGCGCCTGGGCCCCATCGCCGCCATCCACGGGGCAGAGTCCCTGAAGGCCATGAACCTGCCGGCCCCGCTGCTGCTGGTCAGCGTGCTGGGCTTCTCGTCGGTGCTGGACCTCTTCATCGGCTCGGCCTCGGCCAAGTGGAGCGCCCTGGCCCCGGTGGTGGTGCCGATGTTCATGCTGCTGGGCATCTCGCCGGAAATGACCACCGCCGCCTATCGGATGGGTGACAGCTTCACCAATCTGATGACCCCGCTGATGAGCTATTTCCCGCTGGTTCTGGCCATGACCCGGCGCTGGGACGCCAATATGGGGGTCGGGTCGCTGCTGGCCCTGATGCTGCCCTACGCCCTGGCCTTCATGGTCGCCGGCGTCGCCATGACCCTGGCCTGGGTGGCCTTCGACTGGCCACTGGGGCCGGGCGCCCAGGTGCATTACACCCCGCCCGGCGGGCTGTTGAAGTAGGGACGAGGGCGCACGGCTTCACCGCTTCACGCGGTGGCCGCTGAAGGTGTGGGAAGGGTCGCGGAGCGTCCGGGCCTCGCCCGGAGGATGGGATAGTTGAATACCGTTTCGACGAAGACGGACGCTCCGCGTGATCGTTATCCCTCTGGCCGGGGTGCGCAGGCCTGTTCAGCCTTTTGCCCCACCCGGGTTTCATCTTCCTCGCGACGGACCCAGCCTTGGGCTGCAGCCGCGCCGATTCCGGAGGAACCCGGAGCGAACCTTCGGACGGGCGGAGGCCTTGGCTAGCCCCCGATAGGCGGGTTTACGTCACCCGCCCTCACTTTAACCGGCCGCTCGGGCATACGCCCGAACGGTGGCCCGCTCGATCACCCCTGACAGCCGCAACGGTCGCCGTACGTGCGCCCTTCCCGTGCTGTCAGGTGAGATTGATTATGCGGGTAGATTCAGCGCGTCTGACGGGCGCGATCAAAGTTTTTGCAAGTTGCTGATCTGGCTGGGGTCTCGTCTAAAAAGAACGGGGATTGAGGGCGCTGTATCCCCATAGTCGCCGGTCCGGGAGAGGCGGCGCGCGGCGCCCCCTTCCCCAAACCTTGCGCGACGCCCCAGAGCGTTATTCGGCGAAGCGGATACCGGTTCGCCGCCGAAATAACGCGTCAAAACAAGAATCTAGAGCAAACGACATGATTCAATCATGGCGACCTTTGCTCTAGGCTGATCCCAACAACATATCTAAGGGAGCGCCGCGCATGTTACCGGGCCTGATGCAGACCACCCCGCTGATGATCAGCGGCATCCTGACCTATGCGCAGCAGGCCCATGGCGCGCGCGAGATCGTCTCCAAGCTGATCGACGAGCCGGTCTGGCGCTATGACTATGCCGGCCTTGGCCGCCGCTCAGCCCAACTGGCTCACGCCCTCAAGCGGCTGGGCGTTGCGCCCGGCGACCGGGTGACCTCCCTGGCGTGGAACACCCACCGGCATCTGGAGCTGTTCTACGCCGCCCCCGGCATCGGGGCGGTGCTGCACACCGCCAACCCCCGGCTGTTCGACGAGCAGATCGTCTACACGATCAATCACGCGCAAAGCGCGGTGCTGTTCTTTGACCGCAACTTCCAGGCCCTGGTCGAGCGCATCGCGCCGCAACTGACCACGGTGAAGACCTTCGTGATGCTGTCGGATCCCGAGCGGACGATCCCCGGCTCGGTGGGCGCGATCTCCTACGAGACCCTGATCGCCGGTGAGGCCGACACGATCGTCTGGCCCAACTTCGACGAGAACGCCGGGGCCTTCCTCTGCTACACCTCGGGTACGACCGGCGATCCCAAGGGCGTGCTGTATTCGCATCGGGCCGTCGTGCTGCACGCCATGGCCGGGGGCCTCAACAGCGCCTTTGGCTTCACCGCCTTCGATGTGGTGATGCCCTGTTCCAGCCTCTATCACGCCACCGCCTGGGGCCTGCCGTTCAGCGCCCCGATCTGCGGGACCAAGCTGGTCCTGCCCGCCGACAAGATGGACGGGGCCTCGCTTCACGCCCTGATCGAGGGCGAGGGCGTCACCTTCACCGGCGGCGTGCCGACCATCTGGACGATGTATCTCGACTGGCTGGAAAAGAACGGCGAAAGCCCGACCACGCTGAAGCGGGTGGTGATCGGCGGCAGCGCCGTGCCGCGGGCCATGGCCGAGACCTTCAAGCGGCTCTACGGCGTCTCGGTGCTGCAGATCTGGGGCATGACCGAAACCTGCCCGATCGGGGTTGTCGCCACGCCCACGCCCTCCCTCGCCGCCCTGGGCGAAGAGGCCATGGACGAGGCCATCTGGACCCGTCAAGGCCGGCTGCAGTTCGGCATCGAGCTGAAGGTCGAGGCCGATGACGGCTCAGACGCCCCCCGCGACGGTGAGACCTCCGGCGCGCTGAAGGTGCGCGGCCCCTGGGTGGTGAAGCGCTATTTCCGCCTGGAAGCCGACGCCGCCCAGGACGACGGCTGGTTCGACACCGGCGACATCGCCACCCTCGACCAGCACGGCTTCATGCGCATCACCGACCGCCAGAAGGACGTGATCAAGTCAGGCGGCGAGTGGATCAGCTCGATCGATCTGGAGAACGTGGCCGTCGGCTGCCCCGGTGTGAAGATCGCCGCCGTGATCGGCGTGCCGCACCCCAAGTGGGAGGAGCGGCCGCTGCTGGTGATCGAGGCGCACGAGGGGGCGAGCGTGACCAAGGCGGAGGTGCTCGACTATCTGGCCCCCCGCATCGTCAAATGGTGGACGCCCGACGATGTGGTCTTCGCGGCAGTGCCACTGACCGCCACCGGCAAGATCGACAAGAAGGTGCTGCGCGCAGCGTGGCGCGAGCATCTGATCGGCTGACGGACGTGCCGGCGCGGAACGGGTCCGCCGCAGGCCATGGGGTGAAAAATGGCCGCACAGGCCAGGTTCTATCGGGGCTGAGAGAAAGCCTTGCCTTGCCTATCGCCCCCCCGGGGCGTAACGGGTCGCTTCCCGCCGTTTCGGGGCGGAAAAGTCAGATTGGAGACCGCTATGGGTTACCGGGTCGCCGTGGTCGGCGCCACGGGCAATGTTGGCCGTGAGATGTTCAATATCCTCGAGGAAGTGAAATTCCCCGTCGATAAAATGCACGCCATCGCCAGCCGCAAATCCATTGGCGTCGAGGTCTCGTTCGGCAATCAGATCCTCAAGTGCGAGGACCTGGCCCAGTTCGACTTCAGCACGGTCGATATCGTGCTGATGAGCGCCGGCGGCGCCATCTCCAAGGAATGGGGCGAGAAGATCGGCGCGGCCGGTCCGATCGTCATCGACAATTCCAGCCACTTCCGGATGGATCCGGACGTGCCGCTGGTGGTGCCGGAAGTGAACCCGGACGCCGTTCTGAAGATGCCCAAGAACATCATCGCCAACCCCAACTGCTCGACCGCGCAGCTGGTGGTGGTGCTGGCCCCCCTGCACGCCGAAGCCAAGATCAAGCGCGTGGTCGTCTCGACCTACCAGTCGGTGTCGGGCGCGGGCAAGGAAGGCATGGACGAGCTTTGGGAGCAGACCAAGGGCGTGTTCGTCCTGGGCGCGCCGCCCCCCAAGAAGTTCACCAAGCAGATCGCCTTCAACGTGATCCCCCACATCGACAGCTTCATGGAGGACGGCTTCACGAAGGAAGAGTGGAAGATGATGGCGGAGACCAAGAAGATCCTGGATCCGTCGATCAAGCTGGTCGCCACCTGCGTGCGCGTGCCGGTCATGGTCGGTCACGCCGAGGCGGTGAACATCGAGTTCGAAACCCCGCTGGACGAGGACGATGTCCGCGAGATCCTGCGCGACGCCGACGGCGTGGAAGTCATCGATAAGCGCGAGGACGGCGGCTACATGACGCCCAAGGAAAGCGCCGGCGAGTTCCCGGTCTATGTCTCGCGCATCCGCACCGATCCGACGGTCGAGAACGGCATCGTGCTGTGGTGCGTGGCCGACAACCTGCGCAAGGGCGCGGCGCTGAACGCCGTGCAGATCGCGCAGCTTCTGCATGACAAGGGTCTGATCAAGCAGAAAACCCCGGCCTGAACCCCCTTCCGCAACATGCGGGTGGCGGATTTGGGGGCTCCCGGGACTTAAGGTCCCGGGAGCCCTTTTCGTTTGTGATTGAAGGACCAGCGCCATGTCGGCGGATGTGAGCAAGACCCCGGACGAAGCCCGGACAGCGGTGATCGCTGCGGTGGGCTGCTACATGCTGTGGGGCTTCCTGCCGCTGTATTTCCACCTGTTGGCCAAGCTGGGCGTCGGCTCGTGGGAGATGATCGCCCACCGCACCCTGTGGGCGGCGCCCTGGGCCTTCATGGCCGTGCTGCTGGCCAGGCAGGCGGGACAGGTGGCGGCGGTGCTGCGCCAGCCCAGGACCCTGCTGATCCTGGCCTGCTCGACGGCGGCCATCTTCATCAACTGGACGATCTATGTGTTCGCGGTGAACGCAGGACAGGTGATCGAGGCCAGCCTGGGCTATTATATCAATCCGCTGATGAACATGGCGGCCGGCGCGATCCTGTTCCGTGAGCGGATCAGTCGCGAGGGCGCCATCGCCATCGGCCTGGCCGTGGTGGGCGTGGCGATCCAGACCGCCGCCCTGGGCCATCTGCCGGTGATCTCTCTAGGCTTGGCGCTCAGCTTCTGCGCCTACGCCATCCTGCGCAAGCAGGTGAAGGCCGACGCCCAGACGGGCCTGTTCATCGAGTGCGCCTATCTGGCCGTGCCGGGCCTGTTCTATGTGCTGCACCTGCAGTCGACCGGCGCCGGCCACTTCGGTGGCGGGGCGGGCGTGACCACCCTGCTGCTGCTGGCCGGCCCCGCTACTGTCGTGCCGCTGGCCCTGTTCGCCTGGTCGGCGCGGCGCATGCCGCTGAGCGCCATGGGCTTCCTGCAGTTCCTGGCCCCGACCCTGCAGTTCGGGGTCGGAATCGCCCTGGGCGAGGCCGTCACACCAATGCGGGCGCTGTCCTTCGGGTTCATCTGGGCGGGGGTGGCGGTGTTCGCCTACGGGGCCTGGAAGCGGACGCGGGTGGTGTGAAAGAACCTGTCATCCCGCCCCGGCCTTGAGCCGGGGGCGTAGTGCGCAGAGCCGGGAGCGCCGGAAGCTCCGAGCCTGTTGCGGTCCCGGGTCTCCGCTGCGCTGCGCCCGGGATGACAGCTTACAAGGAGGCGTAGGCGGCCTCGATCAGCCGCACCGCGCGGGGGTCGCCGATCAGGGCGTTGCCCTGCCTGTTCATCACATAGGATCCGGACACGCCCGTCGTCGGATCGGCGAAGGCGCACGAACCACCCCAGCCCGAATGGCCGAACGCCTCGGCGGTCGGGCCATAGAAGAAGTTGGGCGTGTTGCGCATGAAGCCCGCGCCCCAGCTGATGTCGTAGGGCAGCACCAGATCCCGGCCGACGATGCGTTCAGCGGTCGCGGCCTTGATCCCGGCCGGCGTGATCAGCGACTTGCCGTCCAGCAGCCCGCCATTGGCCAGGGCGCCCATCAGCCGCGCCAGGGCCGGCGCGGTGGCGTGACCATTGGCCGAGGGGATCTCGACCCGTCGCCACTCGTCCGTGCCGCGTCCCGAGGGCGCCGCCCACGGGGTCATGAAGGCGGCCTTCACGGCGGCGTTCATCTCGCCGAACTTCGGCAGGGTCGTGGGGCGCATCAGTTCGGCGGTGCGGGCGTGCTCGCTGTCGGGCAGGCCGATCCACAGGTCCAGACCGAACGGCTGGGCGATGTCCTCGCGCAGGGCCGTGCCCATCGTCCGGCCATCGACGCGGCGGAAGATCTCGCCGGCCAGATAGCCGAAGGTCACCGGATGATAGCCGCTGGCCGAGCCCACCGGGAACAGCGGGGCCATGGCCGCCAGCTTGGCGCAGGTGGCGTCCCAGTCGAACCAGATGGCCGGATCGGTCTCGTCGGGAAAGCCCGACAGGCCGGCCTGGTGCGACATGGCCTGCTCGACCGTGATGTCCTGCTTGCCGGCCTGGGCGAACTCGGGCCAGACATCGGCGACGGGCTGGTCATAGGCCAGACGGCCTTCGTCGACCAGGCGAGCGACCATCAGGGCCGCGACGGCCTTGGTGGTCGAGAACAGCGCCGTCAGGGTTTCGGGACCGAAGGGGACCGTGCGCTGGCGATCGGCGAAACCGCCCATCAGGTCGACGACGATCTCGCCCTCGACAGCGAAGGCGAACCGGGCCCCCAGCTCGCCGCCGTCCGCGAAATTGGCCTCGAACACGTCGCGGACCCGCGAGAAGCGGTCGGCGCAGACGCCGGTGATGTCGACGGTCATGGAAGCTCTCTAGGCTAGTCGCTCGATACGCACGGTGGGCGAGGTCTGCTTGATCCGCGCGCCCATGGCCACGATCGGCAGCTCCGGCGCGTTCCAGATATTGGCGGCGGTCACGGTCTCGGCCACCCCGCCGACCGCGCGGGCCAGGCCGTAGGACAGGGTCTGGCCTTCCAGGATCGAGGCTGCGTAGAGGGCGGTCAGCAGGTCGCCCGTGCCGTTGGGCGAGCGCTCGGCCTTGGCGTGGGCGGCCAGCCAGGCCTCCTTGCGGTCGGCCAGAACCACGCCGATCTCGGCCCCGCGATGGACGGACGAGACCAGGGTCGGCTTGCCCAGCAGGCGGGCGGCGCGCATCGCCGATTGCGGATCGCGGGCGTCGGCCCCGGTCAGCTTCTGCAGCTCCCAGGCATTGCAGGCCACAACGTCGGCGCGCGGGATCAGCTCGGCGGCGATGGCCTCGGCCACCTCGGGCAGCACATAGAGGCCCTTGCCGGCGTCGCCCATGGTGGGGTCGACGATGATCGAGGGCTTGCGGCTGGCGGCCCCTTCGCGGGGCGCCTCGCGCACGGCGTCGATGGCCCGGGCGGCGGCGCGCACCTGGGCGGCGCTGGCGAAATAGCCGGTGATGACGATGTCGGTCAGGCCAAACAGACCATTGGCCTCCATGCCGTCGAGCATGCCTTCCAGAACCTCGATCGGCACGGGCGCACCGCCGGGCACGCCCCAGCCGGGGTGGCGGCCGAACAGCACGGTCGGGACGACCATGGAGTCGATGCGGAACTGGACAAGCGCTGTGGCCTGGGCCGATGCGCCGACGCGGCTGCCGGCGACATGGCTGGAGATGATCAAGGCGAGTGGCATGGCAAGCGGCTTACCGGACCGTGGCCAACTTGAACAGGGCGTCGCTGGGCCTATGCGGCTATGCGCTCAGGAAATCGGCGAGTCGGTCTCGCCCCTGGCGTCGGCCCGGACCACCGCGGCGGCGCGGTGCGGGCTGATCTGGTCGGCGACGAGCGAGGCCCAGGCCGCCGGCTCTTCGCCGCTGACCGACAGCGGCAGCTGCATCGCGCACTGCACGCCCTGTGGCAGATAGTCGATCCGCGCCTGACCGCCGCTTTCCTGGCCGAAGGTTCGGGCGATCAGGCGGGTGCCAAACCCCGTGCGCGCCGGCGGCGTGACCAGGGGCCCGCCCAGCTCGCGCCAGAGCAGGCTGATCTGGCGTGCGCCCAGTTGGCTGTACGACAGGTTCCAGGCGATCTCGACCTGACCGCTTGCGGTGGAAAGGGCGCCATATTTCAGCGCGTTGGTCGCCAGTTCGTGCAGGGCCAGGGCCATGGCCACCGCCTGCTGCGGGCTGAGCCAGACCAGAGGGCCGTCGATCCTGAAGCGGCTGATGTGCTTGTGATCATGGGGGGCCAGCGCCTGCCGCACGATGGCGCCGAGATCCGCACCCGCCCAGCTCTCGTGGACCAGCACGTTGTGGGCGTCCGACACCGCCATCAGGCGATTGGTCAGGTCGTTGCGGACGGCGGGGTCGACCTTGGCGGCGCGCAGCGTCTGCTCGGTGATCGACTGCACCGTGGCCAGGGTGTTCTTGATCCGGTGGTTGAGCTCGTTGAGCAGCAGCACCCGCTGGTCCTCGGCCAGCTTGGCCGGGGTCTCGTCGCGGAGGATCTTCATCAGGCCGGTCAGTTCCGGCTCGAAGATCGCCATGGTCATGCCATTGCCCCAGAAGCGGGCGCCGTCCTTGCGCAGGTGCCAGCGGGTGTCCTCGGCCCGGCCCATCTGCTTGGCGTTTTCGAGCTCCTTCCTGTCCGCGCCGGTTTCCCGGTCGGGGATGGTGAAGAGCTCACCGAAGGACATGCCGATCGCCTCCTCGCGGCTATAGCCCAGCACGGCCTCGGCGCCCCGGCTCCAGCTGGTCACCCGGCCCTCAAGATCCATCGTGAAGATGGCGTAGCCGAGGGCGTTCTCGATGATCAGCCTGGCGAGTCTGGCGTCGTGCTCAGCGGACATTGGGGGCTCCTGCCGCCCTATCAATACGACAGCGAGGCTTTCGGTTCCCGGTCCACGAAAAAGGCCCGCCGCGTTTCCGCGAGCGGGCCTGATCGGTTCGCCTTGAGGCGATGCTAGTAGCGGTAGTGATCCGGCTTGAACGGGCCGTTTTCCGGCACGTTGATATAGGCGGCCTGATCGGGGCGCAGGGTCGAGAGCTTGGCGCCCAGCTTTTCCAGGTGGAGGAAGGCGACCTTCTCGTCCAGGTGCTTGGGCAGGGTGTAGACCTGATGCTCGTAGCTGGCCCGGTTGGTCCACAGTTCGATCTGGGCCAGGGTCTGGTTGGTGAACGAGGCCGACATCACGAACGAGGGGTGACCCGTCGCATTGCCCAGGTTCACCAGACGGCCTTCGGACAGCACGATCAGCTTCTTGCCGTCCGGGAATTCCACGTGGTGGACCTGCGGCTTGATCTCGTCCCACTTGTAGTTGCGCAGGGCGGCGATCTGAATTTCGCTGTCGAAGTGGCCGATATTGCAGACGATGGCGTTGTTTTTCATCATCCGCATGTCGTCCAGCGTGATGACGTCCTTGTTGCCCGTCGCCGTGACGAAGATGTCGGCCTTGGCGGCGACGTCCTGCAGGGTCTGGACTTCATAGCCTTCCATCGCCGCCTGCAGGGCGCAGATCGGGTCGACTTCGGTGACGATCACGCGCGCGCCGCCCTGACGCAGCGAAGCGGCCGAGCCCTTGCCCACGTCGCCATAGCCGCAGACCACGGCGACCTTGCCCGACAGCATCACGTCGGTGCCGCGACGGATGGCGTCGACCAGGCTTTCGCGGCAGCCATACAGGTTGTCGAACTTGGACTTGGTGACGCTGTCATTGACGTTGATCGCCGGGAACGGCAGGTCGCCCTTGGCGGCCATCTGGTACAGGCGGTGGACGCCCGTGGTGGTTTCTTCCGACACGCCGGTGATGGCGTTGCGGATGGCGGTGTAGAAGCCGGGCTTTTCGGCCAGGTACTTCTTCATCACGGCGTAGAGGGCTTCTTCTTCCTCGTTCTGCGGGTTGTCGAGAAGGGTCGGGTCCTTCTCGGCCTTGGGGCCCAGCACGCAGAGCAGGGTGGCGTCGCCGCCGTCGTCGAGGATCAGGTTCGGATAGCCGCCGTCATGCCACTCGAAGATCTTGTGAGCATATTCCCAGTACTCGACCAGGTTCTCGCCCTTGAAGGCGAACACCGGCACGCCCGAGGCGGCGATGGCGGCCGCAGCGTGGTCCTGGGTCGAGAAGATGTTGCACGAGGCCCAGCGGACTTCAGCGCCCAGGGCGGTGAGGGTCTCGATCAGAACGGCGGTCTGGATGGTCATGTGCAGGCTGCCGGCGATGCGGGCGCCCTTCAGGACCTGGCCCGGGCCGTATTCGGCGCGGGTGGCCATCAGACCGGGCATTTCGGTCTCGGCGATGGCGATTTCCTTGCGGCCGTAATCGGCGAGCGAGATGTCCTTGACGATGTAGTCGGCCACGGTCGGCTCCTGCGGTCGGTGAAGATCTTTCGGGGCTTATAGCGCGAGCGACCCTTCCGGGCAATTAACGCATAAAGATATCTTTATATGGGCCAGGCTTCACCAGAAGACCTTCGCGTCGGCGAAGGCGTCGCGGGCCTTGCAGGCCTGGCGCAGCAGGCGGGCCTCGTCGCCGCTTCTGGCCAGTCGCCCGGCCGCGAGGCTCGCCTCGGGTTCGCCGCTGGCCAGGGCTATGCTGCGCGCCAGTTCGGGACCCACACGCAGGTCGTTGAGGTGGCCCAGGGCGTCCTGCAGGGCCTTGGTCGCCTCGATGAAGCGTTCGGCGCGCCGGGGGTGCTCTGGGAACAGGCCGGCTAGGTCCGCGGCGGCGTAGCGCAGCGTCTTGCCCTTCAGGCGCAGGCGATGGCGGGTCGGCGGATCCAGGTCTTTGAGGTGCGCGCTCTTCTTCACCAGAACATGGCGACGATGCTTGAGCATTCCGGCGGCAAAGGCGGGCGCCGGCCCGTCGCGGACGGCGGCCAGGTCCGGGGCGGCGGTCCAGGATCCGGCCTCCAGCCAGGCGGCGGCCTCCAGCAGCAGGGCGCGGCCGCGAGCGCTCTCCAGCGCCGCCTCCATGCGCAGATAGGCGCTGGCCTGGGCCGCCAGCAAGGCCCGTCCGAAGGCCGCCGCGCCCTCGGCTTGCGAGTCCGCCGAGGCCGGTCGCCAGACCTCGGCAATGAGGACATCCAGGTCCCGGGCCGTGTCCAGTTCGCCGGCCAGCCAGCTGAGTTCGCCGTCCAGCGCCAGGGCCTCCGGTCCGGTCGACAGCGGCCTGAACGCCTTGAGCAGCGCCCGCATGCGGCGCGCGGCGACCCGCAGCTGATGCACGCCCTCGGGACCGGGCCGCTCGCGCAGCGCCTCGACATTGGCGCACAGCTGGGACAGGGCCGCGCGTCCCACCGCCTGCAGGGCCTCGCCGACGCTCATGTCCGCCGTCAGCTGGGCGGGCGAGCGGCGCATCTCGGGCGCAGGCTGACCGGCGGCGGCCAGGCCGTAGCCGCGCTCGGCCTTGCTGACCAGCGACAGGCGCAGCGCAACCCGCTGCGCCAGTTCACGCGCCAGGTCGAACAGCGCCGCCGGCGACCCGGCCTTGAGCTCAAGCTCCAGTTCACAGACCGGCGCCCGGCGCGTCTGGCCGATCAGTTCGCCGCGATCCACCACCGCCTCGATCACCGTCTCGCCCCGGCGGATCATGCGCACCGTGCGCTCGACCTTGGTGGTGAACACCGGGTGCAGGACCTGGCCATTGACCACCGCAGCCGCCGGCGTCGCCGCCAGGGCCGCATCGTCCGGACCCGGGCCAGCGATCGCGGTCTCCCACTCGCCGCGTGCGAAGATCCCGCCCGCCGAAGCCGATTTCAGGGTCTGCTTGCGGCCGCCTTCGCCGTCACGGACCCGCAGGCCAAAGCCCGCCTGGCGCAGGGCGTGATCGGCGGTGTCGAAATAGGTGGCGTCCAGCTGGCGAACGGCGCCCTCGCTGCCCCCCTCGCCACTCAGCAGGGTCAGAATCTCGTCGGCCGCCTCGGGGGCGATCAGGAATTTCAGCTCGATTTCTCGATCCATGTTCCCATCCTGGCCCTTGGCCCGGCCGCTGGCGCGCTGTTCGGCCGCTAAGGCCTATGGCGCGACGGCGGCGACTTGCCAAGCGGCATTGCGCGGTTCAAACGTGCGCGCCATGACGCAAATCAACGCCGCACAACCCCGTCACGACTGGACCCTGACCCAGGTCGAGGCCCTGTTCGATCAGCCCTTCATGGAGCTGGTGTTCCAGGCCGCTAACGTCCACCGCGCCGGATTTGATCCCTCTGAAGTGCAGCTTTCGCAGCTGTTGTCGGTCAAGACTGGCGGCTGCGCGGAAAACTGCGGCTATTGCAGCCAGTCCGCCCACTTCAAGACCGGCCTGAAGGCCGAGAAGATGATGGACGCCGATGTCGTCATCGCCAAGGCCCGCGCGGCCCGCGACGGCGGCGCACAACGCTTCTGCATGGGCGCGGCCTGGCGCGAACTGAAGGACCGTGACCTTCCGAAGCTGGCGGCGATGATCGGCGGGGTGAAGGCCCTGGGCCTGGAAACCTGCGCCACGCTGGGCATGCTGACGGCCGAGCAGGCCAAGTCGCTGAAGGACGCCGGCCTCGACTATTACAACCACAACCTCGACACCGGCCCGGAATACTATGCCGACGTGGTGACGACCCGCACCTATCAGGAGCGCCTCGACACCCTGGCCCATGTCCGCGACGCCGGCATGAGCACCTGCTGCGGCGGCATTGTCGGCATGGGCGAGACCCGCCGCGACCGCGCCAGCCTGCTGCATCAGCTGGCCACCCTGCCCAGCCACCCCGACAGCCTGCCGATCAACGGCCTGGTGCCGGTCAGCGGCACGCCGCTGGGCGACCGGATCCTGAAGGATGGCGACAAGGCCATCGACGCCATCGAATTTGTCCGCACCATCGCCGTCGCCCGCATCGTCTGCCCCCGGTCCATGGTCCGCCTGTCGGCCGGCCGTGACGAGATGAGCCGCGAGCTGCAGGCTTTGTGCTTCCTGGCCGGCGCCAACTCGATCTTCGTCGGCGGCAAGCTGCTGACCACGCCCCTGCCGGGCCAGGATGAGGACAGCGCCCTGTTCCAGGACCTGGACCTGCGTCCGATGGGCGTGCGCCAGCCGGCGCAGGCCGTGGCGGCGGAATAGTCGCGGACACGGCTTTTCAGCCTCACGCGACTGCTCGCTGAGTTTAGTGGGGAGGCGCGAAGCGGCCGGGGCGACCCCGGATGACCGTGATGTGTTATGTGCGTTTCGGCTCGACCTGTCCGCTTCGCAGAAGCTGTTCTTGCGTGAGGATTGGGCCAAGCGAGCGTGTTTCAGCTCTGATACCCAAGAGCCCCCGTACGGGCGCGCACCAAGGTCGATCGGCTAACCGCCTCGACCCCCGACGATGCGCGATAGGCGGGTTTACGATCCCTCGCCCTGTTGCTCCGCGCTGTTCCTCCGACGAGCCTTCCGGTGGTCCCGGATCTATCCAACGAACAGACCACCTTCGTCCTCGCCGCGTGACCGCGCGGCCCCGCTCAGCTCCATCCCCATCGCCGCTGTTGGGCCGGATCCAGGCGCCTCCCCCTGCGACAGGGACAGCTTCAAGAATACGGGAGGTTTGAGCTCCGAGGATTGGCGCGATCAACTATTTTACAAGCGGTTGATTTCGTTGAGGTCGGCTTTGGAAAGAACGGGGATTGAGCGCGCCCAATCCCCATTTCCCGACCCTCTCCCAGAGGGAGAGGACCTGTGCCCCTAAAGCCTCTTCAGAACCGCGTCGCCCATCTCGACCGTCGAGAGCGAACCGCCCAGGTCGCGGGTGCGCGCCCCGCCATCCAGGGCCGCCTTGACGGCGCCCAGCAGGGCGTCGGCGGCGTCGGCCTGGCCCAGCGACCAGCGCAGGGCCATTTCGAACGACAGGATGGCGGCCAGCGGATTGGCCACGCCCTTGCCGGCGATGTCGGGAGCCGAGCCGTGGATCGGCTCGTACAGGCCCGGCTTGCCCGGTGCGCCCAGCGCCGCCGAGGGCAGCATGCCCAGCGAGCCGGTCAGCATGGCGGCGGCGTCCGACAGGATGTCGCCGAACAGGTTGTCGGTGACGATGACGTCGAACTGCTTGGGCGCGCGGACCAACTGCATGGCGCAGTTGTCGGCCAGGATGTGCTCCAGCTGGACATCGGCATAGTCGCGGGCGTGCAGCGCGGTGACGACCTGCTTCCACAGCAGGCCGGACTCCATGACATTGGACTTCTCGGCCGAGGCCACGCGATTGGTCCGGCCCCGGGCCAGCTCGAAGGCGACGCGGGCGACGCGCTCGATCTCGGCGGTCGTATAGACCTGGGTGTCGACGCCGCGCTTCTGGCCGTTGCCCAGGTCGGTGATGCCGCGCGGTTCGCCGAAATAGACGCCGCCTGTCAGTTCACGGACGAACATGATGTCCAGGCCCGAAACCAGCTCGCGCTTCAGGCTGGAGGCGTCGGCCAGGGCTTCGAAACAATAGGCCGGACGCAGGTTGGCATAGACGTCCATCGCCTTGCGCAGGTTCAGCAGACCGGCTTCCGGGCGGAGGTGACGCGGGGCGTCCTTCCACTTGGGACCGCCGACGGCGCCCATCAGCACCGCGTCGCTGGCCAGGGCCCGCTCGCGCACTTCGTCGGTCAAGGGCGTGCCGTGGACGTCATAGCTGGCGCCGCCATAGATGGCCTCCTCGACGTTCAAATCAGGCGTCAGGGCGGCGGCCACGCGGCGGACCTGGGCGGTGACTTCGGGACCGATGCCGTCGCCCGGCAGGAGGAGAAGCGTGGACATGGAGGGCTCTCTTCAGATTTCGCGGTAGGCGGAAACGTCGAATGACGACATGCGGCGCTCGCCCAGACCCAGCTCCGGCCAGCAGGCGCGCCAGGCGGCCATGTGCGGGCTGGCGCGGTGGAAGGCCAGGGCGTCTTCGTCGACGAAATGCTCATAGACCCGGATCAGGCCCGGATCGAGCGGATCCTCGGTCAGGGCGTAGTCCAGGCAGCCCGGCTCGGCCCGGCTGCCCTCGACCTGAGCGCGCAGGTGCGGCCGCAGGTCGGCCAGGCGTTCGGGCGGGAGGCGGACGGTGCCGGCGAGGATGATGGTCATGGGTTCAGTCTCAAAAAAGGTTGTCATCCCGGACAAGGCCCGCAGGGCCGCCGATCCGGGACCGACCTGGAACGCGGCGCTCAGGCGTCGGTCCCGGATCTTCGCGCGACGCGCTCGTCCGGGATGACAGCCCTCACGGCTAGACTTCCAGCCAGGGCTCGCTGATCGCCCGCTTGCTTTCATACAGGTCGATGTCGGCGCCGTGCATCATCGTCTCGCCGATGAAGTCCAGGCCGCGCAGCATCTTGTCCTTGCGCACCGGATCGATCTGGAAGGCAAAGGTCTTGCCCGAGGGTGAGATCACGGTCTGGGCTTCCAGGTCGATGCTGACCATGTGATTGCCGCCCTTGGCCTCGTCCATCAGGACGGCGATCTCTTCGGGCGCCAGCACCACCGGCAGCAGGCCGTTGTTGAAGCAGTTGTTGTTGAAGATGTCGGCGAAGCTGGTCGAGATCACGCACATGATCCCGAAGTCCATCAGGGCCCAGGGGGCGTGCTCGCGCGAGGAGCCGCAGCCGAAATTGTCGCCGGCGATCATCACGCTGGCGCCCTTATATTCCGGCCGGTTCAGGACGAAGTCGTCGATGGGCTTGCCCTCGCCGTCGAAGCGGAAGTCGTAGAACAGGCCCTTGGCCAGCCCTTCGCGTTCCACGGTCTTGAGGAACTGCTTGGGGATGATCTGGTCGGTGTCGATATTGGCCAGCGACAGCGGAACGGCGCGGCCGTCGAGGCGGGTGAAGGCCTGCATCAGACGCTCTCCTCAAGGAAGGTTCGCACATCGACGAGGTGGCCGGCGATCGCCGCCGCCGCCGCCATAGCGGGGGAGACCAGATGGGTGCGGCCGGCGCGGCCCTGGCGGCCTTCGAAGTTGCGGTTGCTGGTCGAGGCACAGCGCTCGCCTGGCTGCAGCTTGTCGGGGTTCATGGCCAGGCACATCGAGCAGCCCGGTTCCCGCCAGTCGAAGCCGGCAGCCTTGAAGATGGCGTCCAGGCCCTCTTCTTCGGCCTGTTCCTTCACCAGACCCGAGCCCGGCACGACCATGGCCGTGACGTGGTCGGCGACCAGCCGGCCGTGCAGGAAGGCTTCCTGCACCACGGCGGCGGCGGCGCGCATGTCCTCAATCCGGCTGTTGGTGCACGAGCCGATGAAGACGCGGTCGATACGCGCCTCACTGATCGGCTGGCCGGCGGTGAGGCCCATATAGTCTAGCGCCCGGTGCGCGGCGGCCCGCTTGTCGGGGGTGGCGAAGCTTTCCGGATCGGGGACGTTGCCGGTCACCGGGATCACGTCCTCAGGGCTGGTGCCCCAGGTGACCATCGGGACCAGGGTCGAGGCGTCGATCGTCACGGTGCGGTCGAACACCGCGTCCGGATCGCTGAAGAAGGTCTTCCAGTGGCTCTTGGCCATGTCCCAGGCCGCGCCCTTGGGGGCGGCGGGCTTGCCCTGGATATAGGCGTAGGTCTTGTCGTCAGGCGCGATCAGCCCGGCCTTGGCCCCGCCCTCGATGGTGAGGTTGCACAGGGTCATGCGGCCTTCCATCGACAGGGCCGAAATGGCCTCGCCGGCGAACTCGATGACATAGCCGGTGCCGCCGGCGGTGCCGATCTCGCCGATCACGGCCAGGGCGATGTCCTTGCCGGTGACGCCGGGACCCAGCTGGCCGTCGACGCGGACCAGCATGTTGCTGGACTTCTTCTGGCGCAGGGTCTGGGTGGCCAGCACATGCTCGACTTCCGACGTGCCGATGCCATGGGCCAGGGCCCCGAAGGCGCCGTGGGTCGAGGTGTGGCTGTCGCCGCAGACGATGGTCATGCCCGGCTGGGTGCGGCCCTGCTCGGGCCCGACCACATGGACGATGCCGTTGCGGATATCGCCCATCGGGAAGAACTCGATGCCGTTGTCCTTGACGTTGCGGGCCAGGGTCTGCAGCTGCAGGCGGGCCTCTTCGTCGGCGACAGCGTCGACCCCCAGGGCCTGGCCCTCGGTGGGGATGTTGTGATCGGCCACCGCCAGGGTGCGGTCGGGACGGCGCACCTTGCGACCGGCCGCGCGTAGGCCGGCGAAGGCCTGCGGGGTGGTCACCTCGTGGATCAGGTGCAGGTCGATATAGAGGATCGCTTCACCATCAGCCTCGCTGACGACGTGAGCGTCCCAGATCTTGTCGTAAAGGGTTTTGCCGGACATGGCGGGGATATAGGGCGGATCATGCGTGAAAATCCAGTCCCGGGCCGGGCCGGCGACAATTTCTTGCCGGGCGTGGCCGACTGGCGACTTCGCTGAACAAGAAAGGGCGCGCCCCGCTCGCGTGAGACATGGGAGCGCGCCCTGTTGTCATTTGGTTTCGAGACCTGAGGTCCTTGAAACCGGCCACACCCTGGAAGGGAGCGGTCTGAAACCCCGTCGCCGAGGCGGTGGGGGTGACACGACGGTCAGCCCAAAGACGGGTTCTGTCAAGAAGCGTGCGAGCGCACTAAAGGGCGATCTCGCCCAGATGGGTCGAGACCGGGCAAGAAAACGCGGCAAAGAAAAAGGCCCCGGCGTTTCCACCGGGGCCTCGTTCAGGTCGCAGGAAGGGCAGCCTATTCGGCGGCGCCCTTTTCCTTGCGGATCGTCTGGCGTTCGGCGATGCGGGCCGACTTACCGCGACGGTCGCGCAGATAGTAGAGCTTGGCGCGACGGACGACGCCGCGACGCTTGACTTCGATGCTTTCGATGTTGGGCGACAGCAGCGGGAACAGACGCTCCACGCCTTCGCCGAACGAGATCTTGCGGACCGTGAAGCTCTCATGGATGCCGGCGCCCGAACGGGCGATACAGACGCCCTCGTAGGCCTGAACGCGTTCGCGCTCGCCTTCCTTGATCTTCACGTTGACGCGCAGGGTGTCGCCGGCCTGGAAGTCGGGGATCGCCCGGACGGCCAGCAGACGCGCAGATTCTTCCTGCTCGAGTTGCTTGATGATGTTGATAGCCATGTCTCAGTCTCCTTTGGGCTTACCCTTTTTCGGGCCGCCTTTTGCCTGTTGATTGGCGAGATGCGCTTCCCAAAGATCGGGCCGCCGCTCGCGTGTCGTCTCTTCACGCATACTGTTGCGCCACTGGTTGATCCGCTTGTGATCGCCAGACAGCAGCACCTCGGGGATATCCAGTCCTTCGAACGTCCGCGGTCGCGTGTACTGCGGATGCTCGAGGAGGCCGTCCTCGAAGCTTTCTTCCAGCGTGCTCTCGATGTTCCCCAGAACCCCCGGGGCAAGTCGAACGCACGCCTCGATCACGACCATCGCCGCCGCCTCGCCACCGGCGAGCACCGCGTCTCCGACCGAGACCTCCTCGAACCCCCGGGCGTCGAGCACCCGCTGGTCCACCCCCTCGAAACGGCCGCACAGGACGATGATCCCGGGCGCCTCGCTCCATTGCCGAACACGCGCCTGGGTCAGGGGCCGACCCCGGGCGCTCATGTACAAAAGCGGCCGCCCACCGACCTCCACGCTGTCCAGCGCGGCGGCGATGACGTCCGCTTTGAGTACCGCTCCCGCGCCGCCACCCGCAGGGGTGTCGTCGAGGAAGCCGCGCTTATCCTTGGAAAAGGCCCGAATGTCCAGTGTTTCCAATCGCCACAGGTCCTGCTCCTTCCAGGCGGTCCCGATCATCGAGACGCCGAGCGGACCGGGGAAGGCCTCGGGGAACATGGTCATGACGGTGGCGGTGAACGGCATGGCCGCTGTTTAGCGCCCGGCGAAGCGCTTGTCGAAGCTGACCTGGGCCAGGGTCGGTTCAGTGTTGGCGGATTGTACACGAAGATCGGGGCATAGGAGACCTTGTCAATCGGTCGGGATAATCGCCATGAGCGGTCCACGCTGTCTTCTCCCGTCGCCGCGCGACGCCCTTCGCCGGCTCGGCCGTCGCCTGCGGGCCAGCCAAAGCGGCGCGGTCGCGGTGCAGTTCGCCTTTCTAGCCCTGCCGATCGCCCTGCTTGGCTTTGGCCTTCTGGACATGAACAGGGTGAGTATCCAGCGCCGGCAGCTGCAAGACGCCCTGGATGCCTCGACCCTTTTCGCCGCCCGGGCCAACGCCACCACCGACGCCCAGCTCGACACCATCGGCGACGCCGCCTTTGCGGCGGAGATTGCCGGGCTCGGCATCGTCGTTCCCGCCAGCAACTCGACCTTCAAGGGCGGCGCGGACAATTCGGTCATCGGCACGGTAAAGTCCGACCTGAAGCCGATCATCGCCAATCTCTGGACCAATGCCGACGTGTCCGTGACGGCCCAGACGACGGTGAAACGAGGCCAGGACGCGCCGGTCGAACTGGTCATGGTGCTGGACACCACTGGCTCGATGGCCGGCGCCAAGCTGACGACCCTGAAAACCGCCGCGACCTCTTTGGTCGACAAGCTGACGGCCGACAGCACCGCCAATGTGAAGATCGGCGTCGTGCCGTTCGGCCAGTACGTTAATGTCGGCATCGCCAACCGCAACCAGAGCTGGATCAACGTCCCGGCCGACTACACCACGACCACCACCACCAAGGGAACCTGCACGACGGTCTCCACCAAGACCACCTGCCAGACCCAGACCTATGCCTGCACCAAATACACCGACGGCGTGCCCTATTCCTCAACCTGCAGCCGGTCGATCAATTGCGTCACGACGCCGATCACGCCGGTGACCACCTGTACGGCCGACAAGGTGACCACCAACACCTTCAAGTTCCTCGGCTGCGTCGGCTCGCCCGCCTATCCCAAGAACGTCAATGATACCGACCCGCTGCGAGTCTATCCCGGCTTCATGAACCTGAGCTGCGCGACGCCCCTGACGCGCCTGACCAGCACGGTGTCGACGGTCAAGGCGGCGATCACGGCGCTGACGGCCACCGGCGACACCTATATTCCGTCCGGCCTGGCCTGGGGCTTCAACATGCTGTCCCCAGCTCAGCCCCTGACGGACGCCGCCGCCTATGACAGCACGGGTCTGAACCGCAAGCCGCGCAAGGCCCTGGTGCTGATGACGGACGGCGCAAACTCCAAGCTGATGAACGCCGGCAACGGGCGACACGACGTCTCGCCGTCGCCCAACGCCAGCAGCCCAGCAACCCAGGCCAACACCTACACGGCTGAGCTCTGCGCCAACATCAAGGCCCAGAAAATTGAGGTTTTCACCGTTGCCTTCAATGTCACCGATACCGGCATCAAGAATATCTTGAAAACCTGCGCCACCGATGAAAGCCATTATTTCGACGCCACAGACACTGCCAATCTTCTGAAGGCCTTCCAGGACATCGCCGACGCCCTGCGTAGTCTTTACATTGCAAAATAGAATGATTGCCGAAGCCACAAGACCAGCCCCCGGCGCGTGCGGCGGCTCCACTTCAGGAGCCGCAGGGGATGCGCGCGACAGCCAGGCGACTTTCCAGGTCACCATCAAAATTTGCCAACTGTTCACCAGTTTAACCCAATTTGGGTAACACGTAGCAGGATGGCCTCAGTGCTCCATTTCCGAAAGCGCGCCTCGGCCGGCCTTTTCAAGCGCTTGCGCGGCGACGAGCGCGGCGCGGTGGCCGTGCAGTTCGCCTTTCTGGCCCTGCCGATCTCCATCCTGGCCTTTGGCCTGCTGGACATGAACCGGCTCAGCGTTCAGCGCCGCCAGCTGCAGGACGCCCTGGACGCCGCCACCCTGATGGCCGCCCGCTCAACGGCGACCACCAATCAGGGACTCGATACGGTCGGCGATGCGGCCTTCGCCGCCGAGATGGCCGGCCTGGGCCTGACCCTGACGACCGCCAACACCACCTTCGTGTCCGGTACAGGCAACAAGGTGATCGGCTCGGCGTCCGTGACCGTCACGCCGATCATCTCCAACCTGTGGACCAACGGCAATTCGACCGTCACCGCCAGCTCCGAAGTGCTGCGCTCGGTCAACAAGCTGGAAGTGGCCCTGGTGCTCGATAACACCGGCTCGATGGACTACGACCTGGGCACGGGCGGCAAGAAGATCGACGCCCTGATCGACGCGTCCAAGGACCTGGTCGACACCCTCTACGCCGCCGCCGCCCGCGCCTCGGAGACCGATGCGGTCAAGATCGCGGTGGTGCCGTTCTCGATGACCGTCAATGTCGGGTCGACCTATTCGTCGGCCAACTGGATCACCGCCACGATGCCGGACCAGGCCTATTACGGTCCGGACGTCTTCGCGACCTCGCAGAACCGCTTCACCATGATGACCCAGACGGGGACCACCTGGGCGGGCTGTGTCGAGAGCCGGCCGCACCCGTACGACACCACAGACGACGCGCCGAGCCCCTCGACGCCGGCCTCGATGTTCATCCCGTTTTTCGCGCCCGACGAGCCCGACGACAACACGGTGAACTATCCATCATCATCGTCGAAGTATCGTGACGCCAGAACCAGAAACAACGGCGAAATCTACAACAATTGGATCACTGACGACAAATCTAGTTCGACCAACTGGTTCACGCGTCAGGGCGAAGTCGCCAAGTATGCTACCGGCAACAAGTCAAAGGTGATCAGCCAGGCCAAGACCGGCACAGACTACGGCCCCAATGACGGCTGCGGGATCGCCAGCGTCCTGCGGATGACCAATGTGCGCACCAGCGCCGGGGCCACGACGGTCAAGGACAAGCTCGACGACATGGTCGCTACCGGCAACACCAATGTCGCCATGGGCATGGTCTGGGGTTGGCACATGGTATCGCCCAACGCCCCGTTCGCCGACGGCTCGGCCTATGGAACCAAGAATGTCAGCAAGGTCATCGTCCTGCTCACCGACGGCGACAACGTCATGAGCGAGACCGGCAACCCCAATGACTCGACCTATAGCGGCTATGGCTATGTCTGGCAGAAGCGGCTGAAGAACGCCTCGAACGTCTCGCTCGACACCGGGGCCAGCGGAGCCGATCGCCGCGACGCCATGGACAGTCGCCAGACCAAGACCTGCGCTGCGGCCAAGGCCAAGGGCGTGATCATCTACAGCATCGGCGTGGGAGTTTCGGACCACTCCAAGGTCGTGCTGCAGGGCTGCGCCTCCACCAGCGACAAGTATTATGACGTCACGAACGCAGACCAGCTGACCGCCGTCTTCGACGCCATAGCCGGCTCGATCCAGAACCTGCGCATCTCGAAGTAGGGGCGGTGCGCCCGCCCCCCGAACGGCAGGGCTATCGCCTATGAGTTTGCGCCCAGAAAAGTTGTCATCCCGGACAAGCCTGGCGAAAGCTGGGCGCAGATCCGGGACCGCCGGAAGCGCTGCGTTCAGGCGTCGGTCCCGGATCTTCGCGCTACGCGCTCGGGCCAAGGCTGGGGCGGGATGACAACCGTTCTTGGCCATAGGCAATAGTCCGCCTCCGAAGGGGGAGGGTACGCCAGCTAGGCCAGCTTGATCTCGCGCAGCCGCTGCTGGAGGAACGCGTCAGCGGTGATCGACTCCGGATAGCGGTCCGGGTTTTCCGGCGTGATGCAGCCGGGCAGGGTCTTGATCTCGTAGTCCGACGCAAAGTGCAGGAAGAACGGGGTCGAGTAGCGCGGGATGTGACGGCGCTCGGGCGGCGGGTTCTGCACGCGGTGGATCGTCGAGGGCAGGACGTGGTTGGTCAGGCGTTCCAGCATGTCGCCGATATTGACGACGATGCAGCCCGGCGGCGGATTGATCGGCAGCCAGTCGCCGTTGCGGTCCAGCAGCTCCAGACCGCCCTCCTCGGCGCCCATCAGCAGGGTGATGGTGTTGATGTCGCCGTGCGCGCCGGCCCGCACGCCCGTGGCGTCGATCGGGATCGGCGGATAGTGCAGCAGGCGCAGGACGCTGTTGCCGTTCTCGATGGTGGGCTTGAAGAAGCTTCTGTCCAGCTTCAGATAGACGGCGATCGCCTCCAGCACCTTGCCGCCCATGGCGTCCAGCGCGTTGTAGAACCACGACACGTCATGCTTGAAGGCCGGGATCTCGGCCGGCCAGACATTGTCGGCCATGGTGGCGCGGAACCGGTGGCCGGCCGGCAGATCGCGGCCCATGTGCCAGAATTCCTTCAGGTCATGGTGGGTGGCGCCCTTGGCGGTCTCGACGCCGAACGGGATATAGCCCCGCGCGCCGCCCTTGATGCCGGCATAGTGCGTCTTGATGTCGACCGGCAGGGCGAAAAAGGCCTTGGCGTCCGAGATGGCCGCGTCGATGCGGGCCTGATCCAGATCATACTCCGACAGCACGGCGAAACCGTAGCGCTCGAACGAGGCGCCCAGAGCCTGGGAGAAGCCCTCGAAGTCCTTGCTGTAGAGCGTGAAGGAGACCGGTTCGATCGCGGACGTGGACACAGGGCTAAACCTTGGAAATTAGTAAGTCGGGGCTTACTACACCGGGAAACGTCCGGAACGAAGACCCGTTCATCGTCGGGTCATGTCGCAGGATGGAACTTGACCATGAGCGAGGCGTTTGCGTTCTCGATGATCAAGCGTGAGCACACGCACCGGACCTGAACACGGAAGACCACGGCCATGATGATGAAGAAGACTGCGCCCCAAGAAGGCAAGAAGCGAGCTTTGCTCGCGGGTGTTGCGCTGCTGATGGGCGCAGCCGCCCTGACCGCCTGCACCACCACCGACCCCTACACCGGCATGCCGGTGCGCAACAACACCGGCACGGGCGTGCTGAGCGGGGCCGGGGTCGGCGCGGTGCTGGGCTATCTGACCAACACCAGTTCGGGCGAGCAGGGTCGCAAGAACGCGCTGATCGGCGCGGGCATCGGCGCCCTGGCCGGCGGCGCGGTCGGCAACTATATGGACCGTCAGCAGGCTGACTTCCGTCGCAGCCTGGAAGGCTCGGGCGTGATGATCCGCCGCAACGGCGACCAGATCGTTCTGGTCATGCCCAGCGACGTGACCTTCGCCGTTGACCAGTCGGACGTGCAGCCCCAGTTCACCCGCGTGCTCGACGACGTGGCCCGCACCCTGAACGCCTATCCCCAGACCACCATCGACGTCGTCGGCCATGCCGACAGCAGCGGCCCCGACGCCTATAACCAGACCCTGTCGGAGCGCCGCGCCAGCTCGGTGGCCAGCTATCTGGTCGGCGCCGGCCGGGTTCTGGGCGACCGCGTTTTCGTGGCCGGCATGGGCGAACGCCAGCCGATCGCCGACAACGGCACCGCCGAGGGCCGCAGCCAGAACCGCCGGGTCGAGATCGTTCTGCGCCCGATCACGTAGTCGTCGCTAACGTGACCTTCTCCCCTTGCGGGAGAAGGTGGCCCGCGCAGCGGGTCGGATGAGGGGTCGATAGCCCTGTCCGACCGAAAGCCACGCGACGGATGAGGCTGCCGGCGTCGGCGCGACCCCTCATCCGTCAGCCTGCGGCTGACACCTTCTCCCGCAAGGGGAGAAGGACTACTCCGCCCCCTCCTTCTCAGCCCGCTCGCGCAGTTCCTGCTCCAGGCTGGCCGTGTCCCACGCCCCGCCGGCGTCGCCCGGACGCAGGCGCGACAGGTCGGCGGCCAGCAGGCGATCCATCGTCTGGGCGGCGTCGCGCGAGGCCAGGATATAGGCCTCTTCCTGCCCCCACATCGGACGCAGCTCCTCGAAGGTACGTCGGTCGTGATGGCGGAAGAACGAGGCGGCGCGATGCGCGCGGTGGGCGCGGAAACCCAGCTTCTGCAAGGCGGTCTGGCCCAGGGCCAGGGCGGACTCGAAGGTCTCGCGCTCGACCGCGTCGGCGCCGTTGGCCAGCAGGTCATAGGCATGACGCCGGTCCCAGGCCCGGGCCAGGATCACCAGGTCGGGAAAGGCCTTGCGAGCGGTCTCGACCAGTTCGACCGTCTTTTCGCGATCATCCAGGGCCACGATCAGCATTCGCGCCCGCTCGATGCCCGCGGCGCGCAGCAGGTCCATGCGGGTGGCGTCGCCATAATGCACCCGACGGCCAAAGCGGCGCAGCAGGTCGATCTGTTCGATATCGCTGTCCAGAACCGTCGAGCGGAAGCCGTTGGCGGTCAGCAGGCGGCCGGTGATCTGACCGAACCGTCCGAAACCGGCGATGATGATGTCGGGCTCGCCGTCGTCGAAATCGCCCGTATCGGGCGTGACATCGGCGATGGCCGCGTCCATGGCGTCGGCGACCCGCTCATACAGGATCATGGCCAGCGGCGTCAGGGCCATGGAAACGGCCACGGCGGCGGTCAACAGGGCCGCCAGTGTGGCGCCGATCACGCCGGCCCCGACCGTGAAGGTCAGCAGCACGAAGGCGAATTCCCCGCCCTGGGCCAGGGCCGTGGCGACGGCCGCCGCGCCGCGCAGGGGCGCGCCAAACAGCCTCGCCAGACCCAGCATGACCAGAAACTTCAGCACCATCAGGCCCAGCACCAGCCCGATCAGGGTCAGGGGCTGACTGGCGATCAGCGGCAGGTCGACACCCGCGCCGACGGTGATGAAGAACAGACCCAGCAGCAGGCCCCGGAAGGGCTCGATGTCGGTCTCCAGCTCGCGGCGGAACTCGCTCTCGGCCAGCACCACCCCGGCCAGGAAGGCGCCCAGCGCCGGCGACAGTCCGACCATCTGCATCAGGCTGGCCACCCCGACCACGATCAGCAGGGCCGAAGCGGTGAAGATCTCGCGCAGGCGGGCCTTGGCGATGAAGCGGAATAGCGGCCGAACCAGATAGCGCCCGCCGCCGACCACGGCGCCGACGGCGGCAAGGACAGACAGGCCCTGGGCCCAGATCGGCAGGTGCGAGACCAGGCTGGCGGCATGGCCGCCGGCGTCGCCATGCACAGGCGGCGCGATGGTGGCCAGCAGCGGCAGCAAGGCGAACATCGGGATCACCGCCAGGTCCTGCAGGAGCAGGATCCCGAAGGCGGCGCGACCGACCGGCCCTTGCCTCAGGCCCTTTTCGTCCAGGGTCTGGAGCACGATGGCGGTCGACGACATGGCCAGCACCATGCCGACCGCCAGGGCCGTCTGCCAGGGCAGGCCCAGCAGCATTGAGACGCCGGCGATGGCCGCCGAGGTGACCACCACCTGCGCGCCGCCGAAGCCGAAGATCGCCTTGCGCATGTCCCACAGGGTGGAGGGCTGAACCTCCAGTCCGATCAGGAACAGCAGGATGACGACGCCGAACTCGGCGAACTGCATCACGTCGGCCTGGGCGCCGATCAGCGACAGGGCGTGGGGGCCGATGATGACGCCGGCGATCAGATAGCCCAGCACCGAGCCCAGACCCAGCCGCTTGGCGATGGGCACCGAAATCACGGCCGCGCCGAGATAGAACAGGGTCTGGGTGAGGAAGGATTGCATGGCTCAGACCTCCAGTGTCTTCGGGAGAAGCGAGGCGATCCGCGCCTTGTAGCGCTCGGCCTCGGCCTTCAGCGCCGCGTCGTCCTTGACCGCCGCGCCATGCACGACGAAGGGCGTCTCCCAGACCATGCCGCATAGGTGGGCGGTCTGTTCCAGCGGCCTGAGGAACTCGTCCATCGTGAAGCGATTATAGCCCTGGGCGTGATAGGCCTTGGCGCTGGCCCCCGTGGTGCAGGCGACGAACAGGCGCTTGCCGACCAGGGCCGCGCCGTCCTCGCCATAGGCAAAGCCGTGCAGCCAGACCAGGTCCAGCCACTCCTTCAGCAGGGCTGGCGTCGAATACCAGTACAGCGGGAACTGCAGGGCGATCACGTCATGGGCCACCAGCGAAGCCTGTTCGGTCTCGATATCGATCGCGAAATCGGGATAGGTCTCATAGAGGTCGCGATAGCTGACGCCGGAAAGACCCTTGGCAGCCTTGGCCAAGGCCCGATTGGCGCGAGACCGTTCAAGCGCGGGATGGGCCAGAACCAGCAGCACACCAGAGGTGGCGGGCGCAGCGGCGGCGGTGCTAGCCTCGCCCCGGGTTTCGTGAGCGTTCAAGCGGCGTCTCCCGGTGTCGGATTTTTATTCATCAAGGGTTGAATTTCTTTGGTCGCCGGGCGAGACCCTTCGTCAAACATCGGCATGCCAAAGGCTGGTGACGGAGGATCCATGGTCGACAAGGTGCAGACAGATGCGGTCGAGGCCCTTTCAGGGCTGCTGTTCGACGGCATGACCATCATGGCCGGAGGCTTTGGCCTTTGCGGCATTCCGGAAAACCTGATCGCGGCGATCCGCGAGACGGGGGTCAAGGACCTCACGGTCGTCTCCAACAATTGCGGCGTCGACGGCTTTGGCCTGGGGATCCTGCTGGAGAACCGCCAGATCAAGAAGATGATCTCGTCCTATGTGGGGGAGAACAAGCTGTTCGAACAACTGTACCTCAGCGGCGAGCTGGAACTGGAGTTTAATCCGCAGGGCACCCTAGCCGAACGCATTCGCGCCGGCGGCGCGGGCATTCCGGCCTTCTTCACCAAGACCGGTGTCGGAACCCTGGTCGCCGAGGGCAAGGAAGTCCGCGAGTTCGACGGCGAGCTCTATGTGATGGAGCGCGGCCTGACCGCTGACCTGTCGATCGTCAAGGCCTGGAAGGCCGACGCCGAGGGCAACCTCGTCTATCGCAAGACCGCCCGCAATTTCAATCCGATGATGGCCACGGCCGGCAAGGCCACCGTCGTCGAGGTCGAGGACATCGTCGCCATCGGCGCGCTCGACAAGGACAACATCCACACCCCCGGCATCTATGTCGACCGGGTGGTGAAGGGCGCGACGTTCGAAAAGCGCATCGAGCGCGTCACCACGCGCCCCAGAGAACAAACGACCAAGGAAGCCGTCTGATGGCCTGGACCCGTGACGACATGGCCGCCCGCGCGGCGAAGGAACTGCGCGACGGCTTCTATGTGAACCTGGGCATCGGCATCCCGACCCTGGTGGCCAACTACATTCCCGAGGGCATGAGCGTCACGCTGCAGAGCGAGAACGGCATGCTGGGCATGGGCCCCTTCCCCTATGAGGGCGAGGAAGACGCCGACCTGATCAACGCCGGCAAGCAGACGATCACCGAACTGGACTCCAGCTCGTATTTCTCAAGCGCCGACAGCTTCGCCATGATCCGCGGCGGCCATATCGCCCTGTCGATCCTGGGCGGCATGCAGGTGTCGCAGACCGGCGACCTGGCCAACTGGATGGTGCCTGGCAAGATGGTCAAGGGCATGGGCGGGGCGATGGATCTGGTCGCCGGCGTCAAGCGCGTGGTGGTCGTGATGGACCACTGCGAGAAGTCGGGCGCGCCCAAGCTGCTCAAGGCCTGCTCGCTGCCGCTGACCGGCGCCGGCGTGGTGGATCTGCTGATCACCGAGCTGGGCGTTTTCGAGATCAATCGCGGCAAGACGCCCGTGCGGCTGATCGAACTGGCCCCCGGCGTTACGGTCGATGAGGTCAAGGCCAAGACCGAGGCGGCCTTCGAGGTCGCGATCTAGAGCATTTTCGAGCGAAGTGGATTCCGGTTCGCGTGAAGAAAATGCGTTAAAACAAAGAACTAGAGCTCCGGGCTGACGCAGTCAGGACGGAAAATGCTCTAGTCTGAAGGGCCGAATATTCAGGAAGACTGACGCGGCGCGCATCGAAAGGTGCGCGCCGTTTGCTTTTGGCCGCCGCAACACGCAGCACAAACGAAAACGGCCTCCCGGAGGAGGCCGTTCTAGATCTTGGGTGCGGGGACAGGATTTGAACCTGTGACCTTCAGGTTATGAGCCTGACGAGCTACCGGGCTGCTCCACCCCGCGGCGAAGTTGGTAGTTGGTGATCGTGAGGTAGGGGGACTTTGAAGTACGACTTGATTGGCATCCTTTTAGCGGACCTGGCGGCGACCTACTCTCCCGCGCCTTGAGACGAAGTACCATTGGCCCAGGGGGACTTAACGACCGAGTTCGGAATGGGATCGGGTGGGGAACCCCCGGCATAGCCACCAGGTCAGCAAAAAGGATGCGTGCGGCGCTCCGAGGAGCACCGGTTATATCAAGTCGAAGAAGACATCGTATGTCTGATGCTACAAAGAGCATTTGCATAGGTTTGGCTGAAGAACGATCAAGCCTATCGAGCTATTAGTACCAGTAAGCTACACGCCTCACAGCGCTTCCACACCTGGCCTATCAACGTGGTGGTCTTCCACGGCTCTCAGCGAGACCTTGTTTTGAGGTTAGTTTCCCGCTTAGATGCTTTCAGCGGTTATCTAGTCCACACTTAGCTACCCTGCTGCACAGCTGGCGCCATGACAGGTCCACCAGAGGTGTGTCCATCCCGGTCCTCTCGTACTAGGGACAGATCCTCTCAAGTCTCGTACACCCACGGCAGATAGGGACCAAACTGTCTCACGACGTTCTGAACCCAGCTCACGTACCACTTTAATCGGCGAACAGCCGAACCCTTGGGACCTGCTCCAGCCCCAGGATGTGATGAGCCGACATCGAGGTGCCAAACTTTGCCGTCGATATGGACTCTTGGGCAAAATCAGCCTGTTATCCCTAGAGTACCTTTTATTCGTTGAGCGATGGCCCTTCCACGCAGGACCACCGGATCACTATGGCCGACTTTCGTCTCTGCTCGACTTGTCAGTCTCGCAGTCAGGCGGGCTTATGCCATTGCACTCGACGACCGATTTCCGACCGGTCTGAGCCCACCATCGCGCGCCTCCGTTACACTTTGGGAGGCGACCGCCCCAGTCAAACTGCCCGCCACGCCATGTCCCGGACCCGGATAACGGGCCGCGGTTAGACGTCAACAACAATAAGGGTGGTATTTCAAGGATGGCTCCACCGAGACTGGCGCCCCGGTTTCATAGCCTCCCACCTATCCTACACATGTTGTTGCTAACGCCAAGGCGAAGCTGCAGTAAAGGTTCATAGGGTCTTTCCGTCTGACCGCGGGAACCCCGCATCTTCACGGGGAATTCAATTTCGCTGAGCCCATGCTGGAGACAGTGGGGAAGTCGTTACGCCATTCGTGCAGGTCGGAACTTACCCGACAAGGAATTTCGCTACCTTAGGACCGTTATAGTTACGGCCGCCGTTTACCTGGGCTTCAGTTCGCTGCTTGCACAACTCCCTTTAACCTTCAGGCACCGGGCAGGCGTCAGACCCTATACGTCGCCTTACGGCTTCGCAGAGCCCTGTGTTTTTGATAAACAGTCGCTACCCCCTGGCCTGTGCCACTCTACTCTGGTTGCCCAAAGCAGAGTCACGCTTATCCCGAAGTTACGCGTGCAATTTGCCGAGTTCCTTCAGCATGGTTCTCTCAAGCGCCTTGGTATACTCTACCTGCCCACCTGTGTCGGTTTCGGGTACGGTCTCCGTTGGAGTTATTTCCAGGGACCTGTTCACTGCCCAGAACAATCCAATAAGCCCAGACAATTTACCAGATCCGTCACTTCCAACTGGTTCAGGAATATTCACCTGATTCCCATCGACTACGCCTTTCGGCCTCGCCTTAGGGGCCGACTAACCCTGCGCAGATTAGCTTTACGCAGGAACCCTTGGGCTTTCGGCGAGAGTGTCTCTCACACTCTTTATCGCTACTCATGTCAGCATTCTCACTTCCGATACCTCCAGCAAGGCTCACGCCTCACCTTCAACGGCTTACGGAACGCTCCGCTACCGCGTGCAGTAAACTGCACACCCATACCTTCGGCGTCTGGCTTGAGCCCCGTTACATTTTCCGCGCAGGTTCGCTTGACCAGTGAGCTGTTACGCTTTCTTTAAATGATGGCTGCTTCTAAGCCAACATCCTGGTTGTCAAAGCAAACCCACATCGTTTCCCACTTAGCCAGAACTTGGGGGCCTTAGATGATGGTTAGGGTTGTTTCCCTTTTCACGACGGACGTTAGCACCCGCCGTGTGTCTCCCGGATAGTTCTCTTGGGTATTCGGAGTTTGATTAGAATTGGTAGAGATCGCTCCCCCCGCATCCATTCAGTGCTCTACCCCCCAAGGAATACGTCCGAGGCACTACCTAAATAGTTTTCGCGGAGAACCAGCTATGTCCAGGTTTGATTGGCCTTTCACCCCTATCCACAAGTCATCCGAGAATTTTTCAACATTCACCGGTTCGGTCCTCCAGTAAGTGTTACCTTACCTTCAACCTGCTCATGGATAGATCACCTGGTTTCGGGTCGTCATGCGACGTACTTATTCGCCCTATTCAGACTCGCTTTCGCTGCGCCTACACCTAACGGCTTAAGCTTGCACGGCACATGAAGTCGCTGACCCATTATACAAAAGGTACGCCGTCACCACGCTCGGTGGCTCCGACTGCTTGTAGGCTTCCGATTTCAGGATCTGTTTCACTCCCCTTGTCGGGGTGCTTTTCACCTTTCCCTCACGGTACTTGTTCACTATCGGTCATTGAGGAGTACTTAGGCTTGGAGGGTGGTCCCCCCATGTTCAGACAGGATTTCACGTGTCCCGCCCTACTCGAGTCTGTCGCTATTTGACGCTTACGGGGCTCTCACCCACTATGGCCGACTTTTCCAAGTCGTTCAGCTTTATGTCACGACAGCACTGGCCTGGTCCCGGTTCGCTCGCCACTACTACGGGAGTCTCGGTTGATGTCCTTTCCTCCAGGTACTGAGATGTTTCAGTTCCCTGGGTTTGCTTAATGGAGCCTATGTATTCAGCCCATTATACCTCTTCTGACCAACCCACTACGTATTCGGCCGAAGCCGAAGACAAGTGGAGTGACCATAAAGGTGGGTTTCCCCATTCGGAGATAGCCGGATCAAAGGGTGCTCGCGCCTCCCCGGCTCTTATCGCAGCGTGCCACGTCCTTCATCGCCTCTCAATGCCAAGGCATCCGTCAGAAGCCCTTATGCGCTTGATCGTTCTCAGCAAAACCCATGCGCTTACCCTCTAGGGAGGGCTCGCATGCGCTTTGTATTCAGTCAGACATTTGATGTCTTCTTCAAAGTCCGCCCTAAAACCAGCTGCATCCCCAAGGGGAGATACAGGCGGCGGGAGAACCCTACCTTCACGATGTCATTATCGCAGACCGCGCATGCCTCATTGAGGCAACAGTCGCAGCTGCAAACTTGATCAATCCTCGATCGCGTTACCAAACCTTCCGAATGAAGGGATGGTGGAGCCAGACGGATTCGAACCGACGACATCCTGCTTGCAAAGCAGGCGCTCTACCAACTGAGCTATGGCCCCTTACACACTGTGTAAGCTGCTTAAGCCCAGGAGAGCCTGGTCGGTTACGTTCCGCGGTTCAGGGTGGAGAGTGGTAGGCCCGACAAGATTTGAACTTGTGACCTCACGCTTATCAAGCGTGCGCTCTAACCAACTGAGCTACGGGCCCATAGGCCGCATAGACCAAATCCCGTCCTCATGGCCAAAGGCCAATCTGAACGGAACCCGTTCCTGGGCTCGCGATCGCCTCGATAACCTGATCGGTTATCAAGGAGTGGAAAGAGAAACGAAGACGGCGGCGATCCGCTCATCTGTATATTTTAGACGTCTCAATAAGCCGAAGCTTGGAGAGACAGTCCTTAGAAAGGAGGTGATCCAGCCGCAGGTTCCCCTACGGCTACCTTGTTACGACTTCACCCCAGTCGCTGACCCTACCGTGGTCGCCTGCCCCCTTGCGGTTAGCGCAGCGCCTTCGGGTAGAGCCAACTCCCATGGTGTGACGGGCGGTGTGTACAAGGCCCGGGAACGTATTCACCGCGGCATGCTGATCCGCGATTACTAGCGATTCCAACTTCATGCACTCGAGTTGCAGAGTGCAATCCGAACTGAGACGACTTTTAGGGATTGGCTCCCCCTCGCGGGATTGCAGCCCTCTGTAGTCGCCATTGTAGCACGTGTGTAGCCCACCTTGTAAGGGCCATGAGGACTTGACGTCATCCCCACCTTCCTCCGGCTTACCACCGGCGGTCCTATTAGAGTGCCCAGCCAAACCTGATGGCAACTAATAGCGAGGGTTGCGCTCGTTGCGGGACTTAACCCAACATCTCACGACACGAGCTGACGACAGCCATGCAGCACCTGTGTCCCAGTCCCCGAAGGGAAAACCACATCTCTGTGGCGGTCCGGGCATGTCAAAAGGTGGTAAGGTTCTGCGCGTTGCTTCGAATTAAACCACATGCTCCACCGCTTGTGCGGGCCCCCGTCAATTCCTTTGAGTTTTAATCTTGCGACCGTACTCCCCAGGCGGAGTGCTTAATGCGTTAGCTGCGTCACCGACATGCATGCATGCCGACAACTAGCACTCATCGTTTACAGCGTGGACTACCAGGGTATCTAATCCTGTTTGCTCCCCACGCTTTCGAGCCTCAGCGTCAGTAACGGACCAGTATGTCGCCTTCGCCACTGGTGTTCTTCCGAATATCTACGAATTTCACCTCTACACTCGGAGTTCCACATACCTCTTCCGTACTCAAGATAGCCAGTATCAAAGGCAATTCCAAGGTTGAGCCCTGGGCTTTCACCTCTGACTAAACTATCCGCCTACGCTCCCTTTACGCCCAGTAATTCCGAGCAACGCTAGCCCCCTTCGTATTACCGCGGCTGCTGGCACGAAGTTAGCCGGGGCTTCTTCTCCGAGTACCGTCATTATCGTCCTCGGTGAAAGAATTTTACAATCCTAAGACCTTCATCATTCACGCGGCATGGCTGCGTCAGGCTTTCGCCCATTGCGCAAGATTCCCCACTGCTGCCTCCCGTAGGAGTTTGGGCCGTGTCTCAGTCCCAATGTGGCTGATCATCCTCTCAGACCAGCTAAGGATCGTAGCCTTGGTGGGCCTTTACCCCACCAACTAGCTAATCCTACGCGGGCCGCTCTAATGGCGATAAATCTTTCCCTCGAAAGGCTTATCCGGTATTAGCTCAAGTTTCCCTGAGTTGTTCCGAACCAAAAGGCACGTTCCCACGTGTTACTCACCCGTCCGCCACTAATCCCGAAGGATCCGTTCGACTTGCATGTGTTAGGCCTGCCGCCAGCGTTCGCTCTGAGCCAGGATCAAACTCTCAGGTTGAGTTGACCGCTAACACAGACTTCAATTCCAAGGGGAAAACCGAGGAATTGGTTCTGGTTTGCATAGTATCTTGACGAGTTCCCAATCACATCGATGGATTGAAAGCCGAAGCTTCCAGTCCATGATATTCATGGTATCTTCAAGAGACCGCATTTGTCAGCGTTCGAGATAGACCTTTTCAGTCTATCGCCAGAGCGCCGCCGCCTGCGTTTCTCTTTCCAAATCAACAATGTCAAAGACCCAGAGCCGAAGCTCCCAGAACCGCCTCTCAGCAGCACCACCGTTTTGCGCCCGGTGTCGGCGGAGGCGGCTATCTATCCAACCTCGAATTCCGTGTCAAATCGTTTTTTGCAAAACGTTTCGAACCGAAGTGGCTGACCCAGGAAATCCCGGATCCACCAGAGTTGGCAGCTTCTATAGAAGCTACCCCAGTCAGTCAACCGATTATTTTGAAGAAACTTCAGAACAACTGGCCGATAGACTTGACACCGCGCCGCTGAATTCTTGCGAAGACTTGGCGGCGATGCCCGGAGCGGCGCTTCTAAAGAGGCGACACTCCGAAGTCAACCAACTCGTTTCGAACTTTTCGAAACCCGGAAACCCGGGAAACGAAGCGCAAAAGAATGGACCAGGGCCGCCTAGGCTTCCCTCGTGTGTCCATCACCGAGTCGATTGGAGCGCGGAGACTAACGAAGCGACCCGGGCGATGCAAGCACCCTTTCGGGGGCCGCGCCGTCCGGCCGCGTTGCGGTTCCGAGCGAGGGGCGGATTTAGTCCCGCGCCCCGCTCATGGCAAGCCCTTCGTGACGATATAACGACGCTTTCTGGGAAGCTTGCTTAATGCTGGCTTTCCGGGAGCCGGACGATCAGGCCGTCCAGGGCGTCACTCACCTTGATCTGGCAGGACAGGCGGCTGTTGGGCTCGACGTTCTCGGCGAAGTCGAGCATCGACTCTTCCATAGCCGACTTGTCACCGGTCTTGGAAAGCCAGGCGTCGTCGACATAGACATGACAGGTGGCGCAGGCGCAGGCCCCGCCGCAATCGGCGTCGATACCCGGGACGTTGTTCTTAACAGCGCCCTCCATGACCGTCAGGCCCGGCTTGACGTCGAGGGCGTGTTCAACGCCGTTGTGCTCGATATAGGTGATCTTGGCCATGCGGTGTCCTTGAGTTCCCCTTTGGGCGGCTTTCAGGCCGCCACGTCCTTCATTGATATCGTCGGATCGGTGAGCTTTTCCACCGAGACCGGCGTGCGTTTGGCGATCAGTTGCTTGCCCGCCATGAATTCGGGCGGCGCATTGACCGCCTCGACGGCCTGGATCAGGTCGCCCTTCATATGGAAGACCGCGAACTTCGCCGCGGCGACGTCGCCGCGCACGATGATCCGGTCGGCGTCGAACGGCAGGCCGGCGATCTGCAGCTTCAGGTCATACTGATCGGACCAGAACCACGGAACTTCAGGAAGCGGACCGGCGCGGCCGACAATCGCGGCGGCGGCCTGCTTGGCCTGCTCAAGCGCATTGGGCACACTCTCCAGCCGGACCTGGCGCTCATAGAGCGGCAGCGGACGCTGGCTGACGTCGCCGATCGCGAAGATCCGCGCATCCCCGGTCCGGGCCTCCAGGTCGACGACCACGCCATTGGCGCAGTCGAGACCGGCGGCCTTGGCCAGATCGTCATTGGGAATGGCCCCGACCCCGACCAGGACGGCGTCGCACGCGACGATCCTGCCATCGGCGAAGCGCACCCCGGTCACCTGGCCATTCTCGCCCTCGAAAGCCTCGACGCCGGCGTTGAGCTCGAAGGCCACACCCCGCGCCGTGTGATAGTCCTGAAAGAACGTCGAGAGCACGGGACAGGCGACGCGCGCCAGAACCCGCGCCTCGCGTTCAATGATCATGGCGTGCGCGCCGAGCGCGCGGGCCGAGGCCGCCGCCTCCAGGCCCACATAGCCGCCGCCAACCACAGCCAGGCGCTTGCCCGGACCCAGGGCGTTCTTGAGCAACTCGGCGTCGGCCGCCGTGCGCAGGGCCATGACTCCGGCCAGGTCAGCGCCGGGGATCGACAGCATCCGGGCGCGGGCGCCGGTAGCCAGGATCAGATAATCGTAGGGGCAGGCCTCGCCCGAAGCGAGATGGACGACGCGTTCGACGCGGTCGATGCCAGTGACCACGCCGCCCAGCCGCAGGGAGACACCATTCTCGGCGTACCACTCGGCGGGCTTGAGGGAGAGGGAGTCGGCGTCGGCCTCACCCTTGAGCCAGCCCTTGGACAACGGCGGGCGCTGATAGGGCAGCAGGGGCTCGTCGCCGATCAGCACGATCGGACCGGTATGGCCGTACTGGCGCAGGAAGGACGCCGCAGAGCCGCCGGCATGGCCGGCGCCTACGATAACCACGCGTGCGTTCAGATCGCCCAACTCAGATGCGTTCAAGACGCGCCCTCCCTTTCGTCAAAAGTGACGGCAGCGTCACCTTTTGGCAAGCGCCTTACGTGGAAGACTCGAAAGCGAGCGCGTCAGACGACGCGCTCGACCATCATCTTCTTGATTTCGGCGATCGCCTTGGCCGGGTTCAGGCCCTTGGGGCAGACCTGGGCGCAGTTCATGATCGTGTGGCAGCGATAGAGCTTGAACGGATCTTCGAGCGCATCCAGGCGGTCGCCGGTCGCTTCGTCGCGGCTGTCGATCAGCCAGCGATAGGCATGCAGCAGGGACGCCGGGCCCAGATACTTGTCACCGTTCCACCAGTAGCTGGGGCACGAGGTCGAGCAGCAGGCGCACAGGATGCACTCGTACAGACCGTCCAGCTTCAGGCGGTCTTCCGGGCTTTGCTTCCACTCGGTCTGCGGCTCGGGCGTGTCGGTGTGCAGCCAGGGCTCGACCGAGGCGTACTGCGCGTAGAACAGCGTCAGGTCGGGGATCAGGTCCTTGACCACCGGCGCGTGCGGCAGCGGGGCGATCTGCACGGCCTTGCCGGGCACTTCGGCCCAGCCATGGGTGCAGGCCAGGGTGTTGCGGCCGCCGATGTTCATCGCGCAGGAGCCGCAGACCCCTTCCCGGCACGACCGGCGGAAGGCCAGGGTCGGGTCGATGCTGTTCTTGATATAGAGCAGGGCGTCGAGAACCATCGGTCCGACCGCTTCCATATCAACGTCATACGTATCCCAGCGCGGATTGCCGCCCGCCTCGGGATCGTAGCGATAGATCTTGAAGGTCTTGACCTTCGTGGCTCCGGCGGGGGCTGGCCAGTGCTTGCCGGCCTTGACCTGGGAGTTCTTGGGAAGCGCGAGCTCGACCATCGGACCCTCAATAAACCCGTGCTTTAGGCGGGATGTAGGCGATGTCGTCAGACATCGTGTAGCTGTGGACCGGGCGGTAGTCGATCTTCACCTTGCCGGTGTCGACGTCGAGCCAGGCCAGGGTGTGTTTCATCCACTCGCCGTCGTTGCGATCGCCGAAATCTTCGCGGGCATGAGCGCCGCGGCTTTCGGTGCGGTTGACCGCCCCGGCGACGGTGACCACGGCCTGGCCGATCAGATTGTCGAACTCGAGCGTCTCCATCAGGTCGGTGTTCCACACCAGACCGCGATCGGTGACCTTGATGTCCTTGGCCTTCTCCCAGACGTCCGCCAAGCGCTGGGCCCCGCCGTCCAGGGTTTCACCGGTGCGGAACACGGCGGCGTCTTCCTGCATGGCCTTCTGCATTTCAAGGCGCAGGGCGGCCGTGCCCTGGGTGCCGCTGGCGTTGCGATAGCGGTCGAAGCGCGCCAGGTGCGGGTCGGTCTGAGTGTCCTTGAGTTCCGGCTGGGTGGCGCCGGCCTTGAGGATCTCGGCGCAGCGCAGGGCCGCAGCGCGTCCGAACACCACCAGGTCGATCAGGCTGTTGGAGCCCAGGCGGTTGGCGCCATGCACCGAAACGCAGGCCGCCTCGCCCACAGCCATCAGGCCGGGGATCACCTGGTCGGGATTGTCGCCCGACTTGGTGACGACTTCGCCGTGATAGTTCGTGGGGATGCCGCCCATATTGTAGTGGACGGTCGGCAGCACCGGGATCGGGGCCTTGGTCACGTCGACGCCGGCGAAGACCTTGGCGGTTTCCGAGATGCCGGGCAGGCGTTCGTGCAGGATCTTCGGATCCAGGTGATCCAGGTGCAGGAAGATGTGGTCCTTGTTGGGACCAACGCCGCGACCTTCGCGGATCTCGATGGTCATGGCCCGGCTGACCATGTCGCGCGGGGCCAGGTCCTTCACGGACGGCGCATAGCGCTCCATGAAGCGCTCGCCTTCGCTATTGGTCAGATAGCCGCCTTCGCCGCGGGCGCCTTCGGTGATCAGGCAGCCGGC
The DNA here is from genome assembly GCF_058680895.1 of Caulobacter sp. GSs2. The sequence goes on along the minus strand of NZ_CM178725.1, from coordinate 2,477,365 downwards.
GCCGTAGATGCCGGTGGGGTGGAACTGCACGAATTCCATGTCCTGCAGCGGCAGGCCGGCGCGCAGCGCCATGGCGTTGCCGTCGCCGGTGCAGGTGTGGGCCGAGGTCGCCGAGAAATAGGCGCGGCCGTAACCGCCGGTGGCCAGGATCACCATCTGGGCCTGGAAGCGGTGCAGGGTGCCGTCGTCGAGCTTCCAGGCGGTAAGGCCCCGGCAGACGCCATCTTCCATGATCAGGTCGAGGGCGAAGTACTCGATGAAGAACTCGGTGTCGTGGGCCAGGGACTGGCCGTACATCGTGTGCAGCATGGCGTGACCGGTGCGGTCGGCCGCCGCGCAGGTGCGCTGGATCGGGCCTTCGCCATAGTTCTTGGTCATGCCGCCAAAGGCGCGCTGATAGATCTTGCCCTCTGCCGTGCGGCTGAAGGGCACGCCCCAGTGTTCCAGCTCATAGACGGCGGCCGGCGCATTGCGGGTCAGGTACTCGATGGCGTCCTGGTCGCCCAGCCAGTCCGACCCCTTGACGGTGTCGTACATGTGCCAGCGCCAGTCATCCTGGCCCATATTGCCCAGCGAGGCCGAGATGCCGCCCTGGGCCGCCACGGTGTGGCTGCGGGTCGGGAACACCTTGGTGACGCAGGCGGTCTTCAGGCCAGCCTGGGCGCAGCCGAGCGCGGCGCGGAGGCCCGAGCCGCCAGCCCCGACGACGACGACGTCGAACTTGTGGTCGATGAACTTGTAGGCCGACATCAAAAGGCTCCGGTGAGGGCGACCTTCAGGATCGAGAAGACCCCGAGGAAGCCGCTAAGCACGCAGACAAAAATATTGAGAATGACCAGAGCGCTCTTGGTCGTGAACTTGTGGATATAGTCCTCGATCACGACCTGGACCGCGCCCTGCAGGTGGATCAGGGCGGCGATCAGCAGCAGGGCCAGCAGCACCGCGTTCAGCGGCGTGGCCAGCCACAGGGCGGCGCCCTCGAAATCACCGGCCGCCAGCCTGAGGCCGGCGAACACGCCCCACAGCGACAGGGGGATCAGGGCGATGCCCGAGACCCGTTCGGTCATGAAGTGGCTGACGCCATGGCGGGCCGCGCCCATGCCGCGCGCGCGCGACAGCGGGGTGCGGAAACGTTCCGACTTGATCTCGGCCATGATCAGAGCGCTCCCGTGGCGGCGGCGATCACCCAGGTGACGGCGGTGGCGACCACCGCGAAGGCGATCGCGGTCGCGCCCGTCAGGTCGGCGGTCTTCGGCGCAAAGCCGATGCCGGCGTCCCAGAAGGTCTGGCGGATCGCATAGGCGATGTTGAAGAACAGGGCGAAGGTCAGGCCCAGCAGGACCAGCTTGCCCAGCAGCGAGCCCATCACCGAGGTGTAGAGCGCGTAGCTGTCATGGCCCGAGGCCAGGGCCAGGGCCCACAGCGCCAGCAGGACAGCGCCGGCGTACAGGCCAACCACACAGGCGCGGTGCAGGATCGAGCAGGCCATGGTGATATGCCACCGCCACACTTGAAGGTGCGGCGACATCGGGCGCTCGGGCAGCCCCCGGCTCGTGTCAGTCATGACAGGTCCAACCCCAGTAGCCTTTGTGCGTTGCGGGATGCTTTTAAGCGCGAGGACGGGGGTGTCAACGAAACCACCATAGTTGAGAAACGTTCTCAGCGCCGTTGCCGGCTTTCTGACGCCAGTTACGGACCCGGACGCCGCAAGGATGCATCGTCCGCCGCCGCGCGGAACACCGTCAGGGCCAGATGCTGCAGCAGCATGATGGTCTTGGCGTCCTGGATGCGGCCGTCGGCGATCATGGCCAGGGCCTCGTCTATCGTGGGCTCCAGCACCTCGATGTCCTCTCCCTCGTCCGGGTGGCCGCCGCCATCGCCGATCCGCATGGCGCCGTCATACTCGGCCACAAAGAAATGCAGGGTCTCGGTGACCGAGCCCGGGCTCATGAAGGCCGTGAACACGTGGCGCACGTCGGCCAGGCGATAGCCCAGCTCCTCCTCGACCTCGGCGCGGATGCGCACTTCCGGCTCGGCGTCGTCGAGCAGGCCGGCGGCCGCCTCGATCAGCAGGTCGTCATGGCCGTTCACATAGGCCGGATAGCGGAACTGCCGGACCAGCAGCACCGTGCGGGCGGCCAGGTTGTAGGGCAGCAGCACCGCGCCATTGCCCCGGTCATAGGTCTCGCGGCTCTGGGTCTGCCAGGTTCCGTCGCTACGCTTCCAGTCAAAGGTCGTGGTTTTCAGGACGTACCAGTTGTCGGAGAGCAGACGCTCCTCGCGGATCCTTATGCGGTCCCTGACGCTCACGACCTTCTCTCCTAATCCCTCACCCGGGCGACATAGCCGGCCGAACGCATTTCCTGCAGGCGCGAGACGGTGCGCTCGAACTCGAAGGCGCCGTCGCCGGCCGGATACAGCGCCTCGGGCTCCGCATCCGCCAGCGCCACCAGCTTGGCGTCGGCCTCGTAGAGCGCGTCGATCAGGGTGTTGAACCGCTTGGCCGCGTCGCGGCGCTCGGGCGTCAGCTGCGGGATGTCTTCCAGGAACACCGTATGGAAGCGCTCGGCCAGGGCCAGATAGTCCTGCGGCCCCAGGGCCTGCTGGCACAGGCTGGCGAAGGACGACCTCAGCATGCCGCCGGCGGCGCGCGGCAGGCGGATCTTGCGACCCAGCACTTCCAGGTTGGCGCCGGTCTCGGCCGCGCCGTCCAGCATGTCGGCCCACAAGCGCTCGAACTCGACCTGACAGGCCTTGTCGTTGGGCGACAGCCAGGTGCGGGCGGCGCGCAGACGGTCCAGGCGGAAGTCCACCGGACCCCGCACGGCCACCACGTCCAGCGCGCCCTTCAGCATCTCGATGAAGGGGACGAACAGCTGGCGGTTCAGCCCATCCTTGTAGAGGTCGTCCGGCGGCCGGTTGGACGTCGCCACCAGGGTGACGCCATGGGCGAACAGCCCTTCAAACAACCGACCCAGGATCATCGCATCGGCGATATCGGTGACCTGCAGCTCGTCGAAGCACAGAAGGCGCGCCTGGCTGGCGATCAGTTCGGCGGTCGGGACGATGGGATCGTCGCCCTTGTGCTGGCCAAAGCGCGCCTTGCGCTGGGTCGCGTCGCCCTTGCGCCAGGCGTCGATATGGCCGTGAACCTCGGCCATGAAGGCGTGGAAGTGGATGCGCCGCTTGCGGGTGACGGGCGCGCTGTCGAAGAACAGGTCCATCAGCATGGACTTGCCGCGCCCGACCGGGCCCCACAGATAGACGCCGCGCTGGCTCTTGGGCTTGCGGCCAAACAGCGAAAAGCTGGGCTCGCCGGCCGAGTCCAGATCGGCCTCCAGCCGCGACAGGGCGTCGACGGCGGCGGCCTGAGCCACATCGGGCTTGATCTCGCCCTGGGCCAGGCGCTCGCGATAGGCGGTGCGGAGTGAAGTCGGCATCGGGACTGCGGTTAGCGCGGGAGCGGCTCCGGGAGCAAGCCGCTTAAGCCCCCAGCTCCTTGCGCACGAACCGATAGGTTTCGCGTTTCTCGCAGGCGCAGGCCCGCATCTGGCCGTCCTTGGTCCACCAGACCATCAGCGGCCAGGCGAAGTTGACGCCATTGTCCTTCATCAGCGGAACCAGCTTCTCGACATTGGCCCGGCCGGCCTCGATCACCGCCGTGCGGGCGATGTCGCCGTCGGCGGGCTTGATCCCCGGCGCGGTCCAGGCCTCGACCGGCGTTGCGTCCCAGCGCTCGGCCAGGGCCCAGCTGCGATTGACCCAGAGCTCGGCGACGGTGGCGCGCTCGACGGGGGTGGACTTGGCGACGCCGTTCTTGTCGGCGCGGGCGATCTCGATCACCCGGGTGTCGACGCCCGCCTTGTGCAGATTGGGAAATTCCTCGGCCTTGAAGCGCACGCAGTCGGGACAGGTGCGGAAGCTGACCATGTAGAATTTCGGCCCCGCCAGGCCCGGCGAGACCCAGCCGGACTCCTGCAGGATCTTGGCGATCTCGGCCTGGTGCTTTGTGATGGTCTTGGGCCGCCAGCGCAGCTCCATGTTCCAGTAGCCATAGGCGCCGGCCGCGATCAGGGCCACGACCAGCAGGGCGATCAGCCCGCGCATCAGGTTCTTCAAGTCCCGCACTCCCATGATCTTCCCATCGTAAGCTCAACCACCACGCGTCAGGCGTCAATTTTCCTGACATCGCCCGCGGCGGCGCCTAAGCTTGCGCCATGGTCAACGCTCCAGAGGCGCGCCCGGCGCCCCGACCCCGCCACATCGTCGACACGCTCATCGCCGAGCGTGCGCCCCGGCTGACAGCCTCGCCCCTTTGGCCGCTGCTTCGCCCGCCGCTTTACGGTCTGCTGGGCTATGGCAGAGCGCGGCGGATGGCCGACACCATCGCCGGGATCGGCGGCCGCGCGGCGCTGGACCACGTCTCGGCGCTGCTGGACCTGAAGGTCGCTGTGCGGGGGCTGGAGCACATGCCCGCAACCGGCCGGACGGTCGTCGTCGCCAATCACCCGACCGGCATCGCCGACGGGGTGGCCGTGTACGACGTGCTCAAACAGGCCCGGCCGGACATCGTCTTCTACGCCAATGCCGACGCCCATCGCGTGTGCCGCCAGTTCGACGAGGTGCTGATCCCTGTTGAATGGGTCGAGGAAAAGCGCAGCCGCGAGCGCATGCGCCTGACCCTGGCGATGACCCACGACGCCCTGGAGGCCGAACGCGCCCTGATGATCTTCCCGGCTGGCCGGCTGGCGGTGAAGGATGCCCAGGGCCTGCTGAGCGACCCGCCCTGGGCCGCCTCGGCCGTGTCGATCGCCCGCAAGTACGAAGCGCCGATCATCCCGATCCATGTCGCCGGCCCGTGGTCGACCCTGTTCCATCTGTTCGACAAGCGCTCGCAGGAACTGCGCGACATCACCCTGTTCCATGAGCTGCTGAACAAGACCGGCCGCAAGTTCGAGCTGATCGTTGGCAAGCCCATCGATCCCGCATCCCTGGCCGCCGATACGGGGGAAGCCACAACCGACCTGAAGCGCTATGTGGAGCGGGTCCTGCCAAAGCACCCCGAAGGCGCCCTGACTTGAGCTCTCTCCAACTCGCTGACGAGGCCGCCACCCAGGACCTGGGCCGCGCCCTGGCCCGCGCCCTTCAGCCCGGCGACGCGCTCTGCCTGACCGGACCGCTGGGAGCCGGCAAGTCGACCCTGGCCCGCGCCCTGATCCGCGCCCTGACCACGCCCGACGAAGAGGTGCCCAGCCCGACCTTCACCCTGGTGCAGTTCTACGAAACCGCCGATTTCCCCCTCGCCCACTTCGACCTCTACCGCCTGTCGGATCCTGACGAGGCCTATGAGATCGGCCTCGACGAAGCCCTCGACGACGGGGTCGCGCTGATTGAATGGCCGCAGAGACTGGAAGGGCGTTTGCCGGCGACTCGGCTCGATATAGACATCGCCCTCGACGGCGACGCACGACGCGTCACCCTCACCCGGCATGGCGGATTTGAAGGACGCACCCTTGAGTTCTGAGCGCGAGACGGCCAAGGCCGCGTTCCTGTCCGCCCATGGTTATGGCGATACCCGCCGCGAAAGCCTCGGCGGCGACGCCTCGACCCGCAGCTATGAGCGCCTGCACCGTGAGGGCGGGGTCAGCTTCATCTTCATGGACCAGCCGCCCTCGGTCGAGACCGCGCCCTGCCCGCCGGCCGCGACGCCCGCCGAGCGCGCGACGCTGGGCTACAACGCCCTGGCCCGCCTGGCCGCCGGGAGGGTGGACGCCTTCGTCGCCTGCGCCGGTTGGCTGAACGCTCAGGGTCTTTCCGCGCCCAAGGTGCTGGCCGCCGATCCGGCCGCCGGCCTGGCCGTGCTGGAAGACCTCGGCGACGACCTCTATGCCCGACTGATCGAGACCGGGGCCGACGAGGCCCCGCTCTACGACGCCGCCATCGACGGCCTGCTGGCGATCCACGCCGCGCCGATCCCCAGCATGCTGGACTTCGACGGCTCGACCTGGCCGTTGCTGGCCTATGACGACCTGGCCCTGAAGACGGCCCACGACATCTTCGTGGAATGGCAGCCGCAGTTTCGCGCCGTAACCTTCGACGCCGCCGCCCTGGCGGACTGGGAAGCGATCTGGGCTCCGATCCGCAGCCTTGGCGAGGCCGGGGCCACGGTCTTCTGCCATCGCGACTATCACGCCGAGAACCTGATCTGGCTGCCGGAGCGCGGGGGCGCGGCGCGGGTCGGGATGCTGGACTTCCAGGACGCCGTCCTGGCCCACCCGGCCTGGGACCTGTCGATGCTGCTGCATGACGCCCGCCGCACCGTGTCGCCCGAGCGCGAGGTCGCCGGCCTGGATCGCTATCTGGCCGCCCGTCCGGAACTCGATCGCACCGCCTTCCTGGCCGACTATCACGCCCTGGGCGCGCTCAACATCATCCGCATCCTGGGCATCTTCGCCCGGCTGGTGACCCGCGACGGCAAGCCGCGCTATGCCGACTTCATTCCCCGGCTCTGGACCTATCTCGACGTCTGCTTCGCCGATCCGGCGCTCAAGGACCTCAAGGCCTGGTTCGACGCCCACGTCCCGACCGAGGCTCGTCGATGAGCGCCCCCAAGATCGCCATGGTGCTAGCCGCCGGTCTGGGCACCCGCATGCGCCCGCTGACCGACGACCGGCCCAAGGCCCTGGTCGAGGTCGGCGGCCGGGTGCTGATCGATCACATGCTCGACCGGCTGGTCGAAGCCGGGGTCGAGACCGCCGTGGTCAATGTCCACGCCTTCGCCGACCGGCTGGAAGCACACCTGACCGCACGCCAAGCCAAGGGTCTCGGCCCCCGCATCGTCATCTCCGACGAGCGGCCGCAGGCTCTGGAGACTGGCGGCGGTATCAAGAACGCCCTGCCTATGCTGGGCGAAGGTCCGGTCTGGGTGGCTAACATCGACTCGGTCTGGATCGAGAACGGAGCACCCGCTCTCGACGCCGTCGCGACGGCCTGGGACCCGGAAGCCATGGACGTTTGCCTGCTGCTGGCCTCAACGGAAGGTTCCCTGGGCTTCCACGACAGCGGCGACGTCTTCCTCGACGACGGTATGGTGCGCTTCAAGGCACCGGGCGAGATGGCGCCGCTGGTCTATGTCGGCGTCCACATCTGCACGCCGGGGATCACGGCCGATGGTCCCGACGGCCCGTTCTCGCTTACCCCGATATGGAAGGCTCTGGCCGCCAAGGGCCGCGTTCACGGCGTTTCGCCAGAAGGTCTGTGGATGCATGTCGGCGACCCCGGCGCTCGCGATCTGGCGGAAGCAAAACTGAAATGACCTTCAGTGGCCCCTTCGACCGCCCGGGGCCGCGCTGGTTCTCGATCCCGGCCCATCGTCCGTTCGTCGACGACCTGGCCCGGGGCTTCCTGGCGGCCCTGTCGCACATGGGCCCCGAGGCCCTGCCCCGCGCCACCCTGCTGACCCCGACGCGTCGCGGCGCCCGCGCCGTGGCCGACGCCCTGCTGGCCGCCAGCGACGGCAAGGCCCTGCTGCTACCGCAGATCCGTCCTCTGGGCGACCTGGACGAGGGCGAGCCGCCGTTCGAGCCCGGCGATCTGGCCCTGGACCTGCCGCCCGCCATCAGCTCGCGCCGCCGCCGCTTCGAGCTGGCGCGGATCGTGGTCGACCATGCCGACCTGCTGACCTTCACCCCCGGTGCCGCCCAGGCCCTGGAAATGGCCAAGGCCCTGTCCGACTTCCTGGACAGCTGCCGGATCGAGGAGATCGACACCGACGGCAAGCTGGACGGCCTGGCCGACGGCGATCTGGCCCAGCACTGGCAGGTCTCGGCCAGATTCCTCAAGGCGGTGTTGGCCGCCTGGCCCGCGCGCCTGAGGGAGCTTGGCCTGATCGATGTCGCCGACCGCCGCGTGCTGCTGCTTCGGGCCCTGGCCAAACGCTGGACCGAGCATCCCCCGACCGAGGTGCTGGTCGCCGCCGGCTCGACCGGCACCGCCCCGGCCACCGCCGACCTGTTGCGCGTGGTCGCCGCCGCTCCGCTGGGCGCCGTGGTGCTTCCCGGTCTGGACGAAGACCTCGCCGAAAGCGCCTGGGACAAGGTCGGCGAGCAGCACCCGCAAGGGGCCATGCGCCGCCTGCTGGACCGCGCCGGGATCACCCGCGCCGATGTCCGCCCGTGGTTTCCGCAGAGCGACAGTCGAGGCCGCTGGCGCCGTCGGATCGTCAACGAGGCCCTGCGTCCGGCCGAGGCCACCGCCGACTGGCTGGCCCAGATCGAAAGCCTGCGCGCCGAAGCCCCTGACCTCGATCCCGTCGCCGAGGGGCTGAAGGGCCTGTCGCTGATCTCGGCCCGCACCGAGGAAGAGGCCGCCAGCGCCTGCGCGCTTCTCCTGCGCGAAGCGCTGGAGACTCCGGGGCGCACCGCCGCCCTGGTCACCCCCGACCAGACCCTGGCCCGACGCGTCACCGCCCGGCTGGCCCGCTGGGGCGTGATCCCCGACAGCTCGGCCGGCGCGCCCCTCGCCGCCAGCCCGGCCGCGATCCTGGCCCAGCATCTGGCCGGTCTGGTCGCTGACCCACTGGACCCCGTGCGCCTGCTGGCCCTGGCCAAGCATCCGCTGGTGCGGTCAGAGGAGGATCTCGAAGCCTCGACCACGCTGGAGCTGAAAGGCCTGCGTGGCCCCTCCCCGCGCTCGGCCGAAGCCCTGCTGGCCAAGCTGGACGATCACCCGGCCGCCCAGGCCCTGGCCCAGCGCCTGCTCGCCGCCGTCGCCCATGCCGCCGCGCCCTATGTCGACCAGATGGCCCCGCCGTCCAAGGCCGCGCTGGCCCTGACCGAGGCGCTGGAGGCCCTGACCGGTCCCGACCGCCTGTGGATCGGCCAGGCCGGCGAATGCCTGGGCGGCCTGCTCTCGACCCTGATCGAGGACGGCGTCGTCCTGCCGCCGGCCAAGCCCCAGGCCTTCGCCGACATCCTCGACCGGCTGGTCAATGAGGAAACCCTGCGGGTCGGCGGCGCGACCCATCCGCGCCTTCGGATTCTGGGGGCCATCGAGGCCCGACTGGTGCGCGCTGACCGGCTGGTGCTGGCGGGGCTGGAGGAAGGCATCTGGCCTCAGGGCGCGCCGATCGATCCGTTCCTGTCGCGGCCGATGCGCGCGACCCTGGGCCTGCCGCCGCCCGAGCGCCGGGTCGGCCTGACCGCCCACGACTTCGCCCAGGCCGCCAGCGCGCCGGACGTTATCCTGGTCCATTGCGAGCGACGCGGCGGCGCGCCGGCCGTCGAGTCCCGCTGGCTGTGGCGGCTGAAGACCCTGGCCGGCGGCGCGGGCCTGTCCCTGCCCCGCCGCGACGACGCCCTGGACTGGGCCCGCGCCCTCGACGCGCCTGGACCCTACGCGCCCTATCCGCGTCCGGCCCCCACGCCGCCGGTCGAGGATCGCCCGCGCCGGATGGCCGTCACCCGCGTCGAGGCCCTGACCCGCGACCCCTACGCCGTCTGGGCGCGCGACATCCTCAAGCTCTATCCGCTGGAGCGCCCCGACGAGCCGGTCGAGGCCCGCGCCCGCGGCACCGCGATCCATGCGGCCTTCGAGAAATTCTCCGAGGATCATCCAGGGCCCGTGCCGGCCAATGCCGCCGCGATCTTTGAGGCGCTCTATATGGGCGAGCTGGTCTCGGCCGGCATGCCGCCGACGGCCCTGGCCCGCGAGCGCGCGCTCGCCAAGGAGGCCGCCGCCTGGGTCGCCGACTGGGAGCGCCAGCGCCGGGCGGGCGCCGAGCAGATCATCGTCGAGGCCGAGGGGGTGCTGACCTTCGACATCGACGGCCGCGCCTTCACCCTGACCGCCAAGGCCGACCGCATCGAGCCCACCCGCGACGGTCTGGCCCATATTCTCGACTACAAGACCGGCGCCGCGCCCAGCAAGAAGCAGGTCGAGACCGGCTTCTCGCCGCAACTGACCCTGACGGCGGCCATTCTGCTGAACGGCGGATTCAAGGACCTGCCGGATCGCAAGCCCGGCGACCTGACCTATGTGCGGGTCACGGGCCGCAAGCCGGCGGGCCTCGAAGAGGTGCGTGTCACGGGCGCCGAAAGCGAGCAGGCCGCGATTGAGGCCCTCGACGGCCTGCGCACCCTGATCCGCCGCTATGACGACCCGGCCCAGCCCTACCGCTCACGCACGGCGCCGCAGTTCGTGAAAGACCATCCCGGCGACTACGCCCACCTGGCGCGGGTGTTCGAATGGTCGACCAGTGGCGACGATGGGGAAGGCGAATGACCGCGCACGACCCCCAGCGCGTCGCCGCCGACCCCGCGATCAGCGCCTTCGTCACCGCCAACGCCGGTTCAGGCAAGACCAAGACCCTGATCGACCGGGTGGCGCGGCTGCTGTTGGCCGGCTCCACGCCCGAGGCGATCCTGTGCGTGACCTACACCAAGGCCGCCGCCGCCGAGATGCAGCGACGGTTGTTCGAACGCCTGGGCGGCTGGTCGGTGACCGCCGACGCTGCCCTGCGCACCGAGCTCTCCAAACTGGTGGGCGAGCCGGAGGCGGCGTTTGACGCCGGCGAGCTTTCCAAGGCCCGCGCCCTGTTCGCCCGCGCCCTGGAAACCCCCGGCGGCCTGAAGATCCAGACCATCCACGCCTTCTGCGAAAAGCTGCTGCGGCGGTTCCCGCTGGAGGCGGGGGTCTCGCCCGGCTTCGTGGTGATGGACGACTCGGCCGGCGCCGCCGTGGCCCGCGCCGCCCGCCGCACTGTAGCGACCTATGTCGACACCCACGACGACGCCTATGCCGAGGCCTATGGCCGGTTCTCCGTCGCCCTGGATTTCGCGGCCTTCGAGTCGATGTTCGGCACGTTCGAGATCCGGCGGGGCGAAATCACCGCGTACTTCGCCAAATGTGGCGACCTTACCGGCGCGATCGAGGATGTCTGGCGGACCTGCGGCTTCGACGAGCCCACCGACCCCGAAGCCGTCGCCGCCGAGGCGATGGCCGAGCTGGATCCCGACCTGTGGGAAGCCTGCGCCAGCCTGCTGGAGTCCAGCGGCAAGATCCGCGACACCGAACACGCCGCCCGAATGCGTGTGACCCTGGCCACCCACGCCTTTGGCGACGCCCTGTCGGCGCTGTTCACCGACAAGGAAGAGCCCCGCAAGCACCTGCAGACCACCACGACCTTCAAGGCGCGGGAAGATCTGCGCGAGGCGCTGCTGGAGGAGACCGACCGGCTGTCGTTTGTTCGCCAGCAGGTCCGCGCCGCCCAGGTGGCGCATGACACCGCCGGAGCCCTGCGGCTGGCGGCGCTCTATATCGAGGCCCACGGGCTGGAGAAGGCGTCACGCGGCGCGCTCGACTTCGCCGACCTGATCGAGCGCACCCGCGTGCTGCTGACCGAGAAGGTCGACGCCGCCTGGGTGCTTTACAAGCTGGACGGCGGGGTCGATCACATCCTGCTGGACGAGGCCCAGGACACCGCGCCGGAGCAATGGGCGATCCTGAAGGCCCTGACCGACGATTTCTTCGTCGGGGCTGGCGCAACGGGTTGGCGCAAAGGTCGCGACAACCGGACAATGTTCGTGGTCGGCGACCAGAAGCAGTCGATCTATTCGTTCCAGGGGGCGGATCCCAGCAGGCTGCTGATCGAGACACAGACCTATATCGCCAAGATCGCCGATGCCGAGCGCGAGGGCTCGGCGGTGCGGCTGCTGGTGTCCTACCGCTCCACCCGCGAGGTGCTCAGCTTCGTCGACACGGTGTTCGGCGCGCCCGAGAATAGCGTCGGCCTGATGCCTACCGGCGGCGACCTTGAACCGCATACGCCCTTCCGCACCGACGGCCCCGGCTGCGTCGACCTGTGGCCTCTGACCCGCGAGCGGCCCGGCGAGGAGCGCGACGCCTGGGAGGCCCCGCTCGACGCCGAGACCGAGCACAGCGCCAATCGCCGCCTGGCCGAAGCCATCGCCAGCGAGATCGCCGGCATACTGGCCCGCGGCGACGAGGTGCATGACAAGGATCGCAAGGTCCGCCGCCCCGCCCATGCCGGCGACATCCTGATCCTGGTGCGTCGCCGCAAGGTGCTGTTCGAGGAGATCATCCGGGCCCTGAAGCGTCGCAATGTGCCGGTGGCCGGCGCCGACCGCCTGTCGCTGTCGGCCCATATCGCCTTCGACGATCTTCTGGCCCTGGGCCGGTTCGTTCTCTTCCCCGACGATGACCTGACCCTGGCGGCGCTGCTGAAGAGCCCGTTCTGCGGTCTGACCGACGAGGACGTCTACGCCCTGGCCAGGAGCCGCAAGCCGCGCACGCTGTGGGCGACGCTGTCGCTGCGGGCCGACGAGGACCTGCGCTGGGTCGCCGCCCGCGATCTGCTGGCCTGGGCGCTGGTCGAGGGCCGCAAGCGCCAGCCGTTCGAGTTCTTCGCCACCCTGCTGGGCAAGGTCGACGCCGCCGGCCTCTCCAACCGCGCCAAGGTGCTGACCCGCCTGGGCGGCGAAGCCGACGAAGCGCTGGACGAGTTCCTGGCCCAGGTGATGAACGCCGAGCAGCGCAATATCCGCGACCTGGAAGCCCTGGTCGCCGACTTCGCGGCCCTGGACATCATCGTCAAGCGCGAGATGGAAGGCGCCCGCCGCGAGGTGCGGGTGATGACCGCTCACGGCTCCAAGGGTCTGGAGGCGCCGATCGTCTTCCTGCCCGAGACCACGGTGAAGCGCGGCGCGGGCGGCTCTCCGCTGCTGGCCACGGAAGACGGCGGCGTCCTGTGGTCGACCGGCAAGAGCGCCGACTGCGCCGCCTCGACCCGGGCCCGCGAGCTGCGCGACAAGAAGGAAGCCGAGGAGGCCCTGCGGCTCTACTACGTGGCCCTGACCCGGGCCCGGGATCGCCTCGTGCTGTGCGGCCGCATCGACGCCCGCACCAAGGACGAGAACGTCGGCGGCTGGTACGCGGCGGCGAAGGCGGCCTTCGCCCATGCCGACATCGCCCCCGAGGTCCGCGAAATCGGCGATCCCGACGCGCCGATCCTGCGCTATGGACCCGATCCCAAAGCCTTGCCCAAGGAAACCCTGGCCCCGGTCACCGCCGCGTCCCTGCCCGTTTGGGCAACGGGAATGGCGACGCTCGAACCGGCAACCGCCCGCTACGCCGCGCCCTCACGGATCGAGGACGAGGCCGACAGCCGCGCCCCGGCCCCTTCGCCCCTGGCCAAGGTCGAGGGCCTGGGCCGCTACCGGCGCGGCGAGATCATCCACCGGCTGCTGCAGATCCTGCCCGACGTGGCGCCGGCCGAACGCCGCGCGGCGGGACAGCGGCTGCTGACGGCCGAACGCGATCTGTCCGACGATCAGCGGCTGGAAATGGCCACCGCCGCCTTCGGGGTGCTGGAAGACGACCGCTTCGCCGCGGTGTTCGGCCCCGGGTCGCGGGCCGAGGTGGCGCTGGCGGGGACCAGCGTCCTGTTGCCCAAGGGCCTGGCGATCTCGGGCCGGGTCGACCGGCTGGTGGTGACGGACGCGCGGGTTCTGGTGGTCGACTACAAGACCAACCGCCCCGCCCCGGCCAGCATCGAGGCGGCGGATCCGGCCTATCTGGCCCAGATGGCGGTCTATGTTGCGGTGCTGCGCGAGGTGTTCCCAGACCGGCCCGTCGAGGCGGCCCTGGTGTGGACGGATGGGCCCAAACTGATGCCGGTTCCAGAAAAGGTGATGTCCGACGCCCTGCGACGGATCGGCTAGACCGTTGCCGGGAACGTCTGCGGCGCCTACATCTTCTTCAAGCGCTCGCGACGACTCGCGGGCTTTTCTTGTTTCGCGCCGTTCAGAGCGGCGCCCTGATGGAGCGACCCCATGAGCACGGTGACGGTGACCGACGAGACCTTCGAACGCGACGTGCTGCAGGCCGAAGGTCCCGTGCTGGTCGATTTCTGGGCCGAATGGTGCGGCCCCTGCAAGCAGATCGCCCCGGCCTTGGAGCAGATCTCCGAGGAACTCGCCGACCACGTGATCGTGGCCAAGGTCAATATCGAGGACAGCCCCACGACCCCGTCGCGCTACGGCGTGCGCGGCATTCCGACCATGATGCTGTTCCGTGGCGGCCAGATGACCTCGATGAAGGTCGGCGCCATGCCCAAGCAGAAGATCCTGGAATGGCTGACCGAGGCTGGCGTTCAACAGCCCGCCTGATTCTTCCCGGCCCAGACTGAGATCCAGCCGCCCATCCCGCCATGCGGGGTGGGCGGTTTGGTTTCGTGGCCTACTTCTTGGCCGACGTGACGATGAACGGCGAGACCGAGGCCGGGGCGGCCTTCTTGTCGGCCTTTGGTTTGCGGACTTCCTTGTTGGACTTCTTCTGACCCTTGGCCATGGGCGGCTCCTGCCAGGACGGGCGCGCCTGCCGGGGATGTCCAGCGGGCCGAGCCGCCCTATCGGCGTGTGGCAGGTGTACGCCCAAGCTCAGCGGGCCGCCTTAACTTATTCTGTCATCCCGGGCGAAGCGCAGCGGAGACCCGGGACCGCGACAAACTCAGAGCTTCCGGCGGTCCCGGCTCGGCGCGCTTCGCGCTTGGCCGGGATGACAGCCTCTATTGAGGCCAGGTTTCCAGGCTCATCGCCAGCACTTCGCCAGCCAGGTACAGCGAGCCGCAGATCAGCACATGCGGGGTCGGCGACAGGGCCAGGGCCTTGCCCAGGGCGTCTTCGAGGCTGTCGCAGGCATGAGCCCGCAGGCCGGCCAGCTCAGCGGCGGCGGCGGTCTGGGCGGCCGGCGCGGCGGCGTGGCCCTCAAAGGTGACCGTGAAAACCTCGGCCTTCAGCGACGCGAACGGCGTGAAGAAGCCGGTGGCGTCCTTGTTGGCCAGCAGGCCCGAGATCAGCGCCACGGGCCGGCCGTCGCGCGCCGCCAGGTCGCCCAGCGCCCGGGCCACGGCCGTTCCGGCATGGGGGTTGTGGCCGCCGTCCAGCCACAGGTCCGCGCCCGCCGCCCTGGCCTGCTCGGCGAGCGGCCCCGCCGTCAGCCGCTGGAAGCGGGCCGGCCAGATTGCGCCGGCGATCCCGGCGGCCATGGCGGCCTCGTCGATGCGCGGGTCGTTCAGGATCAGCAAGGCGGCGACCGCCAGGCCGGCATTGGCGAACTGGTGCTCGCCGGGCAGGGACGGCGCGGGCAGGTCCAGCAGGCGATCCTGCATCTGCACCAGCAGGCGGCCGCGCTCGTTCCAGGCGTCGAAATCGCGGCCCATCATGACCGGCTCGATCCCGGCCAGGGCGGCGGCGGTGTCGATCACATCCTCGGCCTCGCGCCACTGCCGGGCCGAGACCACGGGCGCATCAGGCTTGATGATCCCGGCCTTCTCAACGGCGATCTCGCCGATGGTGTCGCCCAGAAACTCGCGGTGATCGATGTCGATGGGCGCGATGACGCTGATCGCCGGGGTCACGACATTGGTCGCGTCCAGCACGCCGCCCAGCCCGACCTCGACGATGCACAGGTCGGCCGGGGCGTCGGCGAAGGCGACCAGGGCGGCGGCCGTGGTGATCTCGAAAAAGGTGATCGGCAGGCCGGCATTGGCCTCTTCGACCCGGGCCAGCACATCGGCCAGCTGCGCGTCGGTGATCAGGGTCCCGGCCAGACGGATGCGTTCGGCGAAACGGACCAGATGCGGCGAGGTGAAGACATGGACCTTCAGGCCCGCCGCCTCGGCCATGGCCCGCAGATAGGCGACCGTCGAGCCCTTGCCGTTGGTGCCGGCCACGTGGATCACCGGCGGCAGGCGGTTCTGCGGATCGCCCAGCGCCGCGCACAGTCGCCACATCCGGTCCAGCGACAGGTCGATCAGCTTGGGATGCAGAGCCTGCAACCGCGCCAGGGCGGCGTCATGGACGCGGAGGTGGTCGGTCACGGCGAGGCTCAAGCCGCCTTGCGACGACCCATCATCAGGGTGGTCAGGATCGAGCCCAGCACGGCCGGCAGCTCCTTGCGCGGGGTCACGCGGTCGACCATGCCCTTTTCGACCAGATATTCCGAGCGCTGGAAGCCCGGCGGCAGGGTCTCGCGGATGGTCTGCTCGATGACGCGCGGACCGGCGAAACCGATCAGGGCGCCCGGCTCGGCCAGATGCACATCGCCCAGCATGGCGTAGGAGGCGGTGACGCCGCCGGTGGTCGGGTCGGTGAGGACCACGATATAGGGCAGGGCCGCGTCCTTCAGTTCGTTGATCGCCAGGGTCGTGCGGGCCATCTGCATCAGCGACAGAGCGCCTTCCTGCATGCGGGCCCCGCCGGCGGCGGTGAAGGCGATCAGCGGAACGTCACGTTCCAGGGCTGCGCGGGCGGCGGCGACGAAGCCTTCACCGGCGGCCATGCCCAGCGAACCGCCCATGAAGGCGAAGTCCTGGACCAGCACGACGGCCTTGGCGCCGCCGACCACGCCGTGGGCGATGGCCATGGCGTCCGGCTCGCCGGTCGCCTTGCGGGCCGCGATCAGGCGGTCCTTGTAGGGCTTGCCGTCCGAGAAGTGCAGCGGGTCTTCCGGCACCGTCGGGGTCGGCAGGCTTTCGTAGACGCCGTCATCGAAGGTGAACTTGAAACGGGCTTCAGGCCCGATGCGCATATGGCGTCCGGCCGGAGTTACCCACAGGGCAGCCTCCAGGTCGGAGCGGAAGATCATTTCGCCCGTATCAGGACATTTGACCCAGAGGTTCTCGGGCGTCTCGCGCTTGGCGAAGGCGCCGCGCACGCCGGGCGCGATTCGCGAAAGCCACCCGCCGCCGCGTCGGCCTTCAGCCGAGGCCTTTGATTTGTCGCCCTTTTTCGGGTCCTGGGGTTCAGCCATAGCCATAGCCTTAAAGCCTCACTTCGTTCCCGACGCGCGCCGAGCGCACAGCCTTGGCCAGATCCGACGCCTTGAGAAGAACCTTCTCGGTCACGTTTTCGTTCAACTGCGCGGC
The DNA here is from genome assembly GCF_058680895.1 of Caulobacter sp. GSs2. The sequence continues at coordinate 2,460,420 of NZ_CM178725.1, read as the reverse complement.
CGATTCAATTTCATCCACAAGCGCCGAGCCGACCACGGCGGCGTCGGCGACGCGGGCCACGGCGGCGGCTTGCTCAGGCGTGCGGATGCCAAAGCCGACCGCCACGGGCAGACCCGAGGCCTTGCGCAGCCGCTCGACCGCAGGGGCCACGTCGACGGCGTCGGCCGACTTGACGCCGGTCACGCCCGCCACCGAGACGTAATAGACGAAGCCCGAGGTGCGGCGGACCACGGTCGGCAGACGTTTGTCGTCGGTGGTCGGGGCGGCCAGACGGATCAGGGCGATGCCCTCGGCTTCAAGAGCGTCCGACAGCGGATCGGCTTCCTCGGGCGGACAGTCGACGATGATCAGGCCATCGACACCGGCCGTGTTGGCGGCGGCCGCGAAGCTTTCAAAGCCGCGGTTCAGCACCGGATTGAGATAGCCCATCAGGATGACCGGGGTGTCGGTGTCGCCCTCGCGGAAGGCGGCCACCAGGTCCAGCGTGCCCTGCAGGGTCATGCCGGATTTGAGGCCGCGCTGGGCGGCGCGCTGGATGGTCGGGCCCTCGGCCATCGGATCGGAGAAGGGAAAGCCCAGCTCGATCAGATCAGCGCCGGCGCCCGGCAGGCCCTTGAGCACGGACAGCGTCGTGGCGGCGTCGGGATCGCCGGCCATGATGTAGGTCACGAAACCGGCGCGGTTCTCGGCCTTCAGCGCCGCGAAGCGACGGTCGATACGGTCTTTGGTCACGCTGGTCTCAGTCCTAGATCTTGCGCCCGAGGGCTTCGGCCACCGTGAAGATGTCCTTATCGCCGCGACCGCACAGATTCATCACCACGATCTTGCCCTTGCCCAGCTGCTGGGCGATCTCGCCGACCCGGGCCAGGGCGTGGGCCGGTTCGAGGGCCGGGATGATGCCTTCCAGGGTCGAGCACAGCTGGAAGGCCGCCAGGGCCTCGTCGTCGGTGGTCGAGACATATTCGGCGCGGCCGATCTCGTGCAGGAACGAGTGCTCGGGACCGATGCCCGGATAGTCGAGCCCGGCCGAGATCGAGTGGGCGTCGATGATCTGGCCGTCGTCGTCCTGCAGCAGATAGGTGCGGTTGCCGTGCAGCACGCCGGGGCGGCCGCCGGTCAGGGAGGCGGCATGCTTGTCGGTGGAGACGCCGTGGCCGGCCGCCTCGACGCCGATCAGGCGCACGCTGTCGTCATTGAGGAACGGATGGAACAGGCCGATGGCGTTGGAGCCGCCGCCGATACAGGCGACCACCGCGTCGGGAAGACGGCCTTCCATCTCGAGGATCTGCTGGCGGGCCTCGATACCGATCACGCTCTGGAAGTCGCGGACCATCACCGGATAGGGGTGCGGACCGGCGGCGGTGCCGATCAGATAATAGGTGTCATGCACGTTGGTGACCCAGTCGCGCATCGCCTCGTTCATGGCGTCCTTGAGGGTGCCGGTGCCCGAGGTCACCGGGCGCACTTCGGCGCCCAGCAGGTTCATGCGGAAGACATTGGGCTTCTGACGTTCGACGTCGGTGGCGCCCATGTAAACGACGCACGGTAGGCCGAAGCGGGCGCAGACGGTGGCAGTGGCCACGCCGTGCTGGCCGGCGCCGGTCTCGGCGATGATCCGGGTCTTGCCCATGCGCATGGCCAGCAGGATCTGGCCCAGAGCGTTGTTGATCTTGTGCGAGCCGGTGTGGTTGAGCTCATCGCGCTTGAAATAGATCTTGGCGCCGCCGAAGTGCTCGGTCAGGCGCTCGGCGAAATACATCGGGCTGGGCCGGCCGGCATAGTGGATGTTGAAGCTCTTCAGCTCCTCCTGAAACGCCGGATCGGCCTTGGCGGCGGCATAGGCCTCGCCCAGTTCCAGCACCAGCGGCATCAGGGTCTCGGCCACATAGCGACCGCCGAAGTCGCCGAACCGACCGTTGGCGTCGGGATAGGCCGAATAGTCATTCGGCTTCGAGGGGGCGGGCTTGGAAGGGGCGTTCACGAGATCATCCAAAGGCTGGGCAAAGCTACACGCGTTTGACGGCGTCAAGAAACGCCGTGATCAGAGCCGGGTCCTTTAGGCCGGGACCGCGCTCCACGCCAGAGGAAACGTCCAGCAGGGGAGCCCCCGATAGCCGGATGGCCTCGGCGACGTTCCAGGGATCCAGCCCCCCGGCCAGGAAATGCGGCCGGGCGAACCGGCGGCCTTCCAGCAGGGTCCAGTCGAACCGGGCGCCCGTGCCGCCGGGCAGAACCGAGCCCTCGACCGGCCGGGCGTCGAACAGGAACTGCTCGGCCACGGTCTCGAAGGCCCGGGCCTGGTCGACGTCAGACGACGACGAGACCGAGAAGGCCTTGATCACCCCGACGCCCGAGCGCTCGGCGATCTGGCGGACCCGGGCGGGGGTCTCCTTGCCGTGCGCCTGGATCAGGTCGGGCTTCATCGTCGCCATCAGGCGGTCGATCAGCCCATCGTCGGGATCGACGGTGACGGCCACGGTCTTCACCGGCCCGCCCCTGAGCGGCGCGACCAGCCGGGCGGCGGCCTCGGGCGTCAGGTTGCGGGGGCTCTTTTCGAAAAACACGAAGCCCAGATAGGCCGCGCCGCCGTCGACGGCCGCGCGCACCGCTTCCGGTGTCGACAGCCCACAGATCTTGGCGCTGGTCTTGAACGGCGAACTCATGGGCGGGAGGTACGGCGCGGGCGCCCCGGTGACAAGTGCCCGCGCTGGGGCCCGCGCCGTATCGGCCTAGTGCGCGTGGCCGGCGTGGGCGTCCTGAACGGGGATGCCGGCCTTCCAGACGAAGCCTTCGCCCGCCGCTTCCACCTTGCCAACGCCCGGGAACGGGAAGTGGGGCGAGAAGATCAGGCCGCCGCTGGCGCTGAGGGTCTTGAGCAGGGCGATCCGGCTGGCGGTGGCGACGGGGGCGTCGCGGTCGAACTGGATCACCCAGTCGGGACGCGCCAGGGAGACGATCTCGCTATGGGCGGTGTCGCCGATATCCAGCAGGGTCTGACCGCCCGAGGCGATCTCATAGCCCACATGGCCCGGGGTGTGGCCCTTGATGGCCACCGCGCGAACGCCCGGGAACAGCGCGGCGTCCGGCTCGAAGGTCTTGACCTGGGCGGCGATGGCCTCGACCAGCGGCTTCATCGGCGCCTGACCCTGCAGCGAGGCCCATTCGGCGCTGGCCATGCGGATCGTCGCCTTGGGGAAGGCCGACTTGCCATCGGCGCCGACCAGGCCGCCGACATGGTCGAAATGGCCGTGGGTGATCAGCACGTCGGTGATCTGGTCGGGCGTGACGCCCGCCTTGGCCAGGCTCTGGACCAGAACCCCCTTGGCGGACGGACCCAGGCCCGTGTCGAACAGCGCCAGGTGAGAGGGCGTCTTCACCAGCAGGGCGTCGACGCTCAGCGTGATCTTGTCACCGGGCGCGCCGGCCCTGGTCAGCACCTGCGAAACCGCTTCCGGCGTGGCGTTGATCGCGAACACCTTGCCGTTGTTGGGCGCCTCGAACCCGGCGTCGCGCAGGGCGGTCAGCGTAAAGTCGCCCAGCTTGAAGCTCTGGGCTTCCGGCGCGGTGATCAGGGGCGACTGGGCGGCCGCGCCATGGGCGACGGCGAGGGTCGCAGCCGCGATCAGGGCGGCGAGCGGGCGTTGGGTCAGCATGGGATGTCTCCGGGAAACCTGAGCGTTATTCGGCGAAGTGGATACCGGTTCGCCGCCGAAATAACGCGTCAAAACAAGAATCTAGAGCAAACGACATGATGCAATCATGGCGACCTTTGCTCTAGCGTTCTAACTGGGGTCTTGGCGCGGCGAGGCAAGGTCCGGCACGCGCGCCGCCGTCGAACCTTGCGCCGCGTCCTCGCTGACCGGCGCGGAAAGCCGGGCCTGCATCGTGCAGACCAGACCGCTGGGCCGGAAATCCATCGTCGCCTCGCCCTTCAGCTCGCCGCGCAGGCTGCGTTCGATCAGCCGCGAGCCAAAGCCATGGCGGGTCGGGGTGACCACGGGCGGCCCGCCGGACTCGGTCCAGGTCAGCGACAGGCTGCGCGCCTCCGGGTCATAGGCCCAGGCCAGGGCCACCCGGCCGCCCGGGATCGAAAGCGCCCCGTATTTCAGCGCATTGGTCGCCAGTTCGTGGAAGATCAGCGCCATGGTCAGGGCCCCGCCGGGGGCCAGCCAGACCGGCGGTCCCGCGATGGTGGTCCCGGCGGCGGCCTCGAACGGCGCCAGGGCCCGCTCGGCCACCTCGCGCAGATCGGCCCCGTTCCAGCTTTCGCGGGTCAGGAGGTCGTGGGCCTTGGACAGGCCCAGCAGCCGCGACTCGAACTTCTCGAACGCCACCAGCGGATCGCGCTCATTGCGCAGGGTCTGGGCCGCCATCGACTGGACGGTGGCCAGGGTGTTCTTGACCCGGTGGTTCAGCTCGTTGATCAGCAGCCGCAGCTTGTCCTGATACGAGTGCTGCTCGGCTTCGACCTGCTTGCGAGCCGAGATGTCGGAGATGATGACCACCAGATAGGCCGGCGCGTCGCCCAACTGCACACGCGACACCGTCAGATGGATCCAGATCAGGCTGCCATCGACCCCCGACACGATCTGGCGCTCGGCGACGTAGCTGTCGATCTGGCCCATCAGCAGCGCCCGGGCCTGGTCGACCGTCGCCGACCGCTCCGGTTCCGGCGCCAGGTCGCGGAAACGGCCGGCCAACAGGGTCTCGCGATCGCGCTGGACGATGGCGCAGAAGCGGTCGTTCATCTCCAGGAAGACGCCGTCGGCCCTGACCCGCGCCACCCCCATGGCCGCCTGGTCGAACACGGCGCGATAGCGGATCTCGGCGGCCTCCAGCTTCAGCCGCGCTTCGACGGTGGAGGTGACCACCTCGGTGTACAGCACCAGCCCGCCGATGGCGCCGTCGTCGGTGCGCCACGGGGCCATCGACCAGCGGATCCAGTGCACCTTGCCGTGGCGGTCGACATAGCGGTCGCCCTCGTCCTCGCGCAGCTCGACCCCTTCGGCCAGCACCCGGGCGTGCAGGTCGCGCCAGACCTGCGGAATCTCGGGGAACACCTCGTAATGGGCCCTGCCGATCAGCGGCATGTCGGCCGGCAGGTCCTGGTCGGTCAGGAACTGATGCGAGGCGGCCAGATAGCGCATCTGGCGGTCGAAGATGGCGATGCCCAGCGGCGCGTGCTTGAGCGCCACCGCAACGCTGGGCGACACCGACAGCAAGGCCGCATCCTGGTTCGAACTCGACTCGGCGCCGACCGGGGCCGGCGATCGCGCGGCCATGCTGCCTCTCCTGCGTTCCGCCACAGGCTAGCGGCGACCGGCGCGCGAGTCATGGGCCAAGCGACACCGCAGCAGATCAAATCCGCATTCGCGGCATCAGGGGCCGGACATGGCGCCGCGACCTCGCGCTGTCGCTGCGAGGGCGGTGGGAAGGGTCGCGGAGCGTCCGGACCACGTCCGGAGATGAAATAGAACTAACCGTTTCGACGAAGCCGAGCGCTCCGCGTCATCGTTTTCCATCAGCGTCCCAGCGGGTGGCCCAGTTGGGGCCTTACCGGGACCCGGAAGCTTCGGTTTCCCGAAGTCCCGGAGGTCGGGGGGCGTGGGGCCAATCCTGACCAACACTCGCCTTGATCCCCGTCCACGCCGACGGCGGGCGGGTCCTGCAACGCCAGGATCCCCGGACCGGTCGAGTATCCCCCTCGACCCCAGTCCCGCTCGATCACCCCCCGCCGCCGCAATGGTCGCTGGCCGCGCGCCCTTCCCGTGCGACGAGGTGGGGACAGAATACGGGAGGTTTCAGTGCGTCTGATAAGTTTCCTGGGCGCCCGCGTCGATCCCCGTGCCTTCGACCCTCTCCCAGAGGGAGAGGAGGGGCCCGCGCCGCAGGCGTGGGAGGTGAGGGATTACACCGCAAGCCGTTGTCGCACTTGGGGCCGTGCCCTGTCCGGAAGGGCTTCGCAAACCCCTCATCCTCCCACGCCTGCGGCGCGGGCCCCTCCTTCTCCCTATGGGAGAAGGTTTCAAATCCCCGCGCCGATCCGAGGACAGCGCGATCCCGATCCCCGTAGTGGCCGGCCAGAAACGATCATTCCACCGCATTTTGCGCGCGTTTCATGGCCGTGATATCCTGACGTCATGAGCGCTCATCCACGGATTGAAGCCCCGTTCGCGACGCCCGAAGAGGCGCTGGCCCACGACGCCTGGCTTCGCGCCAAGGTTCAGGCCGCGATCGACGAGCCCGGCCCATCGATCCCTCACGACCAAGTGATGGCCGAACTTCGCGCCCGGATCGAAGACGCTGCGCGCGCCGATGATCAAGCTCGTCTGGCGAAATAAAGCCCGCCACGACGTTCGACGGATTATCGAACACATCGCGCAGGATGACCCCCTCGCCGCGACGAGACTGGCCGATCTCATTGAGACCACCGCCGAGCGACTCGTGCGCCATCCGCGTCTTCACCGGCCGGGACGGGTGGAGGACACCCGCGAGGCGGTCCTGCATCCCAACTATCTTCTGATCTACCGGATCAAGGATGACGCGGTGGAAGTGCTGGCGGTCGTTCACGCCCGGCAGCGATATCCTTGATCCTGGAGGGAGCGGCGCCTCACGGCCCGTCGGCGGCGAGGCTACGCCGAATATGGACACCACCGCCAAACCAAACCTCCGTCATTCCCGCCCTCGTGGCGGGAACCCCTGGTTCAGCTTGCAGGTGAAGCGCAAGCGGATCGCTGGCGATCCGCCCCTCCCGCACCTGCGGCGGACAGAGGGGTTCCCGCCACAAGGGCGGGAATGACGGAGGAGATTAGGCACGAAAACGGAAAAGCCCGCCAGCGGCGAGGCCGCGCCTTAAAACCCTGGAGGCGAGCCTGCTCTGTCCGGCCCCCTACTCCTCCACCGGCACGTCATAAGCCGCCATCATCGCCATATTCAAAATCCGCGACACCGACGCGCTCAGCGGCGTGATCTGCACCGACTTGCTCAAGCCCAGCAGCACCGGCCCGATCACCGTCGCCCCGCCCAGGCTCTGAACCAGCTTGGTCGAGATCGAGGCGGCGTGGATGGCCGGCATGATCAGGATGTTGGCGCTGTCGGTCAGGCGCATGAACGGGTAGTTGGCGCGCTTTTCCGGGTCCAGCGCCAGTTCGGGCGGCATTTCGCCCTCATATTCGAAGTCGACGTCCATCTCGTCGAGCATGGCCACGGCTTCGCGCACCTTCTCCGAGCGCAGGCCCATCGGGTTGCCGAAGGTGGAATAGCTCATGAAGGCGACGCGCGGCTTGAAGCCCAGGCGGGTGACGGCGCGGGCCGCTTCGCAGGCGATCTCGACCAGTTCCTCGGCCTCGGGCAGCTCGGTGACATTGGTGTCGGCCACGAAGATGGTGCGGCCCTTGGCCAGCACGACCGACATGCCCATGATCCGGCCGCCGGGGGCGGGATCGACCACGCGCAGCACGTCTTCCAGGGCCTGGTCGAAGCTGCGGGTGACGCCGGTGACCATGCCGTCGGCCTCGCCATGGATGACCATCGAGGCGGCGAAGCTGTTGCGGTCCTGGTTGATCAGGCGCTGGACGTCGCGCTTCAGATAGCCGTGGCGCTGCAGGCGCATATAGAGGGCGTCGACATAGTCGGGATTGCGATCCGACAGGCGGGCGTTGATGATTTCCAGCCCGGCCGTCTCGGGGTCCAGCCCCACGACGCGCATGTTCTCGGCCACCAGGTTTTCGCGGCCGCACAGGATGGCCTTGCCGTAGCCGCCGGTCTGGTAGGCGTAGGCGGCGCGGATCACCGAGGGATCCTCGCCCTCGGCGAAGACGATGCGCTTGGGATTGGCCAGCACGGCCCCGGCGATCTTCTGCAGGAAGCCCGCCGTCGGATCCAGGCGCTGGGCCAGGCCCGCGCGATAGGCGTCCATGTCCTCGATCGGCTTGCGGGCCACGCCGGTGTCCATCGCCGCCTGGGCGACGAAGGGCGGCACGTACCAGATCAGGCGCGGGTCGAAGGCCGAGGGGATGATGTATTGCGGGCCAAACTTCAGCTGGCGGCCGTGATAGGCGGCGGCCACTTCATCGGGCACGTCCTCGCGGGCCAGCATGGCCAGGGCGTTGGCGCAGGCGATCTTCATCTCGTGATTGACGCGGCGGGCCCGCACGTCCAGCGCGCCGCGGAAGATGTAGGGGAAGCCCAGGACGTTGTTGACCTGGTTGGGATAGTCGCTGCGGCCGGTGCCCATGATCGCGTCGCTGCGGACGGCGTGGACCTCTTCGGGCGTGATCTCCGGATCGGGATTGGCCATGGCGAAGATCACCGGATTGGGGGCCATGCTGGCGATCATCGCCGGCGTGAAGGCGCCCTTGGCCGAGAGACCCAGCAGAACATCCGCGCCGACCACCGCCTCAGCCAGGGTGCGCTTGTCGGTGTCGACAGCGTGGGCGCTCTTCCACTGGTTCATGCCCTCGGTGCGGCCGCGATAGAGCACGCCCTTGGAGTCGACCGCGATGCAGTTCTCGGCGCGCACGCCCATGGCCTTGATCAGCTCCAGCGAGGCGATGCCCGCCGCGCCGGGGCCGTTGAGCACGACCTTCACGTCTTCCAGCCGCTTGCCGGTGATGTGGCAGGCATTGATCAGGCCGGCGGCGCAGATGATCGCCGTGCCGTGCTGGTCGTCATGGAACACCGGGATGTCGAGCAGCTCCTGCAGCTCGGTCTCGATCCGGAAGCATTCGGGGCTCTTGATGTCCTCCAGATTGATGCCGCCGAAGGTGATGCCGATATTCTTGACCACCGTGATGATCTCGTCGGCGTCCTTGGAGCTGATCTCGATGTCGATGCTGTCGACGTCGCCGAAGCGCTTGAAGAGGACGGACTTGCCTTCCATCACCGGCTTCGAGGCCAGCGCGCCGAGATCACCCAAACCAAGAATGGCGGTGCCGTTGGAGATCACGGCGACCAGATTGCCCTTGGAGGTATATTCGTAGGCCATGTCCGGATCGGCGGCGATGGCGTGGACGGGAACGGCGACGCCGGGCGAATAGGCCAGCGACAGGTCGCGCTGGGTGGCCATCGGCTTGGTGGGGACGATCGCGATCTTGCCGGGGGTCGGATAGCGGTGGAAGGCCAGCGCTTCTTCGTCGGTGAAGGTCTTCTTCTCAGAGTCGCTCATAACCCGCGTTTCCGTCCTGCATGCCAGTTGATGGGACGAGCCGGACAATGCGGAGCGCCCTTATGGACGGCACCGTAACGAGGGCGCCGCGCCCTCACAACCTGCGGCGCGGGATAAAAGGGCCCGCAAACGCTTGTTGGGCTTGGCGTTGCGTCAAGCTGCAGGGGCGGCGGCGTCGCGATCGACGATTGACCCGGCGTCGAAGAATGGGTGACTAGGCAGCCATGACAACGCCCGTGAAAATCGCCGTCGCCGGGGCCCTGGGCCGCATGGGTCAGGCCGTCGCCCGCACCCTGGACGGCCACGCCGCCGCCGTTCTCCACAGCCGCTTTGATCGTCCGGGCGCTGAAGGCGGCGACCTCGTCGAGCGCGACACGGCCCTGGCCGGCGCCGCCGCGGTGATCGACTTCACCCTGCCGGAAGCCTCGGTGCTGCTGGCGGAGGCCTGCGCGGCCCTCCAAGCGAAAGAGGGGAAGGGCGGCCCGGCCGTGATCATCGGCTCGACCGGCTTTTCGGCCGAACAGACCGCCCGCATCGACGCGGCGGCGACGAAGATCGCCATCGTCCGCTCGGGCAACTATTCGCTGGGCGTCAACATGCTGATGGGTCTGGTGAAACAGGCCGCCGCCGCCCTGCCGGCCAGCGACTGGGACATCGAGGTCTTCGAGGCCCATCACAAGCGCAAGATCGACGCCCCCTCGGGCACCGCCCTGATGCTGGGCCAGGCCGCCGCCGATGGGCGCGCCGTGGATCTGGACGCGGTGTCCGTGCGGGCCCGCGACGGCGTCACCGGCCCCCGTGAGGAAGGCTCGATCGGCTTTTCGGTGGTGCGCGGCGGCGGGATCATCGGCGAGCACAGCGTGATCTTCGCCGGCGAGGAAGAGCTGCTGACCCTGTCACACAGCGCCACCGACCGGGGGCTGTTCGCGCGCGGCGCCGTGGCCGCCGCTGTCTGGGCCGTGGGCAAACCGCCGGGCCTCTATGACATGCAGGACGTTCTGGGCTTCCGCCGATAGGCGTCGCGATTTAGACAGGGACCAGAGCCGGGGGGCTTGCATCCAGACCAGGACCTGATGGCCGACCCGACTCCCGATCCCGCTTCCCGCCAACGCGCCACCCGCCGGGACCGGCTGGTCGACGCCGGGCTGGAAGCCGTGTCGCTGTCGATGCTGGCCTTTATCGCCCTGGGCCTGCTGGCGCATGGCGGCCGCCGCGAGATCAGCCGCGAGCTGGCCCAGAGCTGGCTGCGCGAACGCGGCATCGAGGCGGTGGTGGTGGTCGACGAGCTGGACGCCAGCGGCTTTTCGGGCTCGGTGCTGCTGGGGCCGAAAAGCGACCCGATCTTCGCCGCCGACCGTATCGAGGTGGCCTATGACCTGCAGGCCCCGTGGTCTGGCGGACCCTTCGCCCTCGACACCCGCGCCGTGCGGCTGGTGCGACCCCGGATCAAGGCCAGCCTGACCGAGACGGGCGGCCTGAACTTTGGCCCCCTGCAGCCGCTGATCGACGAGGCCCTGGCCTCACCCAAGGACCCCAAGGCGACCGGCCCGGCCATTCTGGTCGAGAACGCGCGGCTGGCCCTGCGCACCCCCGGCGGTCTGGCGCGGATCACCGGCGACGCCAGCCTCGACGACGGCAAGCTGCTGCGCTTCGACGGCCGGCTGGCCCGCATGCGCTACGCCACCGGCGACCTGGTGGTCGAGGCGCGCGGCGCCCTGCTGTCGGCCCGCAAGCGCGGCGAGCGCCTGACCCTGGCCGCCCGCTTCGATCTGGACGCCCTGGTCCGCGAGGATCTCGAGCTGGCCGACGCCCAGGGCCAGATCGACGCGGATCTGGCCTATCCCGACCTGGTAAAGCTGTCGGCGACCGGCCCCGTCGAGGTCCGCGCCATGCTCAAGGCCGCCTCGGCCCGGACCGGCGCGATCAGCGCCACCGACGCGGCGGCCAGCCTGGCCCTGATCGGCGCGCTGGACGGAACCCTGAGCCAGGGCCGCTTCGACGGACGGATCGTCGGCCAGGCGCGGGGCCAGACCCTGCACGCCCCCGATCTCGACGCCCGCGACGTGAGCCTCGACCTCGATCTGGGCCATATCGCCGCCTCGCGGCTGGGCCAGACGATCGCCGTCCAGACCCGCGGCCATGTCCAGGCCGACGCGGCCCAGACCCTGACCGGCGGCGCGGCCCTGCGCGACGCCTCCGCCCGGCTGGATCTGGCGGGGCTGATCCTGTCGACCGATCCGGCCGGCGTCGCGGTCAGCGGACCTCTGGCCGTGCAGCTGGGCGCCAACCGCCTGACCCGCGGCGGCCTGGCCCTGACCGGCGTGGCGGCCAACGCGCAGGGACGGGTCGGCGGCCGGCTGGACAATCCCACCCTGATCCTCAGCGGCTCGGCCGGCGCCGACAGCGGTGTCTCGGGTCCCGACGCCGAGCGGCTGGCCGGCGTCCTGCCCGACGGCGCCGACGCCCGCGCCGCCGCCCAGGCGCTACAGACCTTCGACCTGCGCGCCCCGGCCTTCGACCTGACCCTGCGCGAGGGCCGCACGATCCTGGCCCTGCCCCGCCCCATCACCCTGACCGCCGCCAACGGCGTGCGGGCCAGCATCGCCGCGCCGCGCGGCCCGCTGCTGGACGCCCTGGCCGGACAGATGCGCGGCGGCCTGGTCGCCGACCTGTCCGGCGGCGGCCTGCCAACCCTGCGCCTGGACGCCCCCGACTGGCGGATGGAGGGCGGCGCCCTGAACGCTCGCCTGGCCGTCACCGGCGAGGGTGTCGACTACGCCCCGCTGCAAGGCGTGGCCGGCCGCATCGAAGGCGTGGCCCAGATCGCCGGCCCGCGCTTCAGCTTCGCCCTGGCCGGCTGCCAGCCCCTGACGGCGACGCGCGTCCTGATCGGCGAGACGCCGCTGAGCACGCCCAAGGTCAGCCTCTGCCCGGGCGCGGGTCCGCTGCTGACACTGAATGACGGCGCCTGGACGGCCTCGGCCCGGTTCGGCGATCTGGCCGTCTCGCTCGACGAGGCCCAGGCCGCCGTCGAGGATGGCGGGGGAACCCTCACCGCTTCCGGCGCAGGCGGGGCGATGCGCGCCGAGGTCCTGCTCGACAAGGGCCTGCTGCGCGATGGCGCGGAGACCCGCCGCTTCAATCCGATCAAGGCCACCGGACGCCTTTCGCTGGCCAACGGCCTGTGGACCGGCGCCATCGACGCTGCGACGCCGGTCGGCCAGCCGCTGGGCCGGATCACCCTGCGCCACGACGTGGCCCAGGCGCGCGGCCGGGCCGAGCTGGACGCCCGCAAACTGGCCTTCGTGAAAGAGGGGCTGCAGCCGGGCGACCTGTCGCCGATGGCGTCCTGGGCCACCCAGGCCACCGGCCCGGCCAGCTTCACCGGCCTGTTCGTCTGGGACGCCGACGGCATGAAGAGCAACGGCCGGCTGGTCGCCAGCCGGATCGACTTCACCAGCCCGATCGGCTTCGTCGCCACCCTGGACGGAACTGTCGACTTCACCAGCCTCACCCCGCTGGTCAGCGCCCCCGACCAGAGCCTGAAGATCGTCCGCATCGACAGCCTGGTGCCGCTGGAAGGCCTCGCCGCCGCCTTCAGCCTGGGGGCCGATGCGCTGCACATCTCGTCGGCCGCCTTCGAGGCCGCCAAGGGCCGGATCTCGATCGAGCCCACCGACGTGCCGCTGGACCCGGACAAGCCGATCCGCGGCGTGATCGTGGTGCAACACCTGGACCTGGGCGAGCTGATCGCCGCCTCGTCCCTGGTCGAGAAGATCCAGCTGGACGCCGTGGTCGACGGCCGCCTGCCGTTCGAGTTCGGCCCCAGGGGCTTCCGGTTCCTGAACGGCAGGATCACCGCCATCCAGCCGGGCCGCCTGGCGATCTCGCGCGCCGCCCTCACCGGCGTTCAGGCCGGGGTGCAGGGCCAGGACAGCGACAGCCCCGGCGCGCCCGCCCCGCCGCCGTCTCCGGAGGCGCCCGTCAACGCCATCCAGGACTTCGCCTATCAGGCCATGGAGAACCTGTCGTTCACCACCCTGGAGGCGGGTGTCAACAGCACCGACCAGGGACGGCTGGCGATCCTGTTCCACATCAAGGGCGAGCACGACCCCAAGGTCGCCGAAAAGGCCCGCGTCGGGCTTTTGGACCTTTTGCGCGGCAAGGCGTTCAACAAGCGCATCCCCCTGCCGGCCAAGACGCCGGTGGACCTGACTCTCGACACCTCGCTGAACTTCGACGAGCTTCTGGAAGCCTGGCGACGCGCCTATAAGGGCGAGGATCCGACAACTCCGCGTTCAGCCCCGGTTCAGCCGTGACCGATCATCCTTTCCCCCGAACTGGAGACACCCGCATGAGAAAGCGCGCCCTGCTGATGGGCCTGATCGCGATGGGAGCGCTGGGTGCCTGCACCCCGACGATCCGCGTGAAGGTCGATCCGATCAATATCTACGCCAAGCTGGACGCCGACGTCCGGGTGCGGCTGGACAAGGAAGTCCAGACGCTGATCCAGCAAAACCCCAACCTGTTCTAGGAAAGGAACCGACATGATCCGCAAGACACTGACGGTTCTGGCCATCGGCCTGTCGCTCGCCGCCGCTGGCGCAAGCGGGGCTCTGGCCCAATCCGCCGCCGCCAAGGCCGTCGTCGACGCCGCCAAGGCCGCCGGGACCGTGGGCGAGCAGGCCGACGGCTTCCTCGGCATCGTGGCCGGCGGCGACGCCGCCCTGCGCGCCTCGGTCGCCGAGATCAACACCGGCCGCGCCGCCGCCTACAAGGACATCGCCGCCAAGACCGGCGTGACCCCCGAAGCCGCCGGCCAGGCCACCGCCAAGCAGCTCTACAGCCGCCTGGCGCCGGGCCAGTACTGGAAGCCGCTGGATGGCGGCTGGATGAAGAAGTAGTGGCTTGAAGACTTGCCCCCACCGGGCTGCTGCGCAGCCGTCCGCCCCCGTAGGGGGCGGATGAGCTCGTCTTCCCCCTCCGGGGGAGGAGGGCCGCAGGCCCGGAGGGGGCCAGTGTTCGCCGCACTGGAACGACCACCGCCCCTCCCCTAAGGAAGGGGCATGTCCGGTCAGCCCGCCCCGCTCAAATCCCTGACGCCCTACGCAGCGCTGTTTGTCGCGATCGTCACGCTGTGCGTCGGCACGTCCTTCGCCAAGCAGCTGTTCCCGCTGGTCGGGGCCCAGGGTACGACGGCCTATCGCGTCGGCTTTTCAGCCCTGATCCTGCTGGCGCTCTGGCGACCCTGGCGATACCCGCTGAGCCGCGCCGACCTGACCGCCGTGGCGCTGTACGGCGCCGTGATGGGGCTGATGAACCTCTGCTTCTACATGTCGCTGCGGACCATCCCGCTGGGCCTGGCCATCGCCATCGAATTCACCGGGCCGCTGGCCCTGGCCCTGATCCATTCGCGAAAGCTGATCCACTTCGTCTGGATCGGACTGGCGGCGCTGGGCCTGTTGCTGCTCTTGCCGCTGAAACCCGGCGCCGGAGCCCTGGACCCGGTCGGGGTGGGCTTTGCCGCGACCGCGGCGGTGCTGTGGGCGCTGTATATCGTGCTGGGCAAGCGCACCGGCCACATGCATGCGGGGCGCACCGTGGCCCTGGGCATGAGCACGGCGGCCCTGATCGTGGCGCCGATCGGCCTGGCCACGGCCGGCGCGGCGCTCTTTCATCCCCACGTGCTGATGCTGGGCCTGGTGGTGGCGGTGCTGTCCAGCGCCATCCCCTATTCGCTGGAGATGGTGGCCCTGAAGGGCATTCCCAAGCGCAGCTTCGGGGTGATGCTCAGCGCCGAGCCGGCGGTCGGGGCCCTGGCCGGGCTGCTGATGCTGGGCGAACGCCTGGCGCCGCTGCAGTGGCTGGCCATCGGCTGCATCATCGCCGCCTCGGCCGGGACGATCCTGACGACGGAGTCGCGAATAGAAGACCCTCTCCCATAGGGAGAGGAGGGACCCGCCGCGTAGCGGTGGGAGGTGAGGGGTTAGCGGAGCCCTTCCGGACAAGGCAGGGCTGGGCGGCGCTCCGGCTGACGGTGTAACCCCTCACCCCCCCATGCTGCGCATGGGCCCCTCCCTCTCCCTCTGGGAGAGGGCTGCTATTTACCCCGCGCCACGAACCAGCCGTTGCGGAAGCCCTGATCGGCCTTGCCGTAGACGAAGGGCGAACCATCCGGCGCGGTGAACTGGCCACCCGCCGCGATCAGGATCGCATGGCCCGCCGCGGTGTCCCACTCCATGGTCGGGCCATGGCGCGGATAGATGTCGGCGCTGCCTTCGGCGATGCGGCACATCTTGATCGAGCTATCCATCGCCGAGCGCAGATCAAAGCCGTACTGCGCCGCCAGTTCGGCCGCGCGATCTTCCTTCAGGGTATGACTGACCAGCGCCACGGCCTCGCCCTTGGGCCAGGCGCGCACCGATGCGGGAGCCTCGGGACCACCGGGCGCCAGACGCTTGAGCACGCCGTCCGAGGTGGTGAACCAGGCCTCGCCGGTGGCCGGGGCGACGATCGCGCCGGCCACGGGGACGCCGTTCTCGATCAGGCCGATATTGACCGTGAAATTGGGATCGCCGCGCACGAAGGCCTTGGTGCCGTCAACCGGATCGACCAGGAAGAAGCGCGGGCCGATGTCCTCGGGCGCGCCAAACTCGCTGGCGTCTTCCTCGGAAACGGTCGGCACACCGGGGAAAACCTCCGCCAGACGCTTGAGGATCAGGATCTCGCCGGCCTTGTCGGCCTCGGTCACCGGGCTGGAATCGGCCTTCTGGACCACGTCCAGCTCGGTCCGCCAGAACGGCAGAATGACCGTGGCGGCCTCCTCGCAGATCTCGACCAGGGCGCGGCCCCAGTCCGCGAGAGGCCGGGCAGCCAGAGGCAGGTCGGAAACGCTCATTCAGGATCCTCTCACTATGACCCTCGAGGGTCATCACCGACATAGACGAGCGTCACGCGCTGGGTGTTGATCGTCTGCTTGCCGGCGTCTTCGAAATTGACGGTTACGCGATGGCCGATCACCGACTGCACCTGTCCCAGACCCCAGTCGGGCTGGTCGGGGTGGCGCACCAGGACGCCAGGTTCGAGAAACGGATCCATAACGCAGCTCTGATAAGCCGCGCCTTCAGTTTGCCAAAGCCTCAAATCACGCCAGAGTCCGCACCATGACCGACACGCCCTCGCAGCCCGCCCCGAGCACCCCCGCTGACGTCAGCGGGCCCGACTTCGCCGCGATGCTGGCGGCGCGCCTGTGCCACGACTTCATCAGCCCGGCCAGCGCCATCGTTTCGGGCCTGGACCTGCTGGACGATCCGTCCGCCCAGGACATGCGCGAAGACGCCATGAGCCTGATCGCCTCGTCGGCCCGCAAGCTGGCAGACCTGCTGCAGTTCTGCCGCGTGGCCTTCGGCGCGTCGGCCTCGGCCGAGGCCTTCGATTCGCGCGAGCTGGAAAAGCTGGCCCAGGGCGTCTTTGACCATGTGCGTCCCACCATGGTCTGGGCCATCGAGTCGCAGCCAATCAACAAGGCCGCCGCCCGGGCCCTGCTCAATATCGCCCAGCTGTCGGCCAGCGCCCTGCCAGCCGGCGGCGTCGCCACCCTGAAGGGCGTCACGGCCGAGGGCCGGTTCCTGATCACCGCCGATTCCGTCGGCCCCCGCGCCCGTCTTCGCCCCGAAGTGCTGGCCGGCCTGCGTGGCGAGGCCCTGACCGAAGGTCTGGGCGGGCCGTGGGTGCAGGCCGCCTATCTGCACGCCCTGGTGCGCGCCGCCGGCGGTCAGGTGGCCGTCGAGGCGGCCGAGGATCGCATCAGCCTGGCCTGCTGGGTGCCGGCTTAGACGGGCGCCGGAAAATCGCCGGTTCATCCTTAAGACACACGGCTCCTTAACCTCGATATCCGACCATGCGGGCTTCGATGGGAGCGTGCCGTGAAGACCTGTCTTGTGGTCGACGACAGCCGGGTGATCCGAAAGGTCGCCCGCCGGGTCCTTGAGGACATCGGCTTTGAGATCGCCGAGGCCGCCGATGGCATGGAGGCTCTCGCGTGGTGTCGCGGCGCCATGCCCGACGCCGTGCTGCTGGACTGGAACATGCCCGTGATGAACGGCATCGAGTTTCTGCGCCAGCTGCGCAGCGAACCGGGCGGCGATTCGCCCACCGTGGTGTTCTGCACCGTCGAGAACGACGTCGATCACATCCGCGCCGCGCTCGAGGCCGGCGCCAACGAATACATCATGAAGCCGTTCGACGGCGAAATCATCGCGGCGAAATTCGCCGAGGCGGGCCTGCTTTGACCCCCGAAGACATGGAACTGCTGGCCGCCCTGGGCCGCGCCCGCGCCGGCCTCAAGGTCGATGTCGACAAGACCTATGTCATCGAGAGCCGCCTGGGGCCGCTGGCCCGGCGCGAGGGCTTCGACTCGATCGAGGCCCTGATCGCCACCCTGCGGTCCAAGCGCGAGGAGCGCCTGATCTGGGCGGTCGTCGAGGCCCTGACCTTCAACGAGACCAGCTTCTTCCGCGACCGCGAGGTCTTCGCCCATCTGCGCGACCACGTGCTGCCGACCCTGTCCAAGACCCGCCGCGACCAGCCGATCCGCATCTGGAGCGCCGCCTGCTCGACCGGCCAGGAGGTCTATTCCCTGGCCATGGCCGCCGGCGACAGCCGCGACGTCGAGCCGGGCGCCAAGTTCGAATTCTTCGGCTCCGACCTGTCGGAGCGCTGCCTGGAAAAGGCCCAGAGCGGCCTCTACACCCAGTTCGAAATCCAGCGCGGCCTGCCGATCCAGCAACTGGTCAAGCATTTCGCCAATCAGGACGACACCTGGGAGATCTCGCCGCGCATCCGCCAGCTGGTGCGCTGGAAGCGGATCAACCTGCTCAGCGACCTGTCGCCGATGGGCCGGTTCGACGTGATCCTGCTGCGTCACGTCCTGGAGGGCTTGGATCCTTCGGTACAGGGGCGGGTCATCGAAAGCCTGGCCGCGCGCCTGGCCGACGACGGCGTTCTGGTGCTGAGCCCTGACGACCACCTGACCGGCGCCGCCGCGACCCTGCTTTCAGCCTCCGATCAGCCCGGCGTCTTCGTCCGCAGCGCGGTGGACGCCCCCGCGCAGGACGTAGCCGCCGCCTAGAGGCCCGGCCCTGGCGTCATCCCGGACTGCATTTGAACTGACCCGGCAAGCAAAAGCCCGCCGGTCGGTGGGACCGGCGGGCTCACTGCAGACCTTAAGGCCTGACTAGTTCTTGGCGTCCTTGGCGGTGTCGGTCACCGCCTTGCCGGCCGAGGAGACGTCCTTGCCGGCGCCTTCGACGGTGTTGCAGGCGGCGACGGACAGGCTGGCGGCGATGGCGGCCAGGATGATCAACTTGCGCATGGTGTTCTCCGGTGTTTGGCCCGATGGGCATGGAACCTGTTCGCTTCAGACAACGCCTCCGGCGAAGCTAGGTTCCGGGCAAAGGTGGCGCTTGCGGAGTCGGGAAAATCAGCCGCACCAGCAGGCCGCCGTGGGGGCTGGTCTCAAAGCTCACCGTGCCGCGAAGCTGACGGGCGAAGGCGTTCATCAGGGTGCGGCCGACCCCTTCGCCCAGCCCCTCCGTGGCGCCTGGGCCATCATCGCCGATCGACAGCTCGGCCTCTTCGCCGCGTACGCTGAAGTTCACCGACAATATGCCGCCCCGGCCGGCGAAGGCGTGCTTCTGGGCGTTGGTGATGGCCTCGACCGCGAACAGGGCGATGGGGGCCAGGCGGTCGGGATCGATGACCAGGGGATCGGCATGCACCTCGGTGCGCACCGTCCCCGAGTTCGAAATCTCGCCGACCAGCAGCTGGCCGGTCAGCTCTTCCAGGAACGGCCGCAGGTCGACGCGCTTGAGGTCGGGGCCCTGGTAGAGGGCGCGATAGATCTGGGCCAGGGCGGTGATACGCTGACGGGTGTCGTTCAACGCCGCCTTGGCGGCCGGATCAGTCAGGGCCCGCTGCTGCATGTTCAGCAGCGAGGTGATGATCTGCAGATTGTTCTTCACCCGGTGATGGATCTCGCGCATCAGCGCGTCCTTCTCGGCCAGGCTGTCCATCAGCGACGCATCGCGGGCCACGATCGCGCCGGCCATGTCGTCGAGGGTGGCGGCCAGGTCGCGGATCTCGGGCGGGGCGCGCTCGGCCTGCAGGGGTCGCACCGTGAAGCGGCCGCGGGCATAGATCGCCGCCACGCGCTGCAGATAGATGATCCAGCGGATCACCGCCCGCTCGGCGGCGTACAGCACCGCGCCCAGGGCCAGGCCAAAGGCCAGCAGCGGCAGGATCAGGCGCGAGATCGGATTGATCCAGGCCCAGGACAGCAGGCCCGGCGACGGGGCCGACAGCAGAACGAAGACGCCGCTCTCGGTCAGGGGGGCGGCGGAATAGACCCGGCGGCGGTTCTGGCGATCCTTGCCCGACCAAAGTACGGCCCCGCGCGTACTGGCCACGGAGCGCCAGCCCAGGGGCGGGGTGTCGAAGGCGCCCGCTTCGGTGGAGGCGAAGACCACGCCGTGTGAATCGGCCAAGGCGATCTCGGCGCCTTCGGGCATGAAGCGGTTGGCGGTTTCCAGACGCAGGCTGCGCAGGGTCAGCACCGCGACCATGGCGCCGTCGAACCTGTCGCCAGGACCGGCGGCCCGGACGGCGGCCAGAACCGCAGGTTCGGTCGCGTAGATCGCGCCCGGCGCGCTGGCCACCACCAGATCCGACCCCGCCGCCAGCTCGCGGAACCACAGCCGTCCAGCCCGCGTGGGGTCAGCCGGGGTGGTGGCGGCGGCGCAGACCACCCGGCCGCGGGAATCGAACCGGACCAGATTGGCGTAGCCCGGGAGGCGCGCTCGCACATCGGCCAGACGCTGGGCGCATTCCAGGCCTACAGAGCCCGGGCCGAGTGTCTGGAGCAGAACGCCGGCCGCCTCGATACGCGCGCGGGCGATGGCCGCACTGCGTCCGGCCGCCAGTTCCAGGCTCTGCCGGCGCAGATCGGCCTCGGCGCGGAACGCGAAGATTGATTGCAGGCCGCCCAGCAGCAGGACCGGCAACAGGGCGATAAACAGCGCCGCCGCCAGCCGGACGCGGATTGAAGTGACAGTCTCCGCGCCACGGCTTCTGAAGGATCTCACCGCTGGGAGCTCAGGCGCTCCGCGTCGGCCAGGATCGAACCCATCGCATCGCCCGCCGATCGGCCGTCACGGTCATAAGCGCCGGCTTCCAGGATCGCCTGCAAGGCCCGGCGGGCCCGGCTGACACGGCTTTTGACGGTGCCCACGGCGCAGCCGCAGATCACGGCGGCCTCTTCATAGGCAAAGCCGCCGGCCCCGACCAGGATCAGGGCTTCGCGTTGCTCGGCGGGCAGCATGCCCAGGCTCATGCGCAGCTCGTCCAGGGCGACAGGGGCCTCGGGGTCGTCCACGGCCACCAGGGTCCGCTCGGCGGCGTCTTGGTCCAGCTGGCTCTGCCGCCAGGAGCGGCGCTTTTCCGAATAGAACTGGTTGCGCAGGATCATGAAGGTCCAGGCCTTCATGTTGGTGCCCAGCTGGAAGCTGGCGCGCGCGTCCCACGCCTTCATCATGGCGTCCTGCGCCAGATCGTCGGCGGCGGTGGGGTCGCCCGTCAGCGTGCGGGCAAAGGCGCGCAGATGCGGGATCAGCGTGACAAGCTCGCGCTTGAACGCATTGTCGCGCGGCGGGTCAAACGGCGACCGGCCGACCTGAGCTTCGGTGTCCGCCATACTCATTCCTTGCCCGCCGGCTTTTCGGCCTTGCGCAGGATTTCTAGGAATTCGTCGGGCACCGGCTCGTTGACGACCTCGTCGAACATCTGGCGCAGCTTCACGCCGATGGCCTGTTGACGCAGGCGGGCTTCGTCGAGCGCCGCGGCGCCTTTGCGGTGGTCTTCCATGGGTACGTGTTCGATCATGTCCTCGACGCCGAAATAACGCAGCGCCCGCCCCCTTTGGCCGAATGTGTTTCTGCCAGACGACAACGCGGTTTTCCGTATCGGGTTCCAAAAGCTTGGGCATAGGATGGCAAAATTCTGCAAACGGCGGAACCGGCTTCATAAGGCGGCGTTTAATACCCTGATCGAATGGCTCAGCTTGGCCATGGAATCGCGTTTTCCACGAAGACACCGCATCGGGAGGGGTCATGAGTCTTCTAGCCCGGCTGGCGCCGCATCTGCCTTACATACGCCGCTACGCCCGCGCCCTCACCGGCGATCAGAACACCGGCGACCACTATGTCCGGGTGGCGCTCGAGGCGCTGGCCGCCGGCGAGCGTTCCCTGGATGCCGACCTGTCGCCCCGCGTCGCGCTCTATCGCGTCTTCCATGCGATCTGGCTGTCCACGGGCGCTCAACTTGAAGCGCGCCAGGAAGACAGCGGTTCCGCTGTCGACGACGCCACGCAACGCCTGATGCGCATCGCGCCGCGCTCGCGTCAGGCCTTCCTGCTCACCGCCCTGGAAGGCTTCACGCCGACCGAGGCCGCGCAGATCCTGGATTGCGCGTTCGGCGACGTCGAACGCCTGATCTCCGAGGCCCAGACCGAGATCGACGCCGAACTGGCCACCACCGTGCTCATCATCGAGGACGAACCGGTCATCGCCGCCGACATCGAGGCCCTGGTTCGCGAGCTGGGCCACGAGGTCATCGACATCGCCGCCACCCGCACCGAGGCCCTCGAGGCGGTGGCGCGCAGGACGCCCGGTCTGGTGCTGGCCGATATCCAGCTGGCCGACGGCTCGTCGGGCATCGATGCGGTCAAGGACATCCTGGCCCGTCTCGACGTGCCGGTGATCTTCATCACCGCCTTCCCCGAACGCCTGCTGACCGGTGAGCGTCCGGAACCGACCTTCCTGATCACCAAGCCCTTCCAGCCGGAAACGGTGAAGGCGGCGATCGGCCAGGCGCTGTTCTTCCATCCCCGGCGCACCCGCAAGGCCGCCTGATCGATCTGCCCGAAACGTCAACGGCCGCCCGAGAGGGCGGCCGTTTTCGTCTGGGCGTCGGGTCGGAAAGCAGATCAGCCGGCCGGCGTCTGGCGGACCGGGCTCTGCGGGGTGTCGTAGCGGGCGGCCTCGGCCGGGGTCTTGGCGCCGTTGTTATGCTCGACGGCGGCCAGATCGTCCGCCCGGAAGCCCCAGGCCCCGAACAGCGCGATGGCGGCCAGCACCGTCGACACGATCAGGATCCAGAAGATGTGCTGTCCCCACCGGCCCTGACGCACGCGCGTGGCGTTGAGACGGTTGGCTTGGAAATCACTGTCGGCGGGCATGTCGCTCTCCTTGGCAAGGTTACTGGTCGGGGTCGAACGCGAGCGTCTCGAAGGGCGGGGGCCGGGCGTTGAAGGCCTGGACGACGCCAGCCGACACGGCCACCACAGCGATCACCATCAGCGCCATGAGCCGCGTTCTGGCCGTTCTCTGACGGCGGCTCGGCGCCATGTAGAAAACCATTCCGCCGTGTTGGGCCTGGTAGCTCCGGATCATGACGCGCCCGCCTTGTTCGAATACGGCCCGCTTGGCTGTTGCCCAAACAACGTGCGCCACCTCGCGGCGTTCCCTCCGACGCTTGCGGTCGGGCCTTCAACGCGCTGGCAAAAAAAATCGCGCCGGTCCGGAACCACAGTTTGGCGATCGCGTTTTCTCTTTGCGGAGGCGGCGACGCCCCCCCGACTTGAGGCTGGCGCAAGCCAGCCTGCCGCCTCCGCACCCCCCCTTCTGGATCTGACTTTCAGGCGGACCGCCACGCGGCCCGCCTTTCTGTTGCGCGGCAGGCTTCGACAAAAAGCCCGCCCCCGGTCGAGGCCGGAGGCGGGCGGTATCTGGCGGTCTCCGGCGATCCGCCAGAGGCTCAGGGTTTGCTGATCTCAAAGACAATATCGGCCCGGCGACGCAGCGGCGCCGAGGCGCCGGCCCTTGTCGTGGCGCCGGCGTCCCCGGCGGCGGCGACATCAAACTCCGCCTTGCCAAGGCCCGCCCGGATCAGCGCCCTGGTAACCGCCTCTGCGCGGCGCCGGGACAGCTCCATATTGGCGTCGGGCGCGCCGACCGCGTCGGCCAGGCCCGTGATGCGGGCCCTGTCGACCTTGCAGCCGCGTGTCATGGCCCCGGCGCTCTTGAGCACCGACCGCGCCTCGCGCGTCACCCGGGCCTGATCCCGCTCGAAATAGATCGAGACCTGAAAGTCCGCGCAGGCCGGCGGCAGGGCCTCGATCGCGGCGCGGGTCGGGCTCCAGGGCGCGGACGCGCAGCCCGCGAGCAGCAGTCCGGCGCCGAGCGCCGCCGCAGTGATCTTGAGGGTCATAGCGCCTCGCCTTTTTCCTGAACGTGCAAAGGGGCGACCGACATCCGTCGGCCGCCCCTTGGGTTTTCATCGGCGCGATCGTTCCCTAGCGGGGACGACCGTCCTCCCAGAAGTAACGCCCGCTGCGGGAGTCGTAGTAGTAATAGCGGCCTGCGCGCTCGTCGTAATACTGGCGGCGGTTGACCTCGGTTGCGCCGCAGCCACCGTCTTCGCGGCAGCCCTTGATGGCGCCGGCCGTGCCGCCGACGGCCGCACCGATCGCGGCGCCCGTGCTGGCGCTGCCGCTGCCGACATTGTTGCCGATCACGGCGCCCGCGAGAGCGCCCAAGGCCGCGCCGCCGGCCGCGTTACGTTCGACATTGCCGGTCGAGGTGCAGGCCGTGGCCAGCAAACCGGCGCCCAGCAGGGCGATCATCGTCTTGTTCATTGTGGCTATCCCATCGCGCTGTTCTGGTCAGGCTAACGGGTGGCGCTATCCAAGGTTCCGCCGCCGGGCTCGGGAACCCTCGACAAGCTTGGCCGTTAGCCCGGGTGTCAATCAAGCGGAGCAGCCAGTGCGGCGCGTAGAGATCATCGCCAATATCGCCTCCGGATCCGTCGGCCCCGATGCGCCGGCGATCGCCGAACGGATCCTGGCCGAACACGGCGTCGCGGGAACCGTGCACACGCCGGGCGACGACCTGTCGGCCTGTCTGCGCAGCGTCATCGATTCCGACCCGGACGCGGTGTTCATCATCGCCGGCGACGGCACGGCGCGGGCCGCCGCCGAGATGTCGGGTCCCGACGGCCCGCCCATCGCGCCCCTGCCGGGCGGCACCATGAACATGCTGCCCCGCGCCTTATATGGCGAGCGGTCCTGGCCCGAGGCCATGGAGGCCTGCCTGGCGGAAGGCGCGCCGCGCATAGTGTCGGGCGGCGAGGTGGCCGGGCGCCAGTTCTTCGTCGCCGCCATCCTGGGCAGTCCGGCCCTCTGGGCCGACGCGCGGGAAGCCGCTCGGGCCGGCAAGATCAGCCTGACGCTGTCTCGCGCCCACCGCGCGTTTCGACAGGCCTTTTCCGGCCGGCTGCGCTTTACGCTGGATGGCCGCCCCAAGCAGAAGACCCAGGCCCTGGCCCTGATGTGTCCCCTGGTTTCCACCGTTCTGGACGAGGACGAGCGGGCGCTCGAGGCGGCGGCGCTGGACCCGTCCAACGCCATCGAGATCTTCCGCCTGGGGGTCAGCGCGCTGGGCGGAACCTGGCGCGATGATCCCTCGGTCAGCATGGGCCGCTGCCGGGTGGGCCGGGTATGGGCCGGGGGCCGGATTCCGGCCATTCTGGATGGCGAGCCGATGCGTCTTGAGCCCGAGGTCCATATCCGCTTTCGCCCCAAGGCCTTCCGCGCCTTCGCCCTGCCCGAGCAGCCATGACCGTCAAGATCATCCAGGTCTCGGACATCCATTTCGGCGGCGAGAACCCGGCGGCCACAGAGGCGGCGCTGGCCCGGTTTCATCTGGAGACGCCCGACCTGCTGGTGGCGGCCGGTGACCTGACCCGCGATGGCGCGGTCGCCGAGTTCGACGCGGCCAGGGCCTGGATGGATCGCGCGCCCACGCCCCTGTTCACCACGCCGGGCAATCACGACACCCCCTATGTGGGACCCGGCGAGCTGCTCGAACGGTTCATCGCCCCCTGGCGACGCTATGAGGCGCGCTTTGGTCCGGCCGACGGCGGCGTCTGGCGCACGCCGGGCGTGTCGGTGTTCGGCGCCAATACCGCCCGCCGGGCGCAGCTGCGCTGGAACTGGTCGAAGGGCGCGATCTCGAACGGCCAGATCCAGCGCCTGGAAGGCCAGCTGGCCGCGGCCGCGCCGGGCGACGCCCGCATCGTGGTCTGCCATCACCCGCTGATGGAGCTAACCGGCGAGCCGATGACCAGCGAGGTGCACGGCGGAACGCGCGCCGCCAACAGCCTGTCGACGGCGGGCGCCGATCTGGTCCTGTCGGGCCATATCCATACGCCGTTCGTGGCGCCCTATCCGTTCGGCGACGGCATGACGCGGGCGGTGGTGTCGGGCACCCTGTCGGTGCGCGAGCGTGGCGTTCCGCCCAGCTTCAACATCATCGAGATCGACCCCGCCGAGATCCGCGTCACGGCCATGGCGTTCGAGCGGATCGAATTCGTCGTTTGGCGCACCTGGGCCTTCGACCGCCGACCCGCGGCCTGAAACGCAAAACGGCGCGGCTTTCGCCGCGCCGTCTGAACGTCGAAACCCGATCGGCTAGAGCGGCGCGCGCGAAAAGAGAATCGCACGCCCCGCTCTAGCTTTTTGCTTTCGCATCGCTTTTGCGGAAAACCGGCGTCCACTTTTCCGCGCGATGCTTTATTGCGGAGCCGGATAGCGCCAGGCCTCGCCCGCGCCCTTGGCGGCGGCGAACTGGCTGTCGGCCAGGGTCCAGTTGGCCAGGGTGTCGAACCAGGCTTCCAGGAAGCCCTTACGATTGTTCTGGTGGTCCAGATAATAGGCGTGTTCCCAGACGTCGCAGACCAGCAGCGGGGTCACGCCGTCCTGGGTCACCGTGGTGGCCGCGTCGTGGGTCGAGATCACCTTCAGCTTGCCGCCTTCCGACACCAGCCACACCCAGCCCGAGGCGAAGTGGCCGACGCCCTCGGTGACGAAGGCGGTCTTCAGGGCGGCCAGGTCACCGAAGGCTTCGGCGATCGCGGCGGCCAGATCGGCGCCCGGCGCGGTCTTTTCCGGGCTCATGGCGTCCCAGAAGAAGGCGTGGTTCCAGGCCTGGGCGGCGTTGTTGAACACCTTGCCCGGGGCTGCGGTCTTGATGACCTCTTCCAGCGAGCCCTTGTCGTCGCCGTTCAGCAGGCCGTTCAGCGCCGTGACATAGGCGGCGTGGTGCTTGTCGTGGTGGAAATGCAGGGTGTTGGCCGAAACGGTCGGCTCCAGCGCCTCATAGGCGTAGGGAAGCTCGGGCAGGGTGTACATGCTGACTCCATGGAAAGGCGTTCCCCGGAGGGGGAGGAGGGGAACGCAAAGAACAACAGGGATCTAGCGCGGCGGTTGCCGCGGTTCCATGAAGGCTTTGAAAACAGCCGCCGTCAGGGTCGGGTTTTTCAGCGCGAAGATGCCGGCGGCCAGACCTGCGCCGATCGACAGCAGTGGCCGATCCTTGACGATGTCGACGACCTTTTCCGCGAAACTGAACGGCTCCGGCGCAGCGCCGGCGCGGGGCGGCTGGCCCTGCTCGGCCTTGCGGGCGGCGATCAGGCCAGCAATGGCCACAATCAGGGCGGCCACGGCCGCGACCACGGCGGCGGCGCCGGCCGGACCCAGCCAGGTCTCGACCACGGCGTACAGCGCAAAGGCCGCCGCGAACACGCCGACGGCAGCGGCAGCCGCTATGGCCGCCGCCGCCGCGAGCGTCATCAGGGTCTTTTCGAAGATCACCGGTCGTTGTTGCGGTTGCCGGCGATCAGCAGGCCGATCAGAACGCCGACGCCGAGCCCGGCCAGGGTGGCGGTCAGCGGGCGTTCGCGCACCCGCTCGGTGACATAGCGCTGGGCGTCGTCCAGCTGCTGGCCGGCGGTGTCGGTATAGGTACGGCTCTGGGCGCGCAGGGTGTCGAGGCCTTCGGCGACCGATTTCTCGACGCGCTTGGCGGCCTCGGCCAGCGACGCCTTGGCGGCCGTGGCGGCTTCCACAAAGCTGCGCTCGGCGTGTTCAACGCTTTCAGCAGCGGCGTTCTTCACCTTCTCGGCGTCTTTTGCGGCGGTCTTCAGGACATCAGCAGACATGGTCATCTCCGGTTCGCGGCGCGGCCAACAGAGCAGGCTGGCAATCTTGTTGAGCCCGGTGAACGCGGAGCCCCACCGAGCGGTTCCACAATAGCGTGGGGTTGGAAGCTTCACCACTGTGGAATCGTCACTCGCGTCTGACGCGAAGCGAGTCTATGGTCAAAATATGGTGGATCCCGATTCCGCGCACGACACCGACAAGGAAGCCGTCCGGCTTCGCGCCACCAAGGCGCTGAAGGCCTTCGACCGTCCCGGCGAAAATCCCCATTTCACACGACTGATTCGCCTTGCGGCCCGCAGCTTCCATGCGCCGCGCGCCCGGCTGTGGCTGATCGGCGGCTCGCAGCTGCATTGCAAGGTCAGCCTCGGCTGCGGCCACGGCGGCGAGGTGACGCGTCGCGCCGGATCGCTGGCTGACCTGCTGATCGCCCAGGGCGAACCGCTGGTCTGCGGGAATGCGGCCACCGACGTCCGGCTGACAGCGCTTACATTGCCGGGTGTCGGCTTCCTGGGCTGCGCGCCCCTGATCGATCCCGACGGCCAGGTGGTCGGGTTTCTGACCGTGGAAGACCCCCAGCCCCGAACGGCGATCGACCCCGACGCCAGCCAGACGCTCAGCGACCTGGCCGCCCTGGCCATGGAGGCCCTGCTGCGCGATCGCGTCGCCGGTGAAGCCAACACCGTCCGCACGCTCGACAGCGAACGCCTGGCCCTGGCCATCGGCGCCGCCAGCCTGGGCGAGTTCGAATGGGATCGCGCGCTCGATATCTATCGGATCAGTCCGCGCCTGGCCAAGATCGCCCACCTGCCGGCCGGCGAGATACCCGCCGAAGATGGCCAGTCGCTGTTTCGCTATGTCCATGCCGACGATCGCGCCGAGATCCAGCGCGACGTCGACGCCCAGCTGCGCAAGCGCGGCCGCTACGAGGTGGAGTTCCGCCGCAATCCCGACGACAAGGGCCGGATCCAGTGGAACCGCGCCGCCGGCGTAATGACGCTCGACGAACAGGGCGAACCGACCCGCCTGATCGGCGTGATCCAGGACATCACCGACCGCAAGCAGCAGGA
Organism: Caulobacter sp. GSs2; assembly: GCF_058680895.1. The sequence goes on along the minus strand of NZ_CM178725.1, from coordinate 2,432,075 downwards.
TGAACAGCGCGAGAGCCTGCTGGCCGAGCTGGACCACCGCATCAAGAACCTGCTGGCGGTCGTCCAGTCGGTCGCCGCCCAATCGGCCCGCAAGTCGTCGTCTCTGGACGTCTTCCTCAAGACCTTTGCCGGCCGGCTGAAATCGATGAGCTCGGCCCATGACCTGCTCAGCGCCGCCCGCTGGCGCGGGGCCACCCTGGCCCGGATCGCCGCCGCCGAACTGGGCGGACTGGCCCCCACCCAGACCCGCTGGGATGGGCCAGAACTGTTCCTGACCCCGCGCGCGGCCTCGGCCCTGTCGCTGACCCTGCACGAGCTGGCCGTCAATGCGGTGAAGTTTGGCGCGCTCTCAAGCGAGAACGGCAAGGTCGAGGTCGTCTGGCGGCGCACGCTCGAGGGCGGCTTTGCGCTGGAATGGCTGGAAACCGGCGGTCCACCCGCAACCGAGCCGACCAAGCGCGGCTTTGGCGCGACCCTGATCGAGGATGTGGTCGGCCGCGAGCTGGGCGGTCGGGCCCGCATGGAATACAAGCGCGGCGGCCTCAGCGCCCTGATCCAGGCCGCGCCGGAGGCTCTGGCCGACGGACCGCCGCCCGAGCCTGAAAAGGTCGCGCCCGAGCGGATTGTCGAAACCCTGATCGCCGCCGACGAAAACATCCGCCCCGGCGCCATCGCCGGCCTGAGGGTGCTGATCGTCGAGGACTCCCTGCTGCTGGCCCTGGAGCTGGAATCCGGCCTGGAGGACGCCGGGGTCGTGGTGGTCGGCTGCGCCGCCGAGCTGGGCGAGGCCCTGTCGATGCTGGACCAGGTGTTTGACGTGGCCGTTCTGGACGCCGACCTCAATGGCCAGTCGGTCGCTCCGGTGGCCGAGATCCTGCGTAGCGAGGGCCGGCCGTTCGTGTTCGCCACCGGCTATGCCGACAAGGCCGCCCCCATGGGCTTTGACGCGCCCATCGTCCGCAAGCCGTACAATGTGCACCAGATCGCCCGGGCGATCGCCGATGTGACCGGGCGGCACTAGGGTTTGAGCGATCCTCCCCCTCTGGGGGAGGGCTATCGCATATGGCCAAAAACGGTTGTCATCCCGGACGAGCGCGCAGCGCGAAGATCCGGGACCGACGCCTGAACTCTGCGCTTCCGGCGGTCCCGGATCGGCGCCCGGCTTCGCCAGGCTTGTCCGGGATGACAACCTTTTTTGATCCTGTTCAAGAGCCCCGCACATGGGGGCAAGACGAAGCCGCAGTCAGGCGGCTTCGTCGCTTCACAGCACCTTGCGCGCCCGCAGACCCGCGATGGCCTCGTCGCTCAGCCCCGCCACCTCGCGCAGCACGGCGTCGGTGTGTTCGCCCAGGGTCGGCCCGGTCCAGCGCACGGCGCCGGGGGTTTCCGACAGGCGCGGGAAGGCGTTCTGCATCTTCACCTGGCCAAAGACCGGATGCGGCACGCTGACGATCGACTCCCGCGCCGCGAAGTGCGGATCGGCCAGCATCTCGGGCGCGCGATAGATCCGGCCGGTGGCGATGCCCGCCTTTTCCAGCAGGGGCAGCAGGGCCTCGATCTGCTGGTCGGCGGTCCAGGCGGCGATGCGGGCGTCCAGCTCGCCCTGGTGCGCGCCGCGCGCCGCGTGATCCCTGTAGCGCACGTCGTCGGCCAGATCGGGCCGGCCCATCAGGTCGCACAGCCGCCGAAACAGGGTGTCCTGATTGGCGCCGATCAGAACCAGCTCGCCGCTCTTGGTCGGATAGACGTTGGACGGCGCGATGCCGGGCAGCACAGCCCCCGACCGCTCGCGGATATAGCCGGTCAGGTCATATTCGGTGATCAGGTTCTCCATCACCGTCAGCACGCTCTCATAGATCGCCGCGTCGACCACCTGGCCCCGACCGGTGCGGTCGCGCGCATGCAGGGCCATCATCACCCCCAGCGCGGCGTTCAGGCCCGACAGGCTGTCGCCGATCGAGATGCCGGCCCGGGCGGGATTGCGATCGGGCTCGCCGGTGATGTGGCGCAGCCCGCCCATGGCCTCGCCGACCAGGGCGTAGCCGGCGCGCTTCGAATAGGGTCCGGTCTGGCCAAAGCCCGACACCCGCGCCATCACCAGGCCCGGATGGTCGGCCGACAGGGCCTCATAGCCCATGCCCCAGGCCTCCAGCGTGCCGGGGCGGAAGTTCTCGACCACCACATCGGCCTTGGCGATCAGGGCCCGGGCCAGGTCGCGGCCCTCGTCCGTGCGCAGGTCGAGGGTCACGGATTTCTTGTTGCGGCCGATCACCGGCCACCAGGGCGACAGGCCCTGGGGCTTGCTGCGACCCCACTGGCGCATCGGATCGCCGACCCCGGGATCTTCCAGCTTGATCACCTCGGCGCCGAAGTCGCCCAGGATCTGGCCGCAGAAGGGCCCCGCGATCAGCGAGCCCATTTCGATGACCCGCAGTCCGGTCAGCGGTGATTGGGCCATCTCGATCTTCCCCTGGGTTCCGGGAACCGTTCACGGCCCCGTGATGTTCTTGATGCGAGCGGCGCCGCGTGACGCCGACCAGACTTCAACCTCTAGAAAAATCGCGCAGGGAAAGACAGCCATGACCCGCCATCTCCTCATCGTCGGCGCCGCGTTCGCCGCCCTAAGCCTCGCCGCCTGCGGCGACAAGACCGAGACCAAGGGCGCAGCGACCCCTTCGGAACAGGCCGCCACGCCTGACGCCAACCCCGCCGCCACCGTTCCGACCGTGGCCGACGAGACCAAGGCCGATGTCTTCGCCATGAAGGCGGCTGACCTCAACATGTTCGAGATCGAATCCGCCAAGCTGGCCGCCGCGCGCTCGACCAATGCCCAGGTCAAGACCTTCGCCGGCAAGATGGCCACCGCGCACGGCAAGACCGGCGAAGGCCTGCAGGCGGCGATTGCAGCGTCGGGCGCGGCGATCATCCTGCCGATGACCCTGTCCAAGGACCTGCAGGATGACCTGGACGACCTGAGCAAGGCCGGCAACGACGACTTCGACAAGAAGTACGCCGACAGCCAGGTCGACGCCCATCAGGCGATGCTGAACCTGCTGCAACGCTACGCCCAGGACGGCGACACCCCCGCCATCAAGGCCTTCGCCGCCGCCACGGCCCCGACCGTTCAGGAACACCTGAACACGGCCGAAGGCCTCAAGAAGGGCTTCGTGAACTAGGGCGCTATTGTCATCCCGGGCGGACGCCGGCGAAAGCCGGGGGAAGACCCGGGATCGCCACAGGCTCAGAGCTTCCGGCGATCCCGGCTCGGCGCGCTGCGCGCTTGGCCGGGATGACAGGTTTTTACGGAATCGCGTAGGCGACCGTCGCCTTGGCGGCGGCTCGCTCGCGCGATTCCGTCCACATCAGGACATCGACCGTCGCGATGCGGCGGCCAAGTTTCAGCAGGGTGGCCTCGGCATAGAGGTCACCCGGCTTGCAGCCTCGCAGGAAATGGATTGTCAGCGAGGTCGTGACCGCAAGCGGCACCTCGCCGATATGGGTCAGGATCGCCGCATAGGCGGCGGTGTCGGCCATGGCCATCAGGGTCGGCCCCGAGATCACCCCGCCCGGCCGCAATTGCCGTGACGCGAAGGCCTGCCGCATCAGGACCCGCCCCTCGGACGCCTCGATCGCCTCGGGCATCGAGGCCGGATCGCCTTCGGGAAAGGCGCGCTGCAGGAAGGCGTTGAACGCCGCCGCATCCAGCTTCAGTCCGCTCTCGCTCATCCGCCGACCTTGAGGGTGTTGTCGTCGCCATTGCGGTCGATGACCGTGTTGTAGGGATCGACCCCGGCCCATTTGGGGGCCTTGGCGACCGTGAAGGTCAGGGTCTGGACGCCCGAGCGGATCGGGCGGCGCTCATACAGCACGACACTGTCGGCCTTGAAGTCCTTCTTGCCCGGCTCGGCGGTGAACAGGCCGATGTCCATGCTCTCGGCCAGAGGCGCCGGCGTCTCCTTGCCCTTGCCGTCGGCGTACATCTTCCTGGCGTCGATGGTGAGCGTGACGTCGAAGCGGCCGTCGGCGCGTTTCTTCACGGCCGCGGCCGTGGTCTTGATGTCGTAGAGGGTGATCTTCTCGAACAGGTCGGTGATCAGCGCCTGCTTGTCGGCCGGGGCCTCGGCGCGGATCGCGGCCATGAAATCGAGCGTGGTCGGATAGGGCGCGCCCTTGAAGGCGTGGTCGGCGATCAGCTTGCGCAGGGCGCGGTTGACCGCCGCCTCGCCGATCTCGCTCTGCAGCCGGTACATGACCAGCGAGCCCTTGCGGTAATAGATGTAGGGCTGGTTCTCGACCTTGTAGAGCGGTTGCTCCTCCAGAGGATCGCCGCCGCGCGCGCGCAGATAGCTGTCCAGCTCGAACTTCAGGAACTTGCGGATCTGGCTCTCGCCATAGGTCCGCTTCATGACCATCAGGGCCGAATACTGGGCGAAGGTCTCCGACAGCATGGCCCCGCCCTGCTGGTCGGCGCCGATCACCTGGTGGGCCCACCACTGGTGGCCGATCTCGTGGGCCCCGACATAGGTGACCATGTCGATCTTTTCGGGGTTTTCGCAGTTGGCGATGAACACCAGACCTTCCGACCACGGCATGGTGCCGGCATAGGCCTGGGCGAACTGGGCGTAGTCGGGGAACTCCAGGAACCGCAGCTGGCGGAACTGATAGGGGCTGAACTCGGCGCCCATATAGTCCAGCGAGACCTTCATCGCCGTCTTCATGCGGTCGATGTTCCAGGGGTGCTGCGGGTCGTAATAGACCGCCAGATCGACGCCCTTGTAGGTCTCGCTGGCGATCTTGTAGCGGGCCGACTGGATCGAGATGAAGTTCTGGATCGGGGCCTCGGTGACGAAGCGCGCCACGCGGCGATCACCCTTGACCAGGTCGGAGACCTTGTAGCCCGGTGCGATCGGCGTCTGGTCGCTGACCGTGGTGATGGTGATGTCGGACGACACCCAGTCGGAGTCCTTGCGCAGACCATTGAACTGCATCGAGGCCACATCGCCCAGCCTGGCCATGCGCCGCTCGGGCGGCAGGCCATATTTGCGGCGCTTGGCGCGATCGACCAGCAGGCCGTCGCGGGCCATGCCCAGGATCGGCGCGATCTCCAGATTGTTGATGAAGGTCCCGTTGGCCACCACACGCGATTCCGCGCCGCTGTTGGGGAAGCCCTTCTGCGAGCGCTCGGTGATGAAGCTCATCTTGCGCCGCTCACCCGGAACCATCGGCGTGTCGAAGGCGAAGATCCGGTAGTTGAACCGGTCATAGGTCTTCTTGGCCCAGGCCCCCTCGATCGACAGGCCCTTGACCTTCAGGTCGCGGTCGAAGCGGACATGGATTTCCTTCAGCGGACCGTTCGTCTTGTTCTCGATGACATAGGCGCCCTTGGTGCTGACGCGCGGTTCATCGGGATAGAGGTCCACGTCCAGCATCATCGACACGATCTTGGGCTGGGGCAGGGTCTCGAACGGCAGCAGGGTCTTTTCGTAATCGGCCTGCCATTGCTCGCCGTCGATCGTGGTCCGATAGGTGTTCCAGACATTGGTGTTGACGAAGATGAAGGTTCCCGTCGCCACGAACACGGTCAGGGCCAGGGCCAGGGTCAGGCCGGCCTTGCCGGTCATGCGGCTCGGCAGACGCGCCAGGCGCGGCCACAGCCGGCTCTCGGTCCCGCGACGCCACAGGCCATAGGCCAGCACCAGCAGCACGACCGAAAAGGCCGTCCAGTACAGCCGCAGCCACCAGGCCCCGATCCAGAACTTGCCCTGGCCGTTCATGTCGGAGAAGGGCGTGTCGGTGACCGCGCCGAAATTGTAGAGCTTGTGCTCGAAACCCAGGTTCGAGAGGGTGATGGTGGCGACCATGTAGATCACCATCAGGCCCCAGCCGATGAACTTGTGCGGGCTGATCGCCTGCAGGAACACCGCCAGCACCGCCAGCAGGACCCAGTCCACCGATTGCGGCAGGATGTACCAGAGCAGGTACTTGGACAGCTCCAGATGGGTATAGCCGTGGGCCAGCTGGCTGATGATCGCGGCCAGCACGCTGACCAGCAGGGTCGAGACCAGCACCAGCGAAATGGCCAGGGTCTTGGGGACGACAAAGGCCCAGTCCGGAACCGGGGTGGCGTCGATGATCTCGTGCGTCTTGCGCTCGCGCTCGCGCCAGACCAGTTCGCCCGAATAGTAGATGGCGATGATCATCGGGATGAGACCAAAAGATCCCATCAGTGGCGTCAGCAGCACGCGGGTCAGCGGATAGATCTCGCCGCCATAGCGTCCGGCCTCGGTGGCGAACCACAGCGAGCCCATGGCATTGGCCAGGCCCAGGGCCAGCAGCACGAAATAGGCCGGGCTCTTGAACACCTGGCCCATGTCCAGCCGGGTGCGGACCATCAGCTGGACCCAGGCCGTCTGGCGATCATAGCGCGGAACGACCGGGCCGCTCAGGGTGGCCGGCAGGGCCTCGATCGGCGCCGGGCCCTTGTGGGCCTTGACCTTGCGATCACCCGCCAGCGCGGTCGACTGGATCTGGAACAGCCAGTAGGCGGCCGTCAGGAACACCGCCGACAGGGCCAGGGCGAAGAGGCGGTTGAACAGCAGCACGCCAGTCAGGGCCGGCGTGACCGAGTTCCGCTCGGTGGCGGTCCAGTACTTTGTGACCAGGCCAAAGGCCGCCGTGCCCAGGGGCTCCCAGAGGGCGGCGGTCTTTTCGAACTCAGGGCGATCCAGGGCGATGCCGGCAATGATCCACACCACCATGAAGGCGATGACGCCGACATAGGTCCACATCATCGATCGCGTCACCGTGGCCAGGGCGAAGAAGATCGCCGAGGTCAGCAGGATCGAGGGCAGGGCCAGGGCGAAATAGGAAAACAGATAGGCTTCGACCAGGTTGGGGCCCAGGCGCTCGGGGTCGACCCAGGGCATGAACGAACCGATGAAGATCGCCAGGGGCACGGCCAGGAACGAGATCGCCGCCGCCAGATAGGCCCCCGTGAAGCGGCCGTACAGATAGTCGAACTTGCCGATCCGGGTGGAGCGCAGGATCGGCCCAAAGCCGGTCTCGTCGTCGCGGACCACCACATTGGCCACGAAGGCCGTGGTCACGAACATGTAGAAGATCGACAGGATCAGGTGGGTCTGGGCGATCGCGAACGGGGCGTTCTTGTGGATCTGACCGCCGCCGCCGATGCGGATCTGGTCGATCGTCGCCGCCCCGAAGGTCAGCAGGAAGAACACCGTCGCCACCACCCAGAATACGGGCGACTTCAGCTGGTAGCGGAGCTCGAAGCCCGCAATCTTGGCGAACATGGCCGGTCCTCCTACGCCGCGCGGCGGGTGGTGGACAGGGTCGAGAAATAGACGTCCTCAAGACCGCCCTCGACGGCGGTAAAGCCATCGCCCGGATCGCTGTCGGCCAGGATGTGGATCACCGTGCGGCCGCCCAGCAGGCGGGTGGAGATCACCTGATACTGGGCCTTGGTCGCTTCCAGCTCGGCCTTGTCGATGGTCTTGCGCCAGACCCGGCCGGCCAGCTGGACCACCAGATCATTGGGCGCGCCCTGCTTGACGATGCGACCGTCGCAGATGATCGCCATGGCCGGGCACAGGTCCGACACATCCTCGACGATGTGGGTCGACAAGATCACCACCACGTTCTCGCCGATTTCGGCCAGCAGGTTCAGGAACCGGTTGCGCTCCTCGGGGTCGAGGCCGGCGGTGGGCTCGTCGACGATGATCAGGCGCGGATCGCCGATCAGGGCCTGGGCGATGCCGAAGCGCTGGCGCATGCCGCCCGAGAACCCGGCCAGGGCCTTCTTGCGCACGCCCCACAGATTGACTTGGCCCAGCAGGCTCTCGACCGTTTCCTTGCGCTCCTTGGCGTTGGCGATGCCCTTGAGCACCGCCATGTGGTCGAGCATGTCGTAGGCCGAGACCCGCGGATAGACGCCGAAATCCTGCGGCAGATAGCCCAGGGTGCGGCGCAGCAGCTCGGGCGTCTTCAACACGTCGATGTCGTCGAAACGGATATGGCCCGAGGTCGGGGCCTGCAGGGTGGCGATGGTGCGCATCAGGGTCGACTTGCCCGCGCCGTTCGGGCCCAGCAGGCCGTACATGCCGCGCGGTATGGTCAGGCTGACCTCGTCCAGGGCGCGAACGCCGTTGCCATAGACGTGAGTCAGGTTCTCGATGATCAGCATTCGCGCGCTCACAGCCCCCGCATGGGAAGACGCCCAGTATTCCCCACACCCGTCATGACTCGACGGCGAGGACGGGGGCAAGTGAAAGAACGTTTAAGCGTCCCCGGTCTCGGGATGATTTCTGATAGGCGATAACCTGGGCAGGGTGCTTTTGAAGCGCGCGGTTTGGGGCTAATCAGGCGCCATGACGACATACGCCTTTCCCCCGTCCGCTGTTCCCGTGGTCCCGGTCGAGGGATCGTCCGAGGTCTTTCCCGTCCGCCGCATCCTGTGCGTGGGTCGCAACTACGCGGCCCATGCGCGCGAAATGGGCGGCGATACGCGCGATCCGCCGTTCTTCTTCGCCAAGCCGGCCGACGCCGTGGTCCCCCTGCCGACCAGCGTGCCCTATCCGTCGGCGACGGCGGACCTGCACCACGAGATCGAGCTGGTCGCGGCCCTGAAGGCCGGCGGCGAGAACCTCACCCCCGAGCAGGCCATCAAGCTGGTGTTCGGCTATGCGGTCGGCGTCGACCTGACGCGCCGCGACCTGCAGAACGCCGCCAAGGCCAAGGGTCAGCCGTGGGAAGCCGGCAAGGCCTTCGACGCCAGCGCCCCGATTTCCGCCATCCGCCCGATGAGCGGCCTGCCGCCGGAAGGCGCGATCTTCCTGTCGGTCAATGGCGTGGAAAAGCAGCGCGGCGAGATCGCCGACATGATCTGGAACGTCGCCGAGGTGATCGCCAAGGCCAGCCAGCTGTGGCGGCTGGAAGCCGGCGACCTGATCTTCACCGGCACCCCCGAGGGCGTCGGCGCCATCGTGCGCGGCGACAGGGTGGAGGGTGAGGTCGAGGGCGTCGGCAAACTGTCCTTCACCCTGGGCTAGAGCTCCATCCTGACTGCGTCAGGCCGGAGCTCTAGATCTTTGTTTTAACGCATTTTCTTCACGTGAACCGGTATCCACTTCGCTCGAAAATGCTCTAGGAGCGCGCCATGAAGCTCATCCTGCACAGCGCCTGGCGGGCCAGCGCGCCCTATCGGGTGCGCATCGGCCTGAACCTCAAGGGCCTGGACTATGCCGTCCAGCCCGTGGACCTGGTGTCCAGCCAGCATCAGGGCGAAGCCTATCGCGCCCTCAACGCCCAGGCCCTGGTCCCGACGCTTGAGGTCGCCCTGCCTGGAGAAGAAGGCCGCCGTCTGACCCAGAGCCTGGCGATCCTGGAATGGCTGGACGAGGCGGTTCCGGGCGCGCCGCTGCTGCCCGCCGACCCGTTCGATCGCGCCACGGTGCGGGCCATGGCCGAGATCGTCGCCTGCGACATCCACCCGGTGAACAATCTGCGCATCCTGCGCGCCCTGACCGGCCTTGGCGTCGACCAGGACGGCCGCGACGCCTGGGCGCAGCGCTGGATCACCGACGGCTTTGCGGCGCTGGAGCCGATGGTGGCGCGGCACGGCAAGGGCTATGCGTTCGGCGACACCCCCGGCTTGGCCGACTGCTGCCTGGTCCCGCAGGTCTATAACGCCGCCCGTTTCCACGTGGACATGACGCCGTTCCCCACGATCAAGGCTGCGGTGGCCCGGGCTCTTGAACATCCGGCCATCGCCGCAGCCCACCCCAACCTTCAACCGGATGCCCAGAATGCTTGAAGACTTGAAGGCCAATAACGCCGCCTGGTCGAAGGGCAAGACGGAGGTTGATCCGCAGTTCTTCAAGCGGCTCGAAAACCAGCAGAGCCCGGAATATCTGTGGATCGGCTGCAGCGACAGCCGCGTGCCGGCCAACGAGATCGTGGGCCTGGATCCCGGCGAGCTTTTCGTCCACCGCAATGTCGCCAACCTGGCCCCGCCGCAGGACGCCAACTATCTGAGCGTGCTGCAGTTCGCGGTCGACGTGATCAAGGTCAAGCACGTGATGGTCGTGGGCCACTATGGCTGCGGCGGCGTGGCGGCGGCGATCGACGGCAAGCGGCGCGGCCTGGTCGACCACTGGCTGCACCCGATCCGCGAGGTCCATGCCGAGCACCGCCACGAGCTGGACGCCCTGCCGGGCGAGAAGGAAAAGCTCAACCGCCTGTGCGAGCTGAACGTCATCCGCCAGGTCCGCAACGTGGCCGCCGACGTCTTCGTGCAGGACGCCTGGGCGCGCGGCCAGTCGCTGGCCGTTCACGGCTGGGTCTATTCGCTGGCCAACGGGCTGGTGAACGACCTGAACGTCGGGATTTCCAGCCGGGAAGACTATGAGCGGGTGGCCGGCGGGGTGATCTAAAACTTCCGCTCTCCCCGGCGAAGGCCGGGGCCCAGATCGAACCCTGAGCGTCGATGATCAGGCTAGGCTGTTGGCGCGAACACCCAAACCGCTCCAGGTGAATCTGGGTCCCGGCCTTCGCCGGGAAGAGCGGAGAGTGGAGTAAGGCTCACCCCGCCTTGATCCGCACCCTGGCCGACGCCTTGCGCCCTTGCCCATCCACCACGGACAGGCGGTAGAACCCCGGCGCCGCCGGTTTCCAGACCACCCGGCCGCTGACCGGATCGGCCGCCAGCGGCGTCCCGCCGACATACCAGGTCAGATCCTCGCCGCCGGCCGCCAGCACCAGTCCGCGCGACCCTGGGCCCAGAGCCTCGACCTGCACGGCCGCGCCATCCGGCGGGAAGATCAGCCGTGGCCCCTCGGATTGCGCGCGCAGGGTCTGCAGCGCCTCGGGCGCCAGCTTGGGCGCGATCGGGCGCGGCGCGGCGGCGGGCGCCCCCACCACGTCGGCGACATCGAACAGCAGCGGCAGGGCGGCGTCGCGTCCGGTCAGGCCGCCGCGCGCGCCGCCGTCGGCCCGGCCCGTCCAGACGATGATCGCATAGCCGCCGACCACACCGGCCGCCACCGCGTCGCGAAAGCCGTAGGAGGTGCCGGTCTTGAAGGCCATGGCCGGCCCGCCTCGGGTCAGGGCCGAGGGCGCCCGGCCGCGCGGCGCAGGAGCTTCGCGCAGGATGTCCAGCACCTGCCGCGCCGCCTCGGGTCGCACCAGTCGGGTTCCGCCGGATGTCTCGCGGAGCTTGGCGTCGGCCTGCGTCCAGGCCAGGGGCTTGGCGAGGCCGCCGTCGCCCAGGGCGGCATACAGCAGGGCCAGGTCGCGCAGGGTGATCCCCTCCCCGCCCAGGGCCAGGGCCAGTCCCGCCGCCTTCAGCTCCGACTTCGGCCGGGCCAGATGGGCGCCGGCCGCCTCGATCCGGCCCGCAAAGGCTTCGGGACCCAGCCGTTCCAGCGTCGCCACGGCGGGCACGTTCAGCGAATGGGTCAGGGCCTCGCGCACCGTGACCTTGTCGTGAAACACCCGGTCGAAGTTCTCGGGCTGATAGTCGGCGAAGCGGGTGGCGCTGTCGGTCAACTGGGTGTCGGCTGCCACCAGACCGTCATCCATGGCCATGGCGTAGATGAAGGGTTTCAGAGCCGAGCCCGGCGAGCGCAGAGCGCGGGTCATGTCCACCCAGCCCCCGGCCCGCTCGCGCCCGGCCGAGCCAACGGCGGCCCGCACCGCCCGGCCCTTGATTTCCACCACCAGGATCGCGGCGGTGGCGTCGGCCCCTTGCGAGGCGGCGATGGCGGCGGCCATCGGCTCCAGCCGCGCCTGCAGGTCGGCGTCGAGGGTGGTGATCACGCTGGCCTGCGAGGCTGGCGCGGCGCGGGCCAGTTCGCCCGCCACGTTCCAGGCCAGGGCCGGGAACGGTGAACGGCGCGGCAGGGGTTCGGCCTCGGCCTCCAGGGCGGCGGCTTCGGTGAGCACGCCGGCCCGGACCATCTTGTCCAGCACCGCCCGCCGCGCCAGCCGCGCCGCCTCGGGCCGACGGTCGGGTCGGCGGGCCTCGGGCGATTGCGGCAGGGCGATCAGCAGGGCCTGCTGGCCGTCGGTCAGGCTTGAGGGCTCCTGACCGAAATAGGCCAGGCTGGCGGCGCGCACCCCTTCCAGATTGCCGCCATAGGGGGCCAGGGTCAGGTAGAGGGCGAGGGTCTGGCGCTTGGTCAGCCGCGATTCCAGCTGCACGGCGCGGATCATCTCGATCAGTTTTGAGCCCAGATTGCGCGGCTGCGGCTCCAGCAGGCGGGCGGTCTGCATGGTCAGGGTCGAGGCGCCGGAGGTCGGGCGCCCATGGACCACCGCCGAGCCGAACGCCCGCACCACCGCCAGGGGATCAACGCCCAGATGGCTGTAGAACCGCCCGTCCTCCACCGCGATCAGCCGCTTCTGGAAGGTCTGGTCGGTGCGGTCGAGGTCGGCCCGGATCCGCCAGCGGCCGTCCTCCACCGGCAGGGCCCGCAGCCATGCCCCGCGCCGGTCCAGCGCCACCGGCGAGGACTGCCTGGCGCGGGTCATGTCCGGCGGGAAGATGGCGCTAAGGGTGGCGAGGACGACTTGGACGCCGAGCAGGGCCACGAGGGCGCGGGTGAGCGGCGCAACCATCTTCCCCCTCCGGGGGAGGAGGATGCGCAGCATCCGGAGGGGGCCAGTGGTGGCAGCGCCCCCTGAGTCAGCAGACGTCATCCTGCGAACGGCCTCGCGTCACTTGCCCCCTCCGCGCTTTCAGCGCTCCTCCCCCGGAGGGGGAAGATGAAACGGCGCGTCACCCTCACTGCCCCGGCGCGATCACCGCCCGGCCGGCGTCCGAGCGCGCGGTGATCGCGGGACGGTACATGTCCTTGGCTACCGCGCCCGGCAGGAAGAACTCGCCCGGCGTCACGGCCCGCGCCACATAGGCCAGGGCGAAGGGCTTGTTGCCCTCCAGGTCCATGGCCGCGATGAAGCGGTCGTCGCGACTTTCCTGAACGTCGGCGCCGGTCAGTTCGCCCAGGAACCGGTAGGGCCCGTTCTGAGCGTCATCGGCGCCGAGTGTCGTCTCGATCTCGAAGCCGGCCGGCAGCGCGTCGTCGACCACCAGAGCGGTCGAACGGGCCTGCATCGAACGGCCGGAGACCAGCACGATGATCCGGTCGCCCTGGCGGATCGTGGCGGGATCCACCGCCGCCCCGGTCATCGACAACAGGCGCTTGCTGACGAACAGGCCATTGGCCGATGCGCCCGGCGCAGCCGTCGGCGTGCCACGAACACTGACCGTCCGCCACAAGGCGCCCTTGCTGGTGTTGGTGAAGCGGCTGTCAGCCAGCTTGCCCACCGCCCAGCGCGGCGCGCCGCCGGCCGGCGGCAGGGCCATGGCCCCCTTGGCGTCGATCGAGATCGGCCCGGCCGCCTTCAGCAAGGCGAAGGCCGCGTGCAGCACGGCCGCCTGTTCCTGGGTGTTCAGCGCGTCAGGATCCTTGACCACGTTTTCGAGGCGGCCCTGCAGCTGGCGGGCGATGTCGCCCTGGCCCGACTCGACGGCCAGGGCGGTCAGCCCCGCCACGTCGCGCAGCGGGCTCTGGTACCAGTCCTGATCGTCGCGATAGCCCAGCGACTTGACCGCCTGGCGCATGGCCGAGCGGGCCCGGGCATTGTCGCCCATGCGGGCCAGGCCGGCGGCGACATAGGCCTTGGCCATCGGCTGGTCCTCGTCCTTCATCTGCACGTCGTGCCACCAGCGCAGGCGGGCTAGGTCGCCCTTGCCGCCCTTGGCCATCACATAGAGGGCATAGGCCGAGGCCCGGCGGCGCATCCGTTCGGTGGCCTTCTTGGACAGCTCGGGCGTGGCCGCCCACCATTCGGGATATTCCATCCGGTAGGAGACCGAGGCCCAGCCGTCGGGACGGCTGATCTGGCGCATGGCGTTCATGGCCTTGTCGATCGCGGCGTCCGGCACGGCCACGCCCTGCGCCCGGGCTTCCAGCAGGAAGTCGGTCGTATAGGCGCCCAGCCAGGCGTCGGCCTCGCCGTCGCCCACCCGCCACAGCCCGAAGGCGCCGTCGAGGGTCTGGCGATCCAGCAGCTTGCCCACCGCGCCGGCCAGGGCCGCCGGGGTGCGTTTCAGCTTGGGATCACTGGTCAGGCTCTGGGCGTACAGCAGCGGATAGGCGGTCGAGACCAGCTGCTCGGTGCAGCCATAGGGATAGCGTTGCAGGGCCACCGCGATCGCCGCCGGGTCGAAGCCCTTGAACGGCGAATAGCTGACCTGCAGCGTCACGTCCCCGGCCGCCAGGCCGCTCATCAGGGCGTAGGAAGGCGTATAGGCCGCGCCCGGTTGCTGCAGTTCCGTGGTGGTGCGAACCACATCGCCCCAGCCCAGGCGGGTCTGGATCGGATAGTCCTTGCTGGTCACGAAGCCGGGGCCGGCCACCTTGAAACCGATCTTGCCGATGCCGGTGACGTCGGGGGCCAGGAAGGGGATCTTTTCGGCGATCCGCTGACCCAGGATCAGCTGGAACACCGTCTTGAAGGCCACCTTCAGCCCGCCCGACGAGAAGGCCTCGGCGGTATAGGCGCCGGGCTTGCCCTCGACATTGTGCAGTTCCAGCGTGGCCATGGCCTTGTCGCCGGGGGCCAGGAAGCGCGGCAGGTTGAGGTCGGCCACCACCGGCTGGCGCACGGTCAGGGGCTTGGAGCCCGAGCCGACGGCGTTGTCGGTCCAGGCCACGGCCATCAGCCGCAACTCGCCATTGAAGTCGGCGGCCGGCAGCTTGATCACCGCCTTGCCGTCCAGGCCGGTCTCGACCACGCCCGACCACAGGGCCACGGTCTTGATCGGGGTGACGGTCAAACCCTCGCCCCCGACCTCGTCGGCGCCGAAATTGACGTTGGCCGGCGCGCCCAGATTGGGATCGAGCAGGCGGCCATAGTCGTCGCGATAGTCGACGCCCAGGGCGCGCTTGCCGAAGTACCATTTCACCGGATCAGGACTGTCCTGACGGGTCAGGCGCAGAATGCCCTCGTCGACCGCCGCGATGGTGACGTGGGCGCGCTGGCCAAGGCCAAGGCCCTTCACCGCCACGGGGATCTCGACCGGGGCCTTGGAGTCGATCTTCACGGGCGTACCCAGATCGACGGTCAGCTTCCGGCTCTTGGGGTCCAGCGGCACATAAACGAGGCCGAGCGCGCGGCGCGGCTTGGGCGAGGCGACCGGATCGCGCGGCTGGATGACGCTGACCATCACATAGGCCCCGCCGCCCCAGGCGGCCGAGGTCTTCAGGCGCACGGTCGTCCCGTTCTCGCCGACGGTGACGGTCTTCAGGTCGATCAGGCGGTCGGTGGCGACGGCGATCTGGGCTTCACCCGCATAGGGCGGCTTGAGCGTGATCTCGACCGTATCGCCCTGGACATAGGCCTTGGTCCCGGCGCTGACGCGCACGAAATCCGGGGCCTCGGCGTCCTTGGCGGGCGAGCCCCAGCCGGCGGCGAAGCGGGTGACGGTCTTTGAGCCGTCCGCGCCCTCGACCACCAGGCGATAGTCGCCCCAGCCCAGGCGTCGCGTGAAGCGGGCCGGATCGCCGGCGCCGATGTTCACCGTGGCCTTGGCCACCACCGCGTCGCGGCTGGTGCGCCGCCACTGCCAGCGGCCATCCTGCTGGAACCAGTCATAGTCCCAGTTCTCGCTGATCAGGGTGTAGGTCGCGGTGGCGCCCACTCGCTGGCCGGCGGCGTTAACGGCGATGATGTTGAGGCTGATCGGCGGATCGCCCTTGGCGCTGTCGCCCTGGTCGACCTTGACCCCGAAATAGAGCGGCTTGGCGCGGACCTTCAGGTCCAGGCCCTCGCGGACCGGACGCCCGCCCGGCTCGAACACCGAGGTGGTCACCGCCGCGACCAGCGGCTGGGCCGTGTCGCCGGCCACATCGCTGGCGACGGACAGCACCGCGCGGCCTTCGCCATCGGTGACCGTCGTGCCCAGTTCCAGGAACTTCTCCTCGAACGGCTTGTCGGCGTCGCCCCAGACATAGTCCTTGTAGGCGGGGAAGGGATCGGCGTCGGCGCGCAGCCGCGCCTCGCCCTGCGTCTGCAACCCGGCGCCCGGCGCGCCATACAGGAAGCGGGCCGAGACATCGACCTTGCGGGTCTCGCCCACGCCCAGCGGAAGGGATTCCTGGCCCGTGGCCGTGACCGCCAGGCGTTGCGGCGCGAAGTCCTCGACGCTGAAGGTCAGGCTGCCGGAAGCGGCCTCGATACCCTCGATCTTCAGTTCCGCCACCCAGCGCCCGCGCGGCGCCGAGCGTGGCAGGGCGATGTCGGCCAGCACGGCGCCGGCCTTGGCGCCGCTGAACGGATAGCGCTTGAACTCGACCCCCGAGGGCCGCTTGACCACGATCTCGCCCTTGCGGTCGTTGACGGCCTTGGCCAGCCGGTCGCGGACCATGGCGGTCAGGTGGACGGTCTCGCCGGGCCGATAGATGCCGCGGTCAGCATAGAGATAGCCGTCGATGTCGGTGCGGGTCGAACGGCCGGCGGTGGCGCCTTCGCGGCCGCCGACGCCCTGCTTGGACAGGTCGACCGGCGAGCGGTCCAGGTCCAGCACCGCCAGGTCGCCCTGCGGTCCATAGGCCATGACCATCTTGGCGCGCTCGGAGCCTTCGCCTTCCAGCAAGGGACGCAGGAAGCGCACGCGGCCGTCAGCGTCGCTCTTGGCCTCGGCCAGATCCTCGCCGTCCTTGGCCACCAGGGCCACGCGGACGCCGGCGATCGTCTTGGCGCTCTTCAGCGAGCGCACCACCACGTCGAGGGATTCCGAACCGTCATAGGCGATCATCGCCATGTCGGTGAAAACGATCCAGCGCCGGGCCTGGGCGGGCGGGGTGTCGCCTTCCTCGTCCGGATTGCGACCGCCCGAGGCGTCGCGCGCCTTGATCATGTAGCCGCCGGCCTTCATGTCCTTGAGCACGGCGCCCAGCGGGAAGACGGTGGTGGCTTTCTGGCCGGTCGCGCCGGTGACGGGCACAACGCCCTTCCAGACGCGGCGGCCGTCTTCGCCGACACTGTCGTCGCCATAGTCGCCCGCCCAGTCACCTTCGCCGGTGGGGTCGGGCGCGCTGATCGACTTGCGCACTAGGTTGCGATCGGAAACCCGCCACACCTCGATGGCCAGGGCCTGGACATTGATGGTCTCGATGCCGACGCCGTCGGACTCCTCGCGCGGCAGGATCACGCCGTCGCCGGCGAAGCCGACATAGGGGGGCTTTTCGCCAAAGGTGAAATCGACATCGGCATTGGCGGCCAGGGTCTCGCCGCCCTTGGCGGGCAGGCCCTTGAGCAGGGTGACGCGATGGTCGGTGAAGCCCACGCCGCTGATGCACAGCTCGTCGCCCTGGACCCGCACGGCGGGCGTGCGGCCGATGTCGGGCGAGACTAGCACATAGTCGGCATAGGCCTTGGACGGATCTAGCGGCTTGCTCATCCGCACGCAGGCCATCGGGTCCTGGCCGGAACTGTCGATGCGGCTCTGCCAGACGGCGAAGCCCGCGGGCTTGGGGATGCCGCGACGCGGGGCGCCCGCCGCGCGGGGCTTGCCGAACAGCGACCAGGCCTCGCCCTTGACCGGGGCCGAGGCGACGGCGCCCTTGTTTCCGCCGAACCAGCCCAGATCGCCGGCCTTGCCGGTCAGCAGGCCGCCGCCGAAACCGATGACGAGCGCGCCGGCCGCGATGGCCGCGATGCGCACGCGCGCGTCGGCGGACCAGCGCGCCTTCAGGCGCTCGATCAGCGTGGGCTGGGAAACGGGCGTCGGATCGCTGGAACCGCTCGCGGGCGGCGTCTCGTCCATCGACATTCCACAATCCCCCGGTTCACCACGTTCGAAAATCGATGTGACGTGAAGCGGGGGGGCGGGTCAACGGGGCCTTAGCCCATGAATTCGACCTGGCCGGTCTGCAGGCTGTAGACGGCGGAGACCACCTTCAGGCGGCCCGCCGCGATACGGCTGCTGAAGGCCTCGTCGGCGGTCTTCAGGCGTTCGGCGATGTTCTTGGCGTTCTGGCGGATCGAGGCGTCCTGCAGGTCGGCGGGACGGCTCTCTCCGGCCTCGATCACGGCCGGCAGGATGGGCAGGGCCATGTCGAACAGGGCGCCGTGCAGGTGAGCATGCTTGGTGGCGACGTCGACCGCCGCCCCGACCGCGCCGCACTTGGTGTGGCCCAGCACCACGACCAGCGGCGCGCCCAGATGCTCGACGGCATAGAGGATCGAGCCCAGGCCTTCGCGGCTGACGGTCGAGCCGGCGGTGCGGACCACGAACAGCTCACCCAGCGTGCAGTCAAAGACCAGTTCCGGCGGGACGCGGCTGTCGGAGCAGCCCACGATGATGGCGAACGGCTTCTGGCCATTCGACAGCTCGTTGATCCGCGCCCAGCTGGGCAGGGCCATGCTGGCGCCGCCGCGGGCGAAGATCGCGTTGCCGTGCTTGAGGCGGCCCAGGGCCTCGTTGGGATCGATCAGGACTTCGGGCGCATGGGTCTCGGCCGGCTTGGGATATTCGGCGACGGTCGAGCGTACCGGCGCGGCTGCGGCATGGGCCGGGGCCGCCGCCTTGGGCCTGGGCGCGGCCTTGCGCGGCGCGGGCGTGTGATGGTCGTCGCCCTCGGCCAGGGCCGCCAGCGGGGCGCCGGTCAGTCCCGAGGCCAAGACGCCCAGCAAAAGTCTTCTCGAAACCATCTCGTCCCCCGACGCGGGTTGTCTGTCAGGCCAAGGACTAGAGAGACAAGGTTAACCGAGCGTAGGTTTTTGCACTTTGGTCACAGCGGCAATTCAGCGCGCTTGACCACGGTTCGCAGGGCGATGCTGGAACTGACCCGCACGACGCCGGGGATCCGGGTGAGTTCCTGGGCATGAACCCGCTCCAGGTCATCAACGTCGCTCACCACCAGCCGCAACAGATAGTCCGAGCCGCCGGTCATCAGATAGCACTCGGCCACCTCGCGGACACCGGCGATGGCCTTCTCGAAGGCGCTGAGCGTCGCCTCGGCCTGGGACGACAGGGTGACGGTGACGAAGACGCTGAGCGGCAGGCCCACCGCGCGCTCGTCGATCACGGCGGCGTAGCGGCCAATGACCCCGGCCTCCTCCAGCGCCCGCACCCGGCGCAGGCAGGCCGACTCCGACAGGTTCACGGCCTCGGCCATTTCCACATAGCTGGCCCGCCCCCGCCGTTGCAGCAGAGTCAGGAGCTTCCGGTCAAAGCTGTCGAGATCAACGGCGGGTTTCTTCATGTTTCACCCATTTGACGCAGGATTCCTGCATACCACAGTTCTCGTCGCACGAAATCCCCAAGAAACCTGCAGGCCAAGAGGCGTAAATTGGCGTCAAAATCCTTCAGGAGGAAATCATCATGCGCGTTGGCGTCCCTTCAGAGATCAAACCCGGCGAACACCGCGTCGGCCTGACCCCCACGGCCGTCCGGGAATATGTCGGCCACGGCCACAGCGTTCTGGTCCAGTCCGGGGCCGGTCTCGGCGCCGGCTATGCCGATGACGCCTATCTGAAAGCCGGCGCGACCATCGCCGCCGACGCCGCAGCGGTGTTTTCCGGCGCCGACATGATCATCAAGGTCAAGGAACCCCAGAAGGTCGAGTGGGAGAAGCTGGAACCCCGCCACATCCTGTTCACCTATCTGCACCTGGCCCCCGATCCGGCCCAGACCGAAGGCCTTCTGAACAGCGGCTGCGCTGCCATCGCCTATGAGACCGTCACCGACGCGCGCGGCGGCCTGCCGCTGCTGGCCCCGATGTCGGAAGTGGCCGGCCGGATCGCCGTGTTCTCGGCCGCCGAGACCCTGCTCAAGCACAATGGCGGCATGGGCCTGCTGCTGTGCGGCGTGCCCGGCGTGCCCCCGGCCCGCGTGGCCGTGCTGGGCGGCGGCGTGGTCGGCTCCAACGCCGCGCGCATGGCCGCCGGCCTGGGCGCCGAGGTCGTGGTGCTGGAACGCTCGATCCCCCGGATGCGCGAACTGGATGACCTCTATCAGGGCCGCATCCTGACCCGCTATTCGACCTTCGCGGCCGTGGAAGAAGAGATCCTGAAAGCCGACGTGATCATCGGCGCCGTGCTGACCGCCGGCGCCGCCGCCCCCAAGCTGGTGCGTCGCGAGCACCTCAAGCAGATGAAGCCGGGTTCGGTGCTGGTGGACGTCTCCATCGACCAGGGCGGCTGTTTCGAGACCAGCAAGCCGACCACCCACGCCGAGCCGACCTACACCGTCGACGGCGTCGTCCACTACTGCGTGGCCAACATGCCCGGCGCCGCGCCGCGCACCTCGTCCGAAGCCCTGGGCAACGCCACTCTGCCGTTTGGCCTGGCCCTGGCCGACCACGGCCTGGACGCCCTGAAGACCAACGTCCATCTGGCGCGCGGTCTCAATGTGCTGAAGGGCGAGCTGACCCACCCGGCTGTGGCCCAGGCGCTGGGCAAGCCGTCGGTCGACCCCTACGGCGCCTGGAAGTAGGTTCAGGACATGAGAAGGGCGCCGAGCGAAGCCGCTCGGCGCCCTTTTTCTTGCCCGAAAGGTCCGATCAGGCCGCGAACCGCGCCAGGTCCTGATGGCTTTCCACCAGATCCAGCACGTCGGTCATGCCAAAGCCGGGATCCACCGGGTGCAGGGCGTTGTAGATCGATCGGGCGAAGGCCAGGTCGGCGGCCGTCTTGACCCGCCAGTCCAGGTGCGACCAGTCGCGGCGGGCCTTCAGGTGGGCCTGGCTGAAACGGGCCGGATTGTCGCGGATGGCGGCGGTCGGCGACACGCGGGCCGTCGGATCGCGCGCCTCGGCGGCCGCGACGCGCAGGGCGTTGGCGGTGATCACCTCGACCTCCAGACCGGCCGGATAGGTGCGCTGAACGTGGTTGGAGGTGTAGGCGGCGCCGCTGGCCAGGGC
Source organism: Caulobacter sp. GSs2 (assembly GCF_058680895.1). The sequence goes on along the minus strand of NZ_CM178725.1, from coordinate 2,411,127 downwards.
CAGGCGGACAGCTTCGTCCACGATACCGGGATCGACGAACGGCGCGTCACCCTTGACCCGCACCACATGGCTGACCGAGCTGATGGCTTCGGCGCAGCGGGCGATACGGTCGAGGATGTCGGCCCCGGCCCCGCGATGGACGGTATAGCCGCGCGAGACCACGAAACCGGCCAGGGCGTCGTCGGAGGGGTCGGTGCTGGTGGCGACGATGATCTTGGTCGGACAGCGGGCGCTGCGCAGGCGCTCCAGCTGGCGGATGATCATCGGCTCGCCCTGGAGCGTGGCCATCGCCTTGCCCGGAAGGCGGCGGGACCCCATTCGGGCCTGCAGGACGGTAAGGATCACGTCGCTCTCCCCTGAAAGCAGTTGTTCCGCATAGCCTAGCCGGGAATGATAAAAGTCTCGTGAATCAAAGACTTACGCGCCATAAACCATGTTCCAGCGCCGCTGGTGCGACCGCTGGATCTGGGCAGGCTTCGTACTGTCGGGTTTGATTCGGGGAGTCGCCTAAGCGACCCAACGCCGCGGGTCGAGGGCGACCGGATCGTCGATGGCCATGTCGTCCCAGTCCAGATCCGGCGGCGGGCTGGAGGCGGCGGCGACCACGGCCGAAAGCTCGGCGGCGGAGGTGACGCCCACCAGGACGGCGCTGGCTTCGGGACGCGACAAAGCGAAACCCAGAGCGGCCTGCAGCGGATCGGAACGGCCCTCGGCGATCATCCGGCGCACGCGCGACAGACGGCCAGAGGCGCCCTTCAGCTGGGCCGGCACGCGATCGGGCGGCAGGAACAGCAGGCCATTGAGGAAGATCGAGCGCAGCTGCACCTCGACGCCCATGCCGGCGATGCGGGCCAGGGAGCCGTCGGCCAGCAGGCGCTGGTCGAGCAGGGAGGCCGGCGCTTGCAGAATGTCGGGCTTGAAGCGGCGGGCCACGCCGACCGGATCGTCGCTGGCGTGAGCCGAGACGCCGACCTTCTGGAACAGGCCCTCGTCGCGCAGGCGGGCCAGGCGATCCCACAGGGCCGCGCCGTGCGGGCCAAACAGGTCCGAAGGCGTCTGGACGATGATGGCGTCGGCGCGTTCCAGGCCCAGGCGGCGCAGGCTGCTTCGGGCCTCGGCCTCGACGAAGTCGGGACCCCGGTCCGCGCGGGCGGTCGACAGGGTGACGCGGAAATTCACGGGGCGGGGAATGAGGTCGCCCAGGATGGATTCGGCGCGGCCATAGACGCCCGAGACGTCCAGCACCGACAGCTGCGAACGGTCGGCGATGCTGAGGATGTCGCGCGCTTCGGCTTCAGGCGAGCGGCCGCGCGGCGACGACGTCATGCCGTCGAGCCCGAACTGGGCGGCCGCGAGACCAAGTTTTGAGACCGAAATGGGCATGACCATCCGTAAGGAACGACACCTGTGTTCGTTGACCCTACGCGCCAAGGTTTGAAGAAGGCGTTTCTGGAACCTTGCCGAGGGGTTAAAGTCGGCGGTGATGAACAGCTTTCAAACGGCCGCCGACTGGCCCCTTCACGGCATGGCCGATGACGCCCGACCCGCCCTGCGGGCGGCGCTTTTGGCCGGTCCGGCGGCCCTCGCCACCATCGTCGCCCTGGGTGGCGGCGGCCCGCGTCCGGTCGGGACGCAGATGGTGTTCGGAAAAAATATTGTTTCCGGCTTTCTGTCCGGCGGCTGCATCGAGGCCGATGTCGAGGGCCACGCCCTGGCCTGTCTGGAAGACGGCAAGCCGCGTCGGCTGATCTATGGCGAGGGCAGCCCCTGGCCCGACATCCGCCTGCTGTGCGGCGCCCGGATCGAGATCCTGGTCGAGCGCATCGCGCCGGGCGACCCGGCGGCGGCTGCCCTGCTGCGACTGGCCGACGCTCGCCTCCCGGCCTTCTGGGCCAGCGACGGGCAGCGGCGCCAGTGCCTGGAAGAGCCGATGGCCCCCTGGCCCGGCGCCTTCGAGCGCGCCTATGACCCGGTCCCGAGGCTGGTGGTGGTCGGCGGCGACCCGACGGCCCTGGCTGTGGCCAGCCTGGGCGCGCAGTCCGGCTTTGAGACCTTCCTGATCCGGCCCAAGGGCCCCGCCGCGCCGCCGCCCCTGGCCGGCGTGACCTATAGCCGGGACGCGGCCAACGACGCCCTGGCCGACCTCGGCCTCGACGCCTGGACCTTCGTCGCCATCTGCGGCCACGACCTGGACATCGACCACGCCGCCCTGCTGACCGCCCTGCCCTCGCCCGCGCCCTATGTCGGCCTGCTGGGCGCCCGGCGGCGGCTGGGCGAGCGGATTGAGCGCCTGAAGGCGGCAGGTCTGACCGATCGCGATCTCGCCAAGCTGCGCGCGCCGATCGGTCTGGACCTCGGCGGCAAGGCCCCGTTCGAGGTGGCGGTGGCGGTGATCGGCGAGATCATGGCCGCGCGACACGGGCAGCCGGCGCTGGAGCGGCGGACGGCGGAGGCCTGATCAGCGCGCTACTCCGCCCGCCAGTCCCCAGACTTGTCATCCCGGCGCTCCGCTTCGCTACGGCCGGGATGACAAGATTTTGTGGACGAGGTCAGAGGCCGTGAAGCGGACCTTTCGACGGCCCGCAAGGGGTGGAAGTTGGCCCTTGCGCGGACGTCAGGCTCCTCTGATCCTGAGGCATGTCCGAAGCAGTCCTTTTCGACCTTGATGAGACGCTATTGGACCGCACGGCTTCGCTGCAGTCCTTCCTAAGGGACCAGTTCGCTCGCTTCAGTGAACGCCTGGGGCCCGTCGACTATTCCACCTGGGAAGCGAGATTCCTCAAGTTGGACGCGCGCGGTTCCCAGCCAAAATCCAAGGTCTACCCGGTTCTGCTGCATGAGTTCGGCGGGCAGATCGCAGCGGCGGACCAGCTCCTCGCCGATTACGCGGAGAACTGCTGCAGACATGCCCAACCGTTCGAGGGCATGACCCGCGTCCTGGTGCAGCTTCGGAGCGCCGGCAAACGCCTCGGGATCGTGACGAATGGCGACTGCGCTTTTCAGTCGCGGCACCTTGAGGCGCTGAACCTACGGCAACTAGTAGATGAGGTGCTGGTTTCCGAGGCGGAGGGTCTTCGCAAGCCTGACCCCCAGCTATTTCTGCGTGCGGCGACTAGGCTGGGCGTCTCGCCGGAGCAGTGTCTTTTCGTGGGCGACAATCCCCGCGCAGACATTTTGGGAGCGGCGGCGGTGGGTATGGAGACTGCATGGTTCCGATGCGGCCAAGCCTGGCCAGATAGTCTGCCCAATAATCCTGGCGCTACGGTTGAAACCCTGCACGAGGTGGTCGCACTTGCCGGTTAGCGGACCATCTGAACTTCTGCCTTGGGTCGAAAGCACCCCCCCTGGCTTCCCGCCCGAAAGCCGACGCCCCGCGTCGCGCCAGGCCTTACATCTCCTGGAGGCTGTAGCGTGCCGGTCTGGACAGGTTGGTCCGCCGACACTGGCCTGCGGCCAGCCGCGACGCGGCGGCGCAGAGCGCCGTCCTTGAGCAACCTGTCCAGACCGGCGATCATCTCGCCGTGAGATGTAAGGAGGGTTCTGCCCGAGGGGGCGGTGGCTTTGCCGAGCCATGCGTCGCGCACGGAACCCCTCTCTCATAGAGAGAGGGAGGGGCCCGCCGCCGCAGGCGGTGGGAGGGTGAGAGGTTTCACCGCCGGCCGGAGAAATCTCGAGTCCTGTCGTTGAGCATCTCGCGCGTCGCAGACCATGCTCCGGTCATGGACAAGACCGCCAACGCCCGTCGCCTCCGCCGCAACCAGACCCTGGCCGAGAAGACGCTCTGGACCCTCGTCCGCAATCGGCGGCTGGGCGGATACTGACCAATGCGGGCGGCGTGTCGGACGACATCATGGCCGTGCTTCGTTCGGACAGGGTGTAACCTCTCACCCTCCCACCGCTTCGCGGCGGGCCCCTCCCTCTCTCTATGAGAGAGGGGTTCCGTGCGTCGGCCTCCATCCCCGTACCCGCACGGGGATAGCCCCACCCCGATCCCAGCAAATTCAACGCCCTAACCGCCGCACCCACCGTCACGATCGAAAATCGACGCAGCCCCCTCCGGAACGCCCGTATTCTTCTCCTCGCCCCGCCCCTGGGGAGGCCGTCCAGCTGGCGACCTGACGGGGGGTGGGGGCGGTCGAGCGGGTCGCGCCCGTCGGTCGTCGTCTGAAGGCCCGATGGGGTCTGGCGGAGCGGAGCGGTCCTGCGGGGACCGAACGTGATGAAGCCGGATCCGGACCGCCGGGAACACCCTTCGGCGACGCCCGGCAAGGCGCTCCAGGCGCGGGCTGAAATCGCCCGCGCGGTCCGGAGGGGTCGCTTCCCTTCCGCCCGCCTCGGGCCTCTCAATCGGGAGCGGGTTAAAACCCCGCGCCCCGAGCGGCTCATCGGATAACGATCGCGCGGAGCGCTCCGGCCACGGCCGAAACGGTACTCCTCTACACCCTCATCCGGGCCTGGCCCGGACGCTCCGCCGCCTCCCCACTTGCCGGTGAAAATCCGGCGAGGATGCGAACCTGTGTCCGACGCTAATCCGCCGTCCAGTCGCCCGACTTGCCGCCGGTCTTCTCGATCAGCCGCACGGCCTCGATGACCATGCCCTTCTCGGCGGCTTTCAGCATGTCGTAGATCGTCAGGCAGGCCACCGAGACGGCGGTCAGGGCCTCCATCTCGACGCCGGTCGGGCCGGTGGTCTTGACCCGGGCGGTGACGGAAAGGCCGCCCTCGCCCGGCTCGACCTCGACCACCACCTTGGACAGGGCCAACGGATGGCACAGGGGGATCAGGTTGGAGGTCTGCTTGGCCGCCATGACGCCGGCGATCTCGGCCACGGCGCGGACATCGCCCTTGCGGCCGGTTCCGGAGACGGCCAGGGCCAGGGTCTCGGCGCTCATCCGCACGAAGCCGACAGCCACCGCCTCGCGGGCCGTCTCGGGCTTGCCCGAGACATCGACCATACGGGCCCGGCCCTGGTCGTCGATATGGGTGAGCTTGCTCACTGCTCCAGCAGCCTCGGCATCAGCTCGACCATGTTGCAGGGCTTGTGACGGCTGTCGAGCTGGGCGGAGATCACCTTGTCCCAGCCGTCGCGCACCGCGCCGTTGCTGCCCGGCAGGCAGAACACGAACACCCCGTCGATCAGGCCGGCCGTGGCCCGCGACTGCAGGGTCGACAGGCCCACCGAGGCATAGGAGACCATGTGGAAGATCACCGAAAAACCGTCGATCTTCTTGTTGAACAGCGGCTCCAGCGCTTCGACCGTCACGTCGCGGCCGGTCAGGCCGGTGCCGCCGGTGGTGACGATGGCGTCGACCTGGCCGCCGGCGATCCAGTTTCTGACCTGGTCGCGGATCTGCGGGATGTCGTCGCGCACCACCGCCCGACCGCCCAACTCATGACCGGCGGCCTTGACGCGATCGACCAGCACCTGGCCGGAGGTGTCGCTTTCCTCGTCGCGGGTGTCGGAAATGGTCAGGATCGCCACGCGCACCGGCGTGAACGGAAGGTCCGGTTTGATCCCGCCGCCGGGGGTGAGGCCTGCTGCAGACATGATCTACTCCTGATCCCAACGTTTGGCGTCGGTCCTATCGCGGTCGGTCGGCTCGATCCAGCGGGCGCCGTCCGGGCCGTGTTCCTTCTTCCAGAACGGGGCGCGGCTTTTCAGCCAGTCCATCAGGAAGTCACAGGCCTCGAAGGCCTCGCGCCGATGGCCGGCGGCGGTGGCCACGAAGACGATGGCCTCACCCGGCGCGATGGCGCCGGTGCGATGGACGATGCGGTAATCGTGAAGATGGAACCGCGCCCTGGCCGTCTCGGCGAACTCGGCGATCGCGACGTCGGTGAAGCCGGGATAGGCCTCCAGCTCCAGCGCCGCCGCCCGGCCCTGTTCGGCACGGGCCAGGCCGGTGAAGCTGGCGACGGCGCCGGTCTCGTCGCGACCGGCGCAGAAGGCGGTCAGCAGGGCGCCGGGCTCGAAAGGCTCTGCGGTGAGGGTGATCATCCGCCGCTCATCGGCGGCAGGAAGGCGACCTCGGTGGCGGCCAGCAACGCCGCCTCACCGCGCACCACGGTCTTGTCGACAGCCACCTGGACGCCCGGGCCGCTCAGGGCCTCGCCGAGATCAGGATCGTCCTGGGCGATCAGGCCGCGCAGAGCCGTCAGGGACGTGGCCTCAAAGGCCCGGTCGCGCCAGCCGGCCTGGTCGGCCAGGCGTCCAAACAGCAGCACCCGCGCCATGTCAGCCGCCCGTCGTCGACATGTGGCGGGCCACGGCGGGCCGCGCGCCGGCGATCTGGAAGTCGTGACCTTCCGGCTTGGACCCGATGGCGGCGAAGATCGCCTGCTCCAGCTGGGCGTCCGTCGCGCCGGCCCGGATCACCGCCCGCAGGTCCGAGGCGTCGTCGCGGCCCAGGCAGGTGTGCAGGGTGCCGGTGCAGGTCAGGCGGACCCGGTTGCAGGCCTCGCAGAAATTGTGGCTGAGCGGGGTGATGAAGCCCAGACGCCCGCCGGTCTCGGCGATGCGGGTGTAACGGGCCGGACCGCCGGTGGCGTAGGCCAGGTCTTCCAGCGTCCAGAACGAGGCCAGGTCGCGGCGCACGTCCTTCAGCGACAGGTACTGGTCGGTGCGATCCTCGTCGATCTCGCCCAGCGGCATGGTCTCGATCAGGGTCATGTCGCAGCCGCGCTGGTGAGCCCAGGTGATCAGGTCCGGCAGTTCGGCGGCATTGTCGTGCTTGAGGGCCACGGCGTTGATCTTCACAGCGATGCCCGCCGCCAGGGCCGCATCGATCCCGCCGATCACCTGGGCGACGTCGCCGCCCCGGGTCAGCCGCCTGAAGAGGTCGGGCTTGAGGGTGTCGAGCGACACATTGATCCGCCGCACGCCATGGCGCGCCAGATCCTCGGCATACTTGGCCAGCTGGGTGCCGTTGGTGGTCAGGGTCAGCTCGTCCAGCGCCCCGGACCGCAGGTGGCGCGACAGGCTGGCGACCAGCTCCATGAAGCCCTTGCGCACCAGAGGCTCGCCGCCGGTCAGCCGCAGCTTGCGCACGCCCAGGCCGATGAAGGTGGACGCCACGCGGTCCAGCTCCTCCAGCGTCAGGACCTGCGCCTTGGGCAGGAAGGTCATGTGCTCGGCCATGCAATAGACGCAGCGCAGGTCGCAGCGGTCGGTGACCGACACCCGAAGATAGGTGACGGCGCGGCCGAAACCGTCGATCAGACGGGGCGCGGTCAAGGCCGCTTGCGCAGGGCTGTCGTCATAGGGCGTCATGTCTGCAGACAAGATAGGCGTTGGGCGACATGGCGGAAAGCGAAAGCGGAAGGTTTGCGGCGATCGTCCTGGCCGCCGGCCTGGGCGCCCGGTTCGGCGGCGGCAAGCTGCTGGCGCCGTTTCGCGGCAAGCCGTTGATCGCCGGGGCGCTGAACGCCGCCCTTCAGAGTCCCGCCCGATCGGTTGTGGTCGCGATCGGCGACGACGCCGCGCTGGAAACAACCATCCTGCAGCTGGACGAGGACGCCGAGTTGCGCGTGGTCAAGGTCGCCGACCCCACGCGGGGCATGGGCGCATCGCTGGCCGCCGCCGCCCGCGCCGTGCCCGCTGACATCGACGGCGTCTTCGTGTTCCTAGGTGACATGCCACGGGTCGGTCCGGCGGTCGCGCCGGCCCTGATCCGCGCCCTTTGCGGACGGAACGGCGTTGCCGCGCCTTTCCATACAGGCCAGCGCGGCCATCCCGTGCTGTTCGGCGGCGACTGGATCACGGCCCTGCGAGACCTCGACGGCGATGTCGGGGCCCAGGCGCTGATCCGTCAGGCCGGCGCGCGCTTCACCGCCATCGAGACGGATGATCCCGGCGTGCTGTTCGACGTTGACCGGCCCGAGGACCTGAGCCGAGCCTAGAGCGAAACGCGCGATACAAGAATCGCGCACTTCGCTCTAGCTTTTTGTTTTCGCATCGTTTTTACGGAAAACCGGCATCCACTTTTCCGCGCGATGCTCTAGTGACAGGTCCGCCGCCGCTCCAGAAGGATGGTGCGGATCTGGTCGATGATGCGGATCGCCCCTTCCGGGTCGCCCTGTTCTTCCAGCGCGATCAGGCGCGGGATCAGCACGGCCAGGATGCGGCGTTGCTGGGGCCCCAGCGCATTGAGGCCACGGGTGAATTCGGCGATCTCCTCGGCCGAGACCTCATGGACGAGGGTTGAGGTCCCCCTCATGAGCGACCCGCCGGGCCCGGACGGCCGACAGTGTCGCAGCCAGCAGGGCGACCAGCACGCCGTAGCTGAGCAGGGTCAGGCCCACGACGACCGTGGCGATGTAGATGCGCAGGTCGACGATCGACACGACATGTGAGGCGACGGCCATCATCTGACAGGCCGCCGCGAACACGCTCCACAGCCGGCGCGCCTTCAGCGAGGCCCAGACCAGCAGGATCATGACCACCGCATCGATGATCATCACCCCCCATTCGGGGCTCAGGGGATCGCGGATCTGGGCGAACGGCGTCGCGATCCATCCGGCCAGATACACCGCAGCCACGAAGCGGGCCCAGCGATCGCCCTTCCAGAGGGCGAAGCCGCAGACCAGCACGGCGATGCTGAGGGAAATCCACGGGGTGAGGGTTTGGTACACGGCATGGTCCCGACGCCAACTGGCGCGCGACCATGCCGTAAGCTGCCCAGATAGAGAAGCGCAGGATCATGCGGCCCGACCGCCTTCGACCGCGTGGAGGCCACCGGTGCGGGGCACATCTGGCGGCTTGTCCATTTCGCCGACCGACACCGTGCGGCAGCCGATCTGTTCACGCACCGCCTGCAGGCTGCTGTGAGCGCGGATGATGGTGCGGCGAGCCGACAGGATGTGGGCCAGGGTCTCGCCCAGGTCGTCCACCGCCGCCTGCCCGATCACCGCCGACAGATTGGCCTCCAGCCGCAGGCTGGGCAGCAGGCCCATCAGCTCGGCCGTCTCACGCAGGGCCGCGTCGATCGCCGCCTCGGCGCGCATCAGCTTCTGGGCCCCGGCGCGGGCCGCATCGATCCGTTTCATGCAAGACTCTCCGGTCACACGGAGGTCATCCGCGCGTTCAAGATCTCGTTTTCTGGATGGTCGCCGGTCGCTCAGCGCGCCGGCGGCGGGCTCCAGCCCTCGCGGAACCGCTGAAGGGCGTAGAGGAAGTCGTGGGCTCCGGTGGTCAGGGCGCCGAGCAGAAGTCCGCCCAGGATCGCCAGTCCAACGATGAGACCCAACCATTGCAGGGGAGTCAGGTCATCGCGCCAGCTCCTTCCTGTTCGGTCCGCAGCGGCCGGTCGTCCGACAGAAAGGCGGTCGCCGCCAGCACGCGCAGCAGAAGCTTGGATGGTGGATCGCCCGCCGTCTGAGACTTCCTCAGGGCCGACACCGTCTCGGAAACCAGCTGGCCCCGTTCCGGCGTGCCCGCCAACAGGGTCAGCCCCTCTTCCAGGGACTGCCAGCTGGCGATGAAGAAGCCCGAGCTCTCCGGGCGCATCCGCGCCGTGTCCCGGGTCTGATTGTCGTTCATGGTCGTTCCCACCTGTCCGGTGAGAAGAGACCCGCGCCGGGGCCAGGGCTAGGTCGCCTGATTGCCTACGGTAGTCATTGCCGGGGTCCGCAGCCTCCCAGGCCATGAAGGCCAGGGCCGCGTCGCGACGGCTCAGGCCCGACAGGCGGCGACGCGCACTGAGCACGTGCATCTCGACCGTCTTGGGCGAGAGGCTGAGCAGCCTGGCGATTTCCTTGGACTGCAGATGGCGGGCGATCAGACGCAGAATCTCCCGCTCACGCGGGGTCAGACGCTCGAAGCCAGGAATATCGCCGGGTTCTACCATGGCGACAGCATGCGGCCAGCTTCCCGCGACGTCCAGCGCAACCAATGCGCTGGACGTCACAAGACTAGGCTGTCGTCGTAAAGGGCAGTCGCGCGGTCGACTTGCTCGTCAGGGCCAGCAGGGCGTTGGCCACGGCCGGTGCAATAACGGGCGTGCCCGGCTCGCCCACGCCGCTGGGCGCGGAGCCCGACGGCACGATATAGGTCTCAACCGTCGGCGCCTCGTTCATGCGCAGCACGCGATAGCCGTCGAAATTGGTCTGATCGACCACACCTTCGGTCAGGGTGATCTCGCCGAACAGCGCCGCCGACAGGCCGTAGCAGGTGCCACCTTCCATCTGGGCCGCGATCTGATTGGGCGAGATGGCGACGCCGCAGTCGATGGCGGTGACCACGCGGCCCACCCTGGGCTGGCCGTCGACCAACTGGACCTCGGCCACCTGGGCGACCACCGAGCCGAAGCTTTCGTGCACGGCCACGCCCCGGCTCCAGCCGGCGGTCGGCGCAGGGCCGGCCTTTTCCATGGCCAGGTTCAGCGCCGCCAGATGCCGGTCGGCCCCGACCTTGGCGTAGAGCGCCTGGCGATACGCTACCGGATCCTTGCCGGCCTTGCGGGCCAGCTGGTCGATGGTGTGCTCCATGACGAAGGCGGTGTGGGTCGCGCCCACCGAACGCCACCACAACACCGGCACCCCGACCTCAGGCAGGGCCAGCTGGGCGTCGACGATCGGCGTGGCCTTCAGATAGGGCGAGCCGGCCGTGCCCTCGATGGCGGTCTGGTCAGGCCCTTTGCCGCCCATCGGCGAGCCCTTCATGATCGACTGGCTGACGATGCGGTGACGCCAGGCGGCCGGATAGCCGTCCTTGTCGAGACTGATCTTGACGGCGTGCACCACCAGCGGCCGGAAGTAGCCGGCGCGCATGTCGTCCTCGCGGGTCCAGACCAGTTTCACCGGCCGGCCCTTGCCGACCTTCTTGGCGATGTGGACGCATTCGGCGGCATAGTCGGACTGGAAGGTGGCGCGACGACCAAACGAGCCGCCGGCGAACAGGGTTTCGATCTCGACCGAGCCCGGCAGGGTCCCGACGATCTTGGCAGCGTTCAGCTGGTCCAGGGTCTGACCCTGCGAGCCGAAGGTCAGCTTGACCTTGGAGCCGTCCACGGCCGCGACGCAGTTCATCGGCTCCATGGTGGCGTGGGCCAGATAGGGGAACTCGTAGGTCGCCTCGAACACCTTGGCGCCCTTGGCGTTGGCGATCACGGCGGCGTCGCCCTTGGAGTCGAAGCCTTCCCATTTCAGGTCGGCCGGACCCTTGCCCGCGGCGATGTCGCGGTAGCTCGCGGCGATGGCCGATGAGCTGCGCTTCTCGGCCTTGTCCTCGTTCCATTCCAGCTTCAGCGCCTCACGGCCCATGCTGGCGGCATAGGTCGACTGGGCCACCACAGCCACGCCGGTCGGGATCTCGAAAACGTCGACGACGCCCGGGACCTTTTTGGCCTCTACCGCATCGAAGCTTTTCAGCTTGCCGCCGAAGCGCGGGGCGTGGGCGACCATGGCGGTCAGCATGTCGGGCAGGCGGACATCCTGGGTGAAGCGCGCCGTGCCGTCGCTCTTGGCCTGGGAGTCCTTGCGGCGCACCCGCTCGGTGCCGATCAGGGTGAAGGTCTTGGGATCCTTCAGGGGCGGGTTGGCGATCGGCGTGATCTTGGCGGCGTCGACCAACAGCTCGCCGAAGCCGGCGGTCTTGCCCGACTTGTGGCTCACGACGCTGTCCTTGACGGCGATCTCGCCCGCCGGAACGCTCCACTTGGCGGCGGCCGCTTGCACGAACATCGCCCGCGTCGCGGCGCCGGCCTTGCGCAGTTGATCCCAGGAGTTGGAGATGGCCGACGACCCGCCGGTCAGTTGCACCCCGGCGGTGCCGTTGGCATAGAGCTTGGCGTTGGCCGGGGCCTGCTCGACCATGACCCGCGTCCAGTCGGCGTCCAGCTCCTCGGCGACAATGGCCGCCAGGCCCGTATGGTTGCCCTGACCGAACTCGATATGTTTGGAGATCACCGTCACGGCGCCGTCCGCCGCGATCTTGATGAAGGGCCCGAAGGCGCCGACCTCGACCTTGGAGCCGGCGCTCATGATGTCGGCCGGCGAGCAGCCGACCACCAGGGCTCCGCCGACCAGGGCAGCGCCGACGACCACATCGCGGCGGTTGACGACGCCCTGGGCGCCGAACTTGTTGAGGGGGCCGTTCATCGGCCGGCTCCGCGGCTGGTCGCGCCGGTGGCGGCGGCGATGGCTTCATCGATGTCGGTGTGCGGCAGGCCGACCGCAGCCGTGGTCGCCGGCGGCAGACCTGCGGCGTCCTTGATGGCGGCGCGGATGCGCTGATAGGTGCCGCAGCGACAGATGTTGCCGCTCATGGCTTCGTCGATCTGCTCGTCGCTGGGCGCCTTGTTCTGTTCGATCAGGGCGGCGGCCGACATAATCTGGCCCGACTGGCAGTAGCCGCACTGCGGCACGTCGTGCTTGACCCAGGCCTGTTGCAGCGGGTGCGATCCGCCCAGACCCTCGATCGTGGTGATCTTGACGCCGGTCAGGCCCTCGATGGGGGTGACGCACGAACGGATGGGCTGGCCGTCGACATGCACCGTGCAGGCGCCGCACTGGGCGACCCCGCAGCCAAACTTGGTTCCGGTCAGGCCCAGCTCGTCCCGCAGGACCCAGAGCAGGGGGGTTGCGGGATCGGCCTGAACCGTCACCGTCTTGCCGTTCACGTCGAGAGTCGCGGCCATATGTTTTCGCCTCCAACCGAGCTCGGGCCGGGGCGCGACCCTGCTAGAAGCGCAAACCTAACACTGTTCACACCGGTGGCGACCAGCAATATTTCGCCGCCAGCCCCGGCTTTCGCGGCCCAGTTGAAACAGCTCGTGCAAAAGCCGTCGTCGCGCGATGAGAGAGGGCGCGAAGCGACCGCGAAACCGACTATGCTCACCGGGCCGCCTGCTTCGCGGCCGCCGCCCCTGGAGTTGACCGTGCGCCGCCTTGTGCTTGCCTTGACCGTGGTCGGTCTGACCCTGTCAGCCTGCGCCACCCAGCCGGGACCGGCCATCACCACGCCGGTGACCTATGGCTGCGCCAAGGCCAAGAGCTTCCAGGCGACCTATCCGGCCAACGGCAAGAAAGCCATTGTCTCGGCCGGCGGCGTGACAAAAGCCCTGCCCCTGGCCCGCTCGGCGTCCGGCGCGCGTTACGCCAAGGGCGCGTTTGAAATCTGGGGCAAGGGCGACAGCGCCCGCCTCTCGGGATTCCCGGGTGGACCTTATGACAATTGCCAGGCCCGCTGAGGGGACCCTCTTGGACAGCTTTCCCGCCTATTTCCCGCTCGCCGGCCGCAAGGTGGTGATCGCCGGCTCCGGCGACGGCGCCGACAACAAGGCGCGCCTGTTCGAAGGCTCGCCGGCCACGCTGGTGCGCATCGACGGCCACGCCGCCTTCCTGCCCGGCTCCTATGCCGGCGCGGTCCTGGCCTTCATTTCCAGCGATGACGAGGTCTTCATCCAGGCCGCGGCCGCCGCCGCCCGCGCTGCGCGGGTTCTGGTCAATGTCGTCGACAAACCCGCCCTGTGCGACTTCAACACTCCGGCGGTGATCGACCGGGGTGAGGTCGTGGCGGCCGTCGGCACCGGCGGTTCGGCTCCCGTGCTGGCCACCATGCTGCGCAACGATATCGAGGCCCAGGTGCCCGAGGGCGCGGGCCGCGTGGCCGCCCTGCTGCGCCGCTTCCAGGACGAGGTCCGCAAGACCCTGCCAGCGCTGCACGAGCGCCGCTCGTTCCTTCGCGACGCCGTGACCGGCGAAGCGGCCCAGGCGGCGATGTCGGGCGATATGGAAGCCGCCGGACGCCTGTTCCGCGAGGCCCTGGCCAAGGGCTCGGCCCGCAAGGGCCGGGTGCGCTTCATCGCCGGCAAGGGGCCCTCCGACCTGCTGACCCTGCGCGCCGTCCGCGCCCTGTCGGCGGCCGATGTGCTGGTGGCAGACCCGGACGCCGATCCTCAGATCATGACCATGGGCCGCCGCGACGTCGAACGACTGTCGCCGGACGAGGCCAGCGCCGAGCACCTGATCCAGCTGGCCCATGAGGGCCGCCAGGTCATTCGCCTGATCACCGGCCCGGTCGAGCCGGCGCTGGTCCAGGCCCTGACGGCGGCCGGCGTCGCCGTCGAGGTCCTGCTATCGGCGCCGGCGGCCTAGACTTCGTCGAGCGGCCGCCCCTTGGTCTCGGGCAGCAGGAACAGGGTCGTCACCACGCTGACCAGGGTGAAGAACACCGGGTACCAGAGGCCCGCATAGATGTTGCCGACCGCCGTGACGATGGCGAAGGCGAAGAACGGCACAAAGCCGCCCACCCAGCCGGTGCCGATGTGATAGGGCAACGACAGGGCGGTGTAGCGCACCCGGGTCGGGAACAGCTCGACCAGACAGGCGGCCAGCGGCCCAAACAGCGCGGTCGCGGCGATCACGAAGACCAGCAGCACGCCAAACATGCCCGGCAGGTTCATCCGTGCGGGGTCGGCCTTGGCCGGATAGCCCGCCTGAGTCAGCGCCGCCTTGATCCTGGCTTCAGTCTCCGTCTTGACCGCCTTGGTCTCGGCTTTCGACAGGCCCAGGGCGCTGGGCGAAGCGACCACGATGTCGCCGACCTTCATCACCGCCGGCGTCCCCGCCGGGGCCTTCTGGTTGTCATAGGAGACCCCGGCATTGGCCAGGGCGCTCTTGACGATGTCGCAGGACGAGACGAACGCCGCCTTGCCCACCGGATCGAACTGCAGGGCGCAGTCCTTGGGGTCGGCGATCACCGAAACCGGCGAGCGGGCCGAAGCCTCGGCAAGGGCCGGATTGGCGGCGCGCTCCAGAAGGTGGAAGCCCGGGAAATAGAAGGCCAGGGCCAGGGTCATGCCGGCCAGCATCACCGGCTTGCGGCCGACCTTGTCCGACAGCCAACCGAAGACGACGTAGAAGATCGCACTGACCGCCGTGGCGCTCATCATCAGGGCGTTGATGGTGACCGGATCGACCTTCAGGAACTTCTCCATGAAGGTCTGGGTGTAGAAGAAGCTGGTGTACCAGACGGCGCCCTGGGCGCACATCATCGACAGGAAGGCCAGGATCACCAGCTTCATGTTCTTCCACTGGCCGAAGGCTTCGGCATAGGGCGCCTTGGAGGCTTCACCCTCTTCCTTCATCTTGGCGAAGGCCGGGCTTTCCGTGAGCTTCAGGCGCATCCAGACCGAAATGCCCAGCAGGCCGATCGAGACGGCGAACGGAATGCGCCAGCCCCAGGCGTCGAACGCCTCGATGCCGACCACGGCGCGGGTGGCCATGATCACCAGCAGGGCGCCGAACAGGCCGAAGGCCGCCGAGGTCTGCACCCACGAGGTCGACCAGCCGCGCTTGTCGGGCGGCGAATGCTCGGCGACATAGATCGCGGCGCCGCCGTACTCGCCGCCCAGGGCGAAGCCCTGCACGCAGCGCAGGATGATCAGCAGGATCGGCGCGATGATCCCCGCCTGCTCATAGGTCGGCAGGAAGGCGATGGCGAAGGTGGCGCCGCCCATCAGCAGCACGGTGGCCAGGAACGCGCCCTTGCGACCCGCCTGATCGCCGATCTTGCCGAACACCAGCGCGCCCAGCGGCCGGAAGGCGAAACCGACCCCGAACAGGGCCAGGGCGGCGATATAGCCGGCGGCGTCCGGCAGACCGGTGAAGAAGGTCTTGGAAATGACCTGGGCCAGACTTCCGAAGATGAAGAAGTCGTACCATTCGAACGCGGTGCCGGCCGACGAAGCCGCCACGACGGTCCGCATCGAGGCGCCGTCTTCCTGGGTCGTCTGGTCGGTCATGCTGTTCCCCCTGGCGCCGTCACGCGCTCTTCGCGGGCAGCTTTAGCGTGGTTCGTTCGTCGGGGAAACTCAGGCGACGGCGGTCTTCGAAATCGGGCCTTCATCGGCCAGGCGCAGGATTTCCGTGACCAGGGCCGTGGGCGAAATCGGCTTGGCGGCGACCCCGTTCATGCCGGCGGCGTGGTAGGTGGCGCGCTGGTGAGCCATGACATTGGCGGTCAGGGCGATGATCGGCGTCAGGCCGGCCGGGCCCGGCAGGGCGCGGATGCGGCGCGCCGCTTCCAGCCCGTCGATCCCGGGCATCTGAACATCCATCAGCACCAGGTCGAAGGCGCCGTCGCGTGTCGCCTCGACGCCGGACACACCGTCGTCAGCCGTGTGAACCAGAGCGCCCAGCTGTTGCAGGATCCGCGAGGCGACCAGCTGGTTGGTCGGGTTGTCCTCGACCAGCAGGATCCGCAGACCCGCGAGGATGTCGGGAGAGGCCTGCGGCGCTGCGGACGGGGCGACCGAGGCCGGCGCGGCGATGGTCAGGGTGAAACGCGATCCGACACCCGGCTGCGACTGGAAGACGACCTCGCCGCCCAGCATCTGGGCCAGCCGGCGGGTGATCGCCAGGCCAAGGCCCGACCCGCCAAAGCGCCGGGTGGTGCTGGCGTCGCCCTGCTCGAACCGCTCGAACAACCGCGCCTGGACCTCGGTGGGAACGCCCACGCCGGTATCGATGACATCGAAGGCCATCTGCGGTCCGGAGGACGTCTCGACACGCCGCGCCCGCACCGTGACCGAGCCCTGCACGGTGAACTTCACGGCGTTGCCGATCAGGTTGAACAGGGCCTGGCGCAGGCGGGTCGGGTCGGTGCTGATCCAGCCCAGGTCCGGCGCGTCGATCTCAAGGGTCAGGCCCTTGTGCTGGGCCTGGCCCGCCATCAGCCGGCCGACGCCGTTCAGCAGCTCGCGGGGATCGACCGGTTCATGGTGGATCTCCAGCCTGCCGGCCTCGATGCGCGAGATGTCGATCACATCGTCCAGCAGGGTCGACAGCATCTGACCGCAGGCCAGGGCTTCGGCCAGCAGTTCGGAGGCGTCGCCTGGCAGGCTCTGGCCCCTGAGCAGATGCATGACGCCCAGCACGCCGTTCATCGGCGTGCGGATTTCGTGGCTCATATTGGCCAGGAACTGGGCCTTGGCCTCGGTGGCCGCCTGAGCCTCGCGCTCGGCCGCGACCAGGGCCAGCTCAGCCTGTTTGCGCTCGTCGATGTCGAGGATCAGGCCGAACGCCTTGCGGACGCGCCCGGTCGCATCGCGGCGCACCTCGTGGAAAATCCGCATCCAGCGGGCCTGGCCGTCGACACCCAGGATCCGGGCGTCGAACACCTGCGGGCCGCCCTGACGCCAGACATGAGCCGAGGCCTTGAGCGGTTCGCGATCCTCGGGATGCAGCATCGGCCAGACAGCCGCGTGGACGTCCTCATAGACGATCCGCCGTCCCATGATGCGGTGGAACTCGGGCGATCCCCAGAAGGCCTTGCTGACATGGTCGATCTCGTAGACCCCGGCGCGCGCCGCGCCCAGGGCCATGCGCAGCCGGCGGGCATTGACCTGCGCCTCGCGCCGGGCGTCGGCCAGGGCGGTGACGTCGTCCATATAGGTGATGACGCCGACGATCTCGCCGGTAGCGTCGCGCCAGGGACGGGCCTCCCATCGCAGGGTGTGTTCAAGGCCCTCGGCGTCGCGAAGCCGATCCTCACGGCGGATGACGATCTCGCCGGACAGGGCGCGGGTCACCGCCGAGACAAAGCGGCGCCGGCCGCCATTGGTCAGTTCCTGCAACGACTTGCCGATCACATCGGCTTCGGTCGACTTGAACAGGTCGAGGAAACGGGGGCTGGCGAGGCGGAGCCGCAGGTCGAGGTCGTAGACGGCCACCGCGAAGGGCGCTTCCTCGACCAGCTGCCGGGCGCGGCGTTCGCCCCACAGGGCGGCGTCACGACTGCGCACCACGTCGGTGACGTTCTGGGAAATGCCCTTCAGCGTGAACAGGCCGCCGTCCAGGGACTCGGCGCGGAACGTTGAGCGCAGGGTGAACCACTGGCCGTCGCGACCGCGCAGACGAAACTCCGCGGCGCCAGGCTCGCCCGTTCTGACGGCCTGGTGGAAGGTTTCCAGCACCGACTGCCGCTGATCGTCGGCCAGCCGGGCCAGGAAGGCCGCGGGACAGTCCAGGTCGCTCGGCGACAGGCCCGTGGCGGTCAGGGCGTCGGGCGTCCAGTCGATATGCTCGGTCACCGGATCATAGGTCCAGAGGCCGATTCCAGCCGCCTCGACCAGGATCTCACGGGTGCGGGTGGCGGCCACCTCGACCGAGACGTCATGCAGGGTGCCGACCATTTCACCGCCGGGGCCCAGATGCGAGCGCCCCTCGAGCCAGACCGTCCGGCCATCCTTGCGCAGCACCCGCAGGCGGTTGACGGTGAAGCCGGACTCGCGAAGACGCCGGCCGGTGTCGATCAGTTCGGGGTGACTTTCGGCATGCACGAACTTGATGCAGGCCCGACCGACCAGGTCCTCCGGCGACCAGCCCGTCAGGGTCTGCCAGGCCGGGTTGACCACCGAGAACCGGCCGTCCGGGGTGATGACGGCGAACAGGTCCTTGGCATTGGCGAAGAACCAGCGGGCCGCTTCCGCCTCACCGAACGGCGAGGGCGCGAGCAGGGTCGCGTCGGAAGACGGGGAAGGCGGCATCGGGGCTCCGGCAGATCGCGCGAGGGATCGTGGGGGCCATTGGTAAACGGAGTGTTGCCTTCACACCCCCGTTCGACGAGCGCGCTCGGCGAGCTTCAGACCTCCGCCCACTGACGCAGCAGGTTGTGATAGGTTCCGGTCAGGGCCAGGATCGACGGATCGGCCGCGCCCACGGTCTGGCTCAGGCGCTGGATGGCGACGTCCATGTCCAGCAGCAGGGCCCGGCGGGCATCTTCGCGCACCAGGCTCTGGATCCAGAAGAAGCTGGCCGTCCGAACCCCGCGGGTCACCGGCGTCACATGGTGCAGGCTGGAGGCCGGATAGAGGATCAGGTCGCCGGCGCCCAGCTTCACTGAATGGCTGCCATACAGGTCGTCGACCACCAGCTCGCCGCCGTCATAGTCGTCGGGTTCCGACAGGAACAGCGTCGCCGACAGGTCGGTGCGCAGGGTCTGGCCGGTGACCGGATCGCGGCGCACCGCATTGTCGATATGGTCGCCAAAGCCCATGCCCTGGCCGTAGCGGTTGAACATCGGCGACAGGATGGTCTGCGGCAGGGCGGCCGAGACGAACAGCGGATTGCGCTCCAGCGCCGCCAGGATGACGGCCCCCACCGCCTTTGCCGCCTCGCCGGTCTGGGGCAGCTGCTGGTTCTGCTTGGCCAGGGCCGCCTGAAAGCCCGAGGTGATGTTGCCGTCCGCCCAGGACGCGGCGTCCATGATCGCCCGGCACTGCGCGACCTGGGCTTTGGTCAGGACCTCGGGGATCTGCAGCATCATGAGGTGGAAAGCCGGGGCCCTGAGAAGAGAGCGCCCCGTCCGGCGAAGGGCCGGCCGGACGGGGCGAACGTCAAGTCGAGAGGGGAGTCTCAGTACTTGACGTTGACGGTGAGCATGGCCTGACGGGCCGGCGCCGGATCGGCGTGGTGGACGCCGTTGGTGCGCAGGATGAAGCGCTTGTCCGTCAGGTTCTGGACATTGAGCTGCAGGTCGATGCGATCGTTCATCGCCCACGAGGCGAAGGCGTCATAGCGGGTATAGGCCGGGGCATAGACCTTGTTGGCGCCGCCGCCGGCCCCGCCCTGGTTGCCGCCGAAGCTGTCGGAGACATAGTAGGCGCCGCCGCCCAGCGCGATCTTGCGGGTCACGCGATAGGTCGAGAACAGGCTGAAGCTGTGCTCGGGCGTATTGGCCAGCGGATCGCCCTGGTTGACGCCGGTATAGGCCCCGCGCACCAGCTCGCTATCCATGTAGGTATAGCCGCCGAACACCTGCCACTTGGGGGTGACATTGCCAGAGACGCCCAGTTCGACGCCCTGGACCATGGCTTCGCCGACCTGCTGATAGACACCGGCCGAGACCAGGATCTGGGCGTTCTTGCGCTCGGTGCGGAACAGGGCGCCCGACACGGCCAGGCGGTCGTCGAACAGGTTCCACTTGGCGCCGATCTCGCTGCTGATCGTGTCTTCCGGGTCCAGCAGGGTGGTCGACAGATTGCCCGTGCCGATGCCGCCGGCCGTGTTCTGATCGCCGCCGGCGATGGTCGGCGGGGTCGAGGAGGTGGCGTAGGAGGCATAGAGGCTGGAGGCGGCGGTCGGCTTGAACACCAGGCCGATCTGATAGTTGAAGAAGTCCCACTCGGCTTCCGGCACGCTGGTGAACACCGTGCTGGTGATGACGCCGGCGGCGCTGGTCACCGTCACGTTCGTGCCGCGGGTGTTGTAGACGTCATAGCGGCCGCCCAGGTTCACCTGCAGCTTGTCGCTGAGCTTGATCGTGTCGAAGCCGTAGAGGGCGGCGGTCTTGGTCACCGAGCGCGCGGCCGGGGCGCGGGTGATGATCCCCGTCCAGCTGTCGTTGGGATTGGGCGCATAGAGACGGGTGCAGTCGCCGACGCCGGCCGTGGTGACATTGGCCGTGAAGCCCGTCGGGCAGGCCGAGCCGGCCGTGCCATAGACCACGTAGGTGGCGTTGTCGTTGATCTCGCGGGCCAGCTCGACGCCGATGTTGAAGCGGTTTTCCACCGCGCCCAGATCGAACTTGCCGCTGAAGTCGGTGACCGCCGCGACCGTGGTGGTCGGGTTCCAGCGCGACTTGGCGCCGCGCTTCATCCACCATTCGCCGGCCACGAACTGGGCCACGCCGCCGTCGCCGGGGTTGGTGACGACATAGTCATTGACCGACTTCGAATAGCGAACCGCCTGGCGGACCGCGAAGTCGTCATTGATCTGGTGGTTGAAGATCAGGGTGGCGATGTCGGCCCGGGTCTTCAGGAAGTCGCGGTCGAGGCCATAATAGGCGTCGCGCGACACATCCAGAATGCCGTTGGCCGGACGGGCGCGGCTGTCCGTACCCGCCACGCCCCAGGTGCGCTTGGCCGCCAGCGGAATGCCGTAGTCGGGGTCCTGCTCGCTATCGAGATGATAGTAGCTGGCCGTCACCTGGGTGTCCGTGCCGATGCCGAAGGCCAGAGACGGCGCGATGCCCCAGCGCTTGAAGTCGATGCTGTCGCGGCCCGGCGTGTCGCCCTGGGTGTACATCAGGTTCAGGCGGAAGGCGGCGGTCTCGCCAAAGGCGTAGTTGGCGTCGGCCGTGCCGCGCACATAGGCGTCGGTGCCGCCGGCGATCGAACCGCGCGCGAAGCTGGTCGGCTTGGGCGACTTGGAGCCCAGATTGATGCTGCCGCCGCCCGAGCCCCGGCCGCTATAGACCGAGTCCGGACCCTTGATGACCTCCACCTGTTCCAGGTTGAAGACCTCGCGGGTCTGGCCGCCGCTGTCGCGGATGCCGTCGACGAAGACGTTGTTGCCCGAGGCCTGGCCCCGGATGAACGGCCGATCGGCCAGGGGCTGACCGCCCTCGCCTGCGCCGAAGGTGATGCCCGGCGAGGTGCGCAGGATGTCCTGCAGCGAGGTGGCGGCGGTCTGCTCGATGATCTTGTTGGAGATCACCGTGATCGAGCGCGGCGTGTCGACCAGCGGGGCGGTGTACTTGCCCGACTGGACATCGGTGGCCCGCTTGCCGTCGACCTTGACGCCGGTGACTTCAGTGGCGTCGGCGGTCGTGGCGGTGGCGGTGGCCATCGCCGCATCGACCTCGGCTGCCCCAATCTCGGCTGCATGGGCCAGGCCCGCGCCGAGGGTCAGGCCGGCAACGCCGGCGACGGCGGCTGCGCTCAGGGCGCGACGTTGACGGCCGACGATGCCGCCGAGGGTTGGGCTGCGGGTGTTCGCGTTACGCATAATAAGATCCTGTCCCCAGCGGGGCGACGATCCCTCGCGCCCCTCCTGATATTGCGAGGCGTTCTTAGCGCCGCGGCCGAGGGGGCGCAATGATAATCATTCTCAAAAATGACGTAATGGCCAGGGCGCGCGGTTTCGCGACCTCGCGCGTTCGCTGCGAGTTGGTGGAAAGGGTCGCGGAGCGTCCGGACCACGTCCGGAGGAAAATAGAATAACCGTTTCGACGAAGCCGGGCGCTCCGCGTGGTCGTTATCCATCAGCGTCCCGGCGGGTGGCCCAGTTGGGGCCTTACCGGAACCCGGACGCCTCGGTTTCCCGAAGTCCCGGAGGTCGGGGGGCGTGGGGCCAATCCTGACCAACACTCGCCTTGATCCCCATCCACGCCGACGGCGGGCGGGTCCTGCAACGCCAGGATCCCCGGACCGGTCGAGTATCCCCCTCGACCCCAGTCCCGCTCGATCACCCCCCGCCGCCGCAATGGTCGCTGGCCTTGCGCCCTTTCCTCGCGACGAGGTGGGACAAGAATACGGGAGGTTTCAGCGCGTCGGACGGGCGCGCTCAGTTTATATGCAGGGCGTTGATTTTATTGCGTTCTCGCAGCGATTGCTCGAGGATGGCGCGCAGCTTATCCCCGCACTTGCCCCCTACGGGTCGCTTCGCGACCGTCTTCCCCCGGAGGGGGAAGATGAAGGGCGCGATCTCATCTTCCCCCTGAAAGGGGGAGGACGACCTGCGAAGCAGGTCAGGAGGGGGCCTGCGGCGCTGGCCCTTGCACCCAATCCCCGGCGTCGCTGGACGAAACACGGTGTGGCTTGCGCCGTGCCTGCGACTGGCGATCCGCATGGCGACCGAGGCGCGGCGGTCGGCGCTACAGCCACCACCACCCACCACCGTCATTCCCGCCCTTGTGGCGGGAACCCCTCGTACCGCCGCAGGTGCGGGAGCGGCGAAGTGCGCGCGCACTTCGCTGGCGTCTCACGTGTCCGCTGAAACAGGGGTTCCCGCCACAAGGGCGGGAATGACGGATGTGAGGGTGGGCGCTCACACGGCCAACCCAGCGCCTGGCTCATCCGCCCCTCGCGGGCAGAGCCACCCTTACATCTCACGGCGAGACGATCGCCGAGGCGTACAGGTCTCTCAAGGACGACGCTCTCGCGTCGCCGCGGAGCGACGGCCCGCAGGGCCGTCCTTGACAGACCTGTACGCCTCGGCACGCTGCAGCCTCCAAGAGATTTAAGGATCGCACCGACCCTGGAGGTCGGCGGGCGAGCTATTGGCGACGGTTGGGAGCCCGCTTTCCGATCGTCCTATCTCAAGACAACAGAGGCGTTATGGCCGAAAAAGAGAACTCAGAAGCCGACAATCTAGACAATGTCTCGCCCCAAAACAGAGACACCATCAATCGCTTTCGCGAATTTAGCGTCTCAATGATGGGGGCTAATGGACAGTTACTCGCCTTACATTTGTTGATTGAGGCGACTATGGAGGATTGCATCGAAGCGATGCTTCCTAATCCCAAGGCCGTACTTGATAGAGATTGGAGCTTCTCTAACAAACTAGCCCTGATGGAGGGGTTGTTTCCTCGCTTTCCGCGAACCCAGGCCGTATTCGCGGTTGTGAAGTCTCTAAACACTGCGCGGAACGCGGTAGCGCACGGAGGCGAGCAAGAAAAAGTAGACCTAGCTATCGAGAAAACTTTCCTAACCTCAGCGAGCCGGCTCGACTTCCATGACTTTGAGGATGCACCACGTCATCAGCGCCTCACAGCGATCGCAATCCATGCTTGTGGTTACATGCTCGGACTAGTGGAACGCGCGGTGGGCACAAAACCGGCCTCCCAAATTGGTGTAGAAACTTAGCGCAAAGTTGGCGCCCGCACCGTCATAATTGCCACCAAACACCCTGCGTCCTTCGAGGCGCGCTCAGAAGCGCGCACCTCAGGATGAGGTGTTCAGAGCCACAGAGTTCCTCATCCTGAGGCGCCCGCGCAGCGGGCCTCGAAGGACGCACCGCGCCAGAAACGCAAAACGGGCGGCCCCTTTCGGAGCCGCCCGCTGCATTCCGTCCGGAAAAGCCAGGCTGAAAAGGCTTACGCCTCTTCGGTCGCGCCTTCCTTCTTGGTCAGGTCTTCGCCAGTTTCCTGGTCGACAACCTTCATCGACAGCTTGGTCTTGCCGCGATCGTCGAAGCCGAGAAGCTTCACTTTGACGATCTGGCCTTCCTTCAGCACGTCCGACGGCTTGGCGACGCGTTCGTTGCTGATCTGGCTGACGTGGACGAGGCCGTCCTTGGCGCCGAAGAAGTTCACGAAGGCGCCGAAATCAACGACCTTGACGACCTTGCCGTCATAGATCGCGCCGACTTCAGCTTCTTGCGTGATCGACTTGATCCAGTCGATGGCGGCCTTGATCTTGGCGCCGTCCGAGGCCGAAACCTTGACCGTGCCTTCGTCGTTGATGTCGACCTTGGCGCCGGTGGTGGCGACGATCTCGCGGATCACCTTGCCGCCGGTGCCGATCACTTCCCGGATCTTGTCGGTCGGGATGGTGATGGTTTCGATCTTCGGCGCGT
The DNA here is from genome assembly GCF_058680895.1 of Caulobacter sp. GSs2. The sequence goes on along the minus strand of NZ_CM178725.1, from coordinate 2,386,827 downwards.
AGTCGCCGACTTCTTCGCGCGGCGCATCCATCGCCTTGTTCATCTCGCCGAGGATGTGCTCGCGACCGCCCTTAGCCTGGGCCAGCGCTTGCTTCATGATCTCTTCGGTGATGCCGGCGATCTTGATGTCCATCTGCAGCGAGGTCAGACCCTCGCTGGTGCCGGCCACCTTGAAGTCCATGTCGCCCAGGTGATCTTCGTCGCCCAGGATGTCGGACAGAACGGCGAAGCCGTCGCTCTCGAGGATCAGGCCCATGGCGATGCCCGAGACCGGACGGATCAGCGGAACGCCCGCGTCCATCATGGCCAGGGAGGCGCCGCAGACCGTGGCCATCGAGGACGAGCCGTTCGACTCGGTGATCTCGGAGACCAGGCGGATGGTGTAGGGGAAGTCTTCCTTGGCCGGCAGCATCGGGCGCAGGGCGCGCCAGGCCAGCTTGCCGTGGCCGATTTCGCGGCGGCCGGGGCTGCCCATCCGACCGGTTTCACCGACCGAGAAGGGAGGGAAGTTGTAGTGCAGCAGGAAGGCTTCCTTGTAGGTGCCTTCCAGGGCGTCGATGAACTGCTCGTCATCGCCGGTGCCCAGGGTGGCGACCACGATGGCCTGGGTTTCGCCGCGCGTGAACAGGGCCGAGCCGTGGGTGCGCGGCAGGATGCCGACTTCACCCAGGATCGGACGGACCTTGTCGACGGTGCGGCCGTCGATGCGGATGCCGGTGTCGAGGATGGAGCGACGGACGATGTCGGCTTCCAGTTCCTTGAACACCGAGATCAGCTTCAGCGGATCAATGCCGGCCGGGTTGGTGTCGCTCTTGGCGAAGGTCTCGACGGCCTTGGCCTTGGCGGCCGACAGGGCGGCGACGCGGTCGCCCTTGGCGCGGATGGTGTAGGCGTCGGCCAGGTCGGCGCCGACGGCCTTCTTCACTTCAGCCTTCAGGGCGTCGGTGTCTTCCGGCTTGAAGTCGAAGGGCTCCTTGGCGGCGTGTTCGGCCAGCTCGATGATGCCGTTGATCACGGCCTGCATCGACTTGTGGGCGAAGCTGACGCCGCCCAGGACGATCTCTTCCGAGAGTTCCTGGATTTCGGATTCAACCATCATCACGGCTTCGGCGGTGCCGGCCACGACCAGGTCCATCTTGCTTTCCTTCAGCTCGTCGAGCGTCGGGTTCAGCACGTATTCGCCATTGACGTAGCCCACGCGGCAACCGCCGATGGGGCCCATGAACGGGGCGCCGGAGATCACCAGGGCGGCCGAGGCGGCGACCATGGCGACGATATCGGGATCGTTCTCGAGGTCATGCTGCAGCACGGTGCAGACGACCTGGACTTCGTTCTTGAAGCCCTTGACGAACAGCGGGCGGATCGGACGGTCGATCAGGCGGGAAACCAGGGTTTCCTTTTCGCTGGGCCGACCTTCGCGCTTGAAGAAGCCGCCCGGGATCTTGCCGGCGGCGTAGGTCTTCTCGATGTAGTTGACGGTCAGGGGGAAGAAGTCCTGGCCGGGCTTGGCTTTCTTGGCGAACACGGCAGTGGCCAGGACGACGGTTTCGCCCATGGTGGCCAGAACGGCGCCGTCAGCCTGACGGGCGATGCGACCGGTTTCGAGGACCAGCGTCTTGCCGCCCCACTCGATCGTCTTGCGCATGATTTCGAACATTTTTTGCTTCTTTCGGTTCCGAAGGACCCATTTCCTTCAGGACGGACAGGGGCGGGCGGCCGAAGGGCGGTCCCGAGTATTCCTCATCCAGTTCGACAGGCGTCCGGGGATCGTGATCTCCGGCTTACATGTTCGGAGCCGCATGAGGCGGTTCCGCAGCAACCTTCCGTTTCGGCCTGTCTTGAAACGGTAGGCTCTAAACTTGGTCGCGTGACGGGCGTCGAAACCGGAATCCACTTTCGACTGTCACGCTCCATAAAAGCGTTCGGCCGCCCCGCGTGAGCGAGGCGGCCGACTGCGCCAAACTAGCGGCGCAGACCCAGCTTTTCGATGAGGACCGTATAACGGCCCAGATCGGACTTCTTCAGGTGGTCGAGGAGGCTGCGACGCTGGGAAACCATCATCAACAGACCACGACGGCTGTGGTTGTCCTTCTTGTGGGTCTTGAAGTGCTCGGTCAGGTTGGCGATGCGCTCGGAGAGGATCGCGACCTGGACTTCGGCGCTGCCGGTGTCACCCTCAGTGCGGGCGTGTTCGGCGATAAGAGCGGTCTTGCGCTCGGCAGTGATCGACATCGGTGTGTCTCCGCTCAGGTGAGTTGGAAGACCCGCACCGGATTGAGCCGTCCGGCGCGCATCTCGCACAAGGCCACCAGTCTCTCTCCCACCATGGCCGAAACGGTTCGATCGCCGGGCGTGAGCTCGGCTTTCAGCGTTTCAACCTGCCTTGGGAGCAGAACAATGGCGCGTCCTTGCGCAAGCCGAAAGGCGTCTTCATCGGTCACGGCCAGCGCCGGGATGTCGTCCAGCGCGGTCTCGACCGGAAGCAATGCCTCCGACAGGCGGGCCTCATAGCTCAAATTCTCGAGAATTTCCAGCGATATCGCCGTCGCCTCGGTGAACTGGCCGACCCGCGTCCGGCGAAGCTGGTCAACGTGACCGCAGGTTCCCAGCCGGGCGGCCAGGTCGCGGACCACGGCGCGGACATAGGTGCCCTTGCCGCATTCCATCTCCAGCACGATGTGGTCGACGTCGGGGGCCTCCAGCACGCGCAGCGCGTGGATGTTGACCTTGCGCGTCGCCAGTTCGAACTCGACCCCGTCGCGGGCCAGGTCATAGGCGCGCTCGCCGTCGACCTTGATGGCTGAATAGTTGGGCGGGATCTGGTCGACCTCGCCGACGAACTCGGACAGCACGGCCTCGACCTCGTCGCGGGTCGGACGCACATCGGAGGTTCCGGTCGTCTCGCCCTCGCGGTCCAGGGTGGTGGTGTTGCGACCCCACTGGATGGTGAAGCGATAGGCCTTGTCGGCGTCGACCAGGAACGGAACCGTTTTGGTCGCCTCCCCTAGCGCGATGGGCAGGATGCCGGTGGCCAGCGGGTCCAGCGTGCCGGCATGGCCGCCCTTCTGGGCGTTGAAGGCGCGGCGGACGCGGGTGACGGCGCTGGTCGAGGTCAGGTCATAGGGCTTGTCCAGGCATAGCCAGCCCGAGACGGGGTCGCCCTTCTTGCGGCGGGCCACGACTAGTCTTCCCGGCCTTCTTGATCATCGTCCTCGACCACATCGGACAGGCGGCGCAGGTCCTGCTGCACCACCGGATTGTCGAACAGGCGGTTCATATAGGCGGCCGAGTTGAAGCTCTCGTCGTGGATGAACTTCAGGTCCGGCGTGAACTTCATGTCGATGGTCTTGCCCAAGCGCCCGCGCAGGAACTTGGCCACGCGGTTGAGGCCGGCGACCACCACCTCGGGGCTGCCCAGCTCGACGGCGATCCGCGACGGCGAAGAAGCCTCGCGCTCGATCTTCGGCGCGATGCCGGCGCCCAGGGGCTCAACGAAACAGACCGCGTGACGCAGGTCCGGGGTCAGCCGCACTTCGGTGACCGTCACCGAGACATTGATCAGGGCCGGGTCCTGCAGGTCTTCATGGCGCAGGATGTCCACCAGGGCGTGGCGGATCAGTTCGCCGGCGCGAAGCTGGCGCTGCGACGGGCCCGTGGAAGCCGGCTTGGGAGTCTTGTCGGTATGGCGCTTCATGGCGCGATGTCCTTACAGCCCGGCCGGCGGATCGAACACCGGAGCGCGGGGGGAAAATCAAGGCGCGGTGTCTAGGCTTGTGGGGGCGATAAGTCCAGTGCGGCGGTGATCCTCCCCTGTTGGGGAGGGTTATTGCATGTGACCAAAAACGGCTGTCATCCCGGACAAGCGCGCAGCGCGCCGATCCGGGACCGACGCCTGAACTCAGCGCTTCCGGCGGTCCCGGATCTGCGCTTTGCTTGTCCGGGATGACAGCTTTTTGGTTGTGGCTCCACAGGCGATACCCCACCCTTTACGGAGAGCAGCCACCCCTACGCCGCCGTCCGCGCCTTGAAGAAGGCGATCACCTTGTCGCGTGTCTGCATGGTCGGGCCCAGCGGATCGGCGCGGTTCAGGTGCAGGGTCAGCACCGAATGCGGGGCCATGGGCACGCCCTTGGCCGCGTCGGCGTCGGCCAGCTCCACCGTCTCGACCCGGTCGCCGAACTCGCGCCTCAGGGTCTCGAAGCGTTCATCGGGCACCAGCTTGTCGGACGAGAACCGCAGGGCCAGCAACGACAGATCCTCGGTCTCAAAGCGGGTGCGGGCGCAGGCGATCTCGACGGCCGAGCAGCCCAGCGAGCCCGCACCCTTTTTGCCGAACGGCAGCGAGGGCTGCGACAACACCGGCGCCACCACCGATGGCTCGGTCATCATCGCCAGGGCAAAGCCGCCGGTGAAGCACATGCCCACCGCGCCGACGCCCTTGCCGCCGCACTCCTTGTGGACCTGCCGGGCCAGGGCCCGCAGCCAGTCGACAATCGGGCTCGAGCGATCGGTGGCCCAGGCATTGAACTCGCGACGCACACACAGGGTCTTGGCGATCTCGCCCAGGGCATAGCCGATGCTGACGGTCTTGGCCGGCTTGCCGAACAGGCTGGGGCAGAAGACCGTCATGCCGGCCGCGGCCACGTCGCGGGCGAAGGCCAGGACGCCGGGGTGCAGGCCGGGCATTTCATGGATGACGATAACGGCCGGGCCGGCCCCGATCCTGTAGACCTCGCGGGTCCACTGGCCGTCATCGAATTCGAAACGCGTAAAGCCGTCCAGCGCGCTGGTC